>JAQGOK010000047.1 GCA_028293645.1 Chthoniobacter sp.
GTCGGGATCGACCACGTTGCCGAGGCTCTTGCTCATCTTGGCGCCGGAGATGTTCCACCAGCCGTGAACGATGAGTTGCGGGATGTCGTCACCGTCAAAGCCGAGCGCCTTGAGCATGATCGGCCAATACACACCGTGCGCCGGGATCATGATGTCCTTGCCGATCACATGGAGCGCGGGCCACCAACGGTGAAACTCGTGGTTGGTGAACGGCGACGCGAGGAGCGGCGAGTAGCCGCGCGCGAAGCTGATATAGTTCACCAGCGCGTCGAACCAAACGTAAGTGACGAACCCGGCGCCAAAGCTTTCGGGAAACGGAATGCCCCATTGGAGCCGGCTTGCGGGGCGCGAGATACATAGGTCGCCCTCGAGTTTCTCAACCGCATTGCGTAACTCGCCGACGCGGAAATCAGGAATGACCAATGGGTTCCCTGCCTTGCTACGGGAATCAATCAGGTCGAGCAGCCACTGTTTGTGTGGCATGAGGCGAAAGTAGAAGTTCTCCTCTTCGCGAAACTCGACCGGCTGCCACTCGGCGCCAAACTCGCCGTCTTCGCCACGCTCCTTGTCCGTGAGGAATTGTTCCTGGCGCACGGAGTAATAACCGCCTTCGCTCTTCTTATAGATCCACCGGCTTTCGCCGGTCGCTGGATCTTTGTCGTCCCACAGGCGCTGGAGAATGGCCCGAACGCAATCCTTGTGGCTCTGATCGGTGGTCGCGGCCCACGCGGTGTAACTCACATCGAGCTTCGCATAGAGTGCTTTGAACTTGGCCGTCACGCCGTCCACAAACTCCTGCGGCGCGATGCCTTGTTTTTCGGCCGATTGCTGGACCTTTTGCCCGTGCTGATCGACGCCCGTGAGAAAGAAGACATTGTCCCCTTTTAGCCGATGATACCGCGCGATGACGTCCGCGAGCACCTTCTCGTAGGCGTGCCCGATGTGCGGCGCGCCATTCGTGTAATCGATCGCGGTGGTGATGAAGAAGGTCTCGGCCATGAAAGGCGTGAAGTTGCGAGATCGTTACGATCTAGGCAATGCAGTTGCGTCCGTGCGACTGCCATAAAGAAGCGTGGTGGAGCTTCCCAATCTGACCGGTCGACCGGTTGTTTGGAGGCGCCCCTTCGGTGCGGCGACTCCGTGGTTCCAGCTACGCGGGCTTCTTGATCTTCCCGCCCCAGCTCAGGATCTTGGCTTTCGCGCCGGCGGCTTCGGCATCGGCGATCCGGTTCGCACGCACGTAGAAAAGGGAAAGGCTTGACCAGGCGAGTTGATCGTTCGGGCGGAGTTGGACGGTTTTCAAACCGGCTTCAATCGCTTCGGGATACCGGCCCGTTTTCATCAGAGCCATGCCGAGCGCATGCCAGCCATCGAAGAACTCGGGATCCAGCTCCGTGCAGCGACGATATTTTTCGACCGCAGCCTCGAGTTCGCCGAGCGCGAGGTCGCCATTCGCGTCGTCGAAGAGTTCTTCGAGTTCAGGCAAAAGGCTCATGACGAAGCGCTGCAGACCAGCGCGAGCGCAGACTCAGGCGCGGCGATTCGCCAGTTGCACGTTTGCTTCCGCGCGTCGGAGGCGGAGCCATTCCCGGAAGAGTGCATCGCGGCTGCTCTTGATTACCTGCTCGGCGAACTGCGCTTTTTCCTGCTCAAACTTCGTTTCATCGATCGGCTGCTTTTTAGCCAGAAAGACGAGCACGCCTCCCCCGGTACCAGGACCGGCTGGACTGCCTTGCGTAGGCGTGAACGGACTGAGTTGGCCCTCGTCGAGATCCGCCGCGGCGGTCATGATCTCGCGTGCATCGGGTTCTTTCGGTTCCGGCTCGGAGAACGAAAACGGCGGGAACGCTTCCACTGTGGCGCCCGCCGCAGCGGCCGCTTCGGCGAACGGTTTCCCCGCCTTGAGCTCGGCGTCGATCTTGTTGCGGATCTCGGTCGCTTTGAGATTCATCGCCTCGCGTGCACGCTCATTTTTGAGCTGCGTTTCGAGCTCTCCCTTGGCCTCCTCATAAGCTTTCGGCCGGGCCGGCGTGATGTCGGCAAGCTGCAGGATGTAATAGCCCTTGTCGGTCTGTACCACATCGCTGTTCGGATCCTCTTTCTTCAGTTGAAAGGCTGCCTGCGCCGCTTCTTCTGAGTCACCCAATTCCACGGGCGGATCATTCTGCGCAAAGGCCGGCGTTTGCTTCACTTCGCCCCCGAGTTTTGCCGCCACATCCTCCAACTTCGCGTCCTTTTCGGTCATCGCGACTGATGCTTCCTGGGCTTTTTCGCTCAGTTGGCTGAGCAGATCGACGCGCTCCTTGCCGACCAGTGGTTTCTCGGACGGCGGCAGCATGAAAGCGATGAACTTCACGCTGCGCAACTCGTCGGTCATGAGGGTGGCTTTGCGTTCTTCGAAAGCCTTCTTCACCTCCTCTTCCGGTGCCTGCGCAGCGGCCAGAAAGTCGGCGAACTTGAAACGGACGACGGAGGTCTCGAGCTTCTGCTTGCTCGATTCATACGCGGTGCGGACTTCGCTAGGTGCCGGTGCGACCGTGGTGCCGAGCAGCGTCTTGATCTTCCGCAGCATGACGTGGTCAGCCACGAGTTCCTCCAGCGCATCGGCGCTCATCCCACGCGGAGAGAGGCCGTTCTGGATGAACATGCCGAGCTTGCCTGGATCGAACGCACCGTTCGTCTGAAGTGGCGGCAGTTGCTTGATCGCTTCGTCGCGCTCCTCCTGGGTGGACGTGATGCCAAGCCGCTGGGCTTCGTGCCGGATGACCATCGAATTCCAGGCAAACTCCTCAACGGCTTCATCTCCCCAATTGCGCATGCCGACAAAAAAGTCCGGCATATCGGAAGGAAGATTCGCCAGCGATTTCACCATCTCGTTGAGCTGCAGCATCAAGCTGAGTTCATAGTTCCTCGCGGCCCGGATCAATTGCACCTGCGTGACGTTCCGCCCGTAGATCGTACCGACGCGGTCCGAGCCCATCTGATCCATGAACCGCGTATCGCTGTAGAGCCATGTGAAAGCGATGATCACGAGGACCGTGATCACGATCATCAGCGGCTTGCTGAAGCGACGCATTAGGCGGGTCATAGAGAGAGGTTGGGGTTGATTTCGTCAGGGGGTCTCGGTAGTTTCCCGCCCCCAAAACGAATGAAGCTACGTGTCCGGTTCCTCCCCCAGCAACTCCTTTTTGCCGCGGGATGCTCTGTTTTGCTAGCTTCCGGGGCGATCGGCCAGGCGCCAGCTGCTGGGCAGGCGACTTTCAAGGTGCGCGGAGGAACGGCGGGCGTGCAGCAGGGAACAGTGCTCGGCGCGGGTCCGAAAGGCGTTGAAATCCGGATCGGCGCGCAGACCGTGACGCTGCCTCCGGCGATGTTCGAGTCGTTCCAAATGGCACCACCGCCGGAGTACCGCGCCGGCTTTGAAGCCCTCACTGCAAAGGACTACGCGAAGGCGCTGACGTTGATCAAATCGGTCACCGATAAGTTCAAGGGCTTGCCCACGGATTGGGCGCAATACGCGACCGGGTTGCTCGGCGACATTTATGTGGCGCAGGAGGATTTCGCGAAAGCGGAAGCGGCATACAACGAGTTCACCCGGCTCTATAAGAATGCCTCGTCCGCAACCTCGCAGGTCGGCCTCGCGCGAATCGCCCTGGCGAAGAAGGACCTCGCTGGAGCGAAGAGTCGTCTGGAGCCGATCCTCGCGGACGCTTTGAAGCAGAAGAATATCGCGCCCGCCAATGCCATCGCGGTGAGCCAGGCTTTTGCCGTCAGCGGTCAGATCAAAGAGGCCGACGGGAATCTACAAGGCGCGCTCGAAGATTATTTGCGCACGGTCACGCTCTTCTACCATGATCCCGCCGCCGTCGCGCTGGCGCAGGAAAAAGCCGACGCCTTGCGCAGCCGCGACAAGAACAATCCCCTCACCGTTCCCTGAACCAGCCACCCGCCCGTATGTTGATTCCTTCCAAGCTTCGCCGATTCCTTCCGCTTCTCACCCTGCTCGCACTGCTCGTGTTCGGGCTGGGAACCGGCCTGGCCCAGGGTGAGGCCGCGCCGGCCGCGGAGGAAGCGAAGGCGCACAGTGTCTTCGAAGTGATCATGGAGGGCGGTCCGCTCATCATGTTCATCTGGGTTTGTATCATCGGCACCTCCGTGGTGATGGTCACGCTGATCATCCAGAACTCGATGTCGCTGCGGAAGGAGAAGCTGGCCCCGCCGCCGCTCGTGGACGCGCTTCGGGAGACGATCATGGCCGGCAACTATCAGGAAGCGTGGGCGACCTGCGCGGCGAACAAGAATTACCTCGCGAATGTGCTCAAGTCCGGACTGAGCCGGCTCGGCCGCGGCAAGGAAGCGGTGGAAGCCTCGGTCGCTGAGCACGGTCTTCGCGAAGCGACTCTGATCCGCACCCGCAACAGCTATCTCTCCGTCATCGGTGTCGTCAGCCCGATGATCGGTCTGCTGGGCACCGTAATCGGTATGATGGGCGCCTTCGCGGTGCTGGCCGGTTCGGGAATCCAGGACCCTCGCGCGCTCTCCGGGAAGATTTCCGAAGTGTTGCTCGCCACTGCGAGTGGTCTCTTCATCGCCATCCCGGCGTTCGTCGCCTACTACGTTTTCCGCAACGTCTCGCAGATGGTGATCGTTCACGCGGACGACGTGGTGAACGAGCTGCTCCTCGATATTCCCTTTGACGAACTGCAAGGCGTGCAGATCGGCGACAACTTCAGCGCCGGTGCGGGCGTCCCCGGCGGCGGAGCGCGCAAAGTCTCCATGGCACTCACCACCAATTGCCCCATCTGCAGCGGCTCCGTCACTCCCGGCGTAAACCCCTGCCCGCACTGCGGCGCGACCCTCGACTGGGCAGCCTAGGAACTCACTGGTTCCATGGCTGCGTCGAAACATACCAAGCGAATGCGCGCCGCGGCGCGCTCAACTCCGGAGGAAGATCCCGAGTTCCAGATCGCTCCGATGATCGACATCCTGTTGGTGCTGCTGATCTTCTTCATGTCGATCAGCTCGTCGGAAGTTTTGCAGACCAACCAGGCTGTCATCCTGCCGATCGCGAAGGACGCGAAGCCTCCGGAGAAGGACGCCAAGGGGCAGACGATCATCAACGTGCTCTGGAATACCATCGCGAACGCAGGGTCGATGGACGTGGACGAAAAGAAGTTCGAGGATCCCGGCCAGCTCGCCAGCGTCCTCGAGCCGAAGGTGCGCTCCAACCCGGCGATGCGCGTGCTCATCCGCGCCGATCGCAATGTCCGCTACGAATACCTGCGCAGCATCATGGTCGCCTCCGCGAATGCCGGAGTCGCGAACGTGACGTTCTCGGTCGTGGACAAGGAAATGGCCGCGCCGGCAACAGCGCCCGCTCCCTAACAACCCAACTCCTCACCGCAACGCACCATGGCCGGATCCGTAGGTTCAGAAGATGGCGACATCGGTTTTCAGATCGCACCGATGGTCGATGTCGTGTTCGTCCTGATGCTCTTCTTCATGGCTTGCGCGGGCGCGCAGGTGAAGGAGAAGGAGCTGAATATCGCGCTGCCAAGTGGCTCCACGAACAAGGAGAACAGCGCGGTCACGCCCATCATGATCGACATCTCCGGCGAGGGTCAGGTGACGATGAACAACACGGCCTTTGGCACGCCAGCCGATCGCTCGCTGACGACCTTGCGGGAATGGCTGAAGAGCAACATCGAGCAATACGGGGGCGATGATCCGGTGATCATCCGTCCGCAAGCCGACACGCGGCACGAGCGGATCATCGACGTCCTGAATGCCGCGGCTTTCGCCGGCGTGCGGAATCTGACGTTTAGCTGAGGTCTTCAATTTTAGCGGTCTGCCTCGACCGCTCTGAGATCGAACCGGGCGTTACCTAACTCGAACGTCAGCTCTCGATCTCTGCGGGTCCTCCTCCGCGGCCTCTGCATCTCTGCGTCCTCTGCGGTTGAGTAAAAGGTCGAGCTGTTTCGGCGGGCGGCATCTCCAGGAAGCGCGCGCGTCTCGCGTGCGGTTCGCAGTCAACGTAGGACTTACTTTTTGCCTCCCCAGGAAGGTCGTTTCGGCGGGACGCGAAACCAGCACGCGAGACGCGTGCGCTCCCCGGCGATCCGCGTCCGCGCTCGCTTCACAGCTGCTTGACCCGGATCCAGGTCTCCACGCTTTCGCCGGTCTCCGGGTTCCGCACGCTGATCCGGTGCCGACCCTCCAGCGCCTCCGCAAACCAGCGACCACCGCTTTCCCGAACGGTCAGCGTATCGCTCCCCCATTGCGGCTCCACGCTCCCGTTCGCCCGGAGCGGCACGCGCTGGCTGGAGGGCAGGTCGGGATCCGCAATGAACGTCGTGCCGGCCACGGGCGAAACCACCCGGAGTCCTGTGGTTCCCCCAGCGATCGCCACACGTGAGTCCAACCCGTTCTCTGCGCTCTCGCTCCACGCCTGATAAATCGGATCGAGCAGCACGCGGCCGGAAGCGTCGTAGTCCGCACGGCCTTCGATGGGAGGCAGGAAGCCCGTCGCAAATTTCTCCTCCGATCCGTCCGCTCGGTCGTTGGCCAGGCGTTTCCCGGTGATCGGATGAACCCTCGCACGCACGATTTCCGGTGGCGTCGGATACCAGCTCGTGCCGAACTGCGCCCGAAGATGCTCGAACACGTCGTGCAAAATCGGCGCGGCTCCGGTCACGCCGGAAACGCCCGCCATCGGCGTGCCATCGAAGTTTCCCACCCACACGCCGACCGTGAATTCCGGCGTGTAACCCATTGCCCAATTGTCGCGAAAATCCGAACTCGTGCCCGTCTTGCACGCGACGGGAAAATCAAAGCGCAGCGGCGAATTCACGCCGAAGGACCAGGTCCGCGCACCATTGTCGCTGAGCATGTCGGCGATCAGCCAGGCCGCGAGCGGAGTCGTGGCGGGAAGCGCGGGATCGGCCATGAACTCTTCACGATCGAGCGACCTGCCGCGGACCGTTTGAAGCGGTCTCCACTCACCGAGCCGCGCCAGCGTCGCATAGGCATTCGTCAATTCGAGCAGCGAAACCCCGGCGTTTCCCAGCGTGAGACCGAGGCCGTACTCGGCTGCCGGCGCGCGAAGTGTCGTGATTCCCCAGGCCTGCAAACGCTCCTGCAACGGCGCTGCACCGCCAAGCGACGCGAGCAGGCGCACCGCGGGAATGTTGAGCGAATTACCAAGCGCCAACCGCAGGCGCACTGGGCCGTAACAGCGTTGGTTGTAATTCTCGGGCCGATAGAAGCCGGTGGCGGTTGGAAAGGTTGCCGCGACATCTGCCACCACAGTCGCCGGAGTCGCGCCCGCTTCGAGCGCCAGGAGGTAGGTGAATGGTTTCAGTGTCGATCCGGCAGAACGCGGCGCGCACGCCCCATTCACCTGCCCTGATCCGGGCGCGAAATAATCCCGCGATCCGACCAGCGCCAGCACCTCGCCACTTGCGTTGTCCAGCACCACGACTGCCGCGTTGCCGACGTTTTGCCCCTGCAAAGCATCGATGCGCTCCCGCACCTTTTGCTCCACAAACCGATTCAACCCGAGATCCAGCGTGGTCCTCCCGCTCCCGCCTTCAGCCGCCGCCTGCCGCAGCACCAGCTCGGCAAAATGTGGCGCGCGGAAACGACGCCCTGGCGCCTGCACGCGGACGGTTTCCTGCAACGCGCGATCGAGTTGCACGGCCGAAAGCGACGCCGCGGCATGCATTCGCCGAAGCACCGTCTGCTGTCGGCGGGCGGCTTGCCCAAATGCCCGGTGTGGGTTCAGCCGCGTCGGATTCATCGGAAGTCCGGCCAAAAACGCGGCCTCACCGGCGCTGAGATCGCTCAGCGGTTTGTCGAAATACGAGTGCGCCGCCGTCGCGATGCCAACGTTGAGATTCCCGAAATCCAGCCGGTTCAAGTACGCGGTGAGGATCTGTTCCTTCGTCCAGATTTGCTCCAGCCGGAGCGCCTGCGCGGTCTCTTTCATCTTGGTCAGAAACGTGCGCGGCCGACGCGCGCTGATCTTCACAAGCTGCTGCGTGATGGTTGACGCGCCCGAGGTGACGCGTCGTTCCGTTACATTGCGCAGCAACGCCCGAGCGGTCGCGAAGAGATCCAGGCCACGGTGCTGAAAGAAGCGTTTGTCTTCCGCGGCGAGTGCCGCCTGCACCACCAGTGGCGGAAGATCTGCGTAACCGACTTCTCGCGTGAAGCGTTCATTCACGCGCACTTCGCGCAATGTCTCTCCGTGGCGATCGAGCAGCTCCCCGCTTTGCGCGATCGGCTGGAACAAGGCCGGCGGCAATGGCACCAGCTTCAATCCGAGCCACGCCATTCCGGCGAGCACCACCAACGCGCGCGCCCCACGCAACCACCACCGCTTCCAAAGCAGCGTCATGGCTGCGTTGCGGAACCTTGAGGTTTGATCCCAGCGGTCCGCTGCCCGGCAGCCGGATCAGCAACCTGCGCAGTCAGCGCGAGGCTGGTAAGCCGCATCGTCTCCGTCATTCCGAAGCGCTCCGGGTGATACATCTCCTCGATCTTTGCTGCGGGCGCCGTGGACGTGCCCGCCGCACGAACGCGCGCCAGATAGCGGATCGTGTAGCTGCCTGGGGAAAGCTGATCCGCAAAGAAGAGCGCGCGATCTTCGCGCAGCTCCTGATAGTCGCTAGTCCACTCTTGCGAGAGCACTTCGCCGGCGCTGGTCGCTTGCGATTTGAAGACCGGATTCACCGCTTCAAAGATCGACGGCAGCGGATCGTCAACGGCGACATAAGTCGCGTGACGCCGCACATCGAGGCGCAGCGTGATCAGCACGCGATCGCCGACGCGCGGCTCACTCAGTTCCGTCAGTGAGCCGTCGTCCTCGACCCTCGAGTAAGTGCGTTCGATCCCGTAACCCTGATCCTGCCTGGGCTGCGTGAGCGTGCGTGGCTTCGCCTCAATGGCTACTTCGGTGTAAATGCGCCGGCTCGGATTCAACAGGCGCAGACGCTGGGCCGAGCCCTTGATCGAGAACTCGCGTCGTTGCACCGCCCGCGTGTTGCTCAGTTCAAAGCGCTCGAGATCGTCAGCGTGCGCCAGCACGCCCGTCGCAACTCGGTTCGGGAGTTCGACGCGTTTCAAGTAATCGCTTAGGGCCAGCAGCGCCCAGCAATTGCCCTGGGTGGTCCGCCAGTGGCCCGTCTCGCGCTGGCCAAAGAGTTCCGTCGAGAGACGATCCGCTTCCGTTCCTTCGGGGCGCAGCCGTGCCCAGGCCAGCAGGCGGATCGCGGTCTCGCGGGAAGCGCTCCAGAAGGCGTGCTCATTCCCCGCCACACCACGCCAGCGCTCGCTGAGCAGCTCCTCGATCATCTTCGCCGGACCGTTGCTTTCGGCGATCGCGAGCGCCAGCAAGGCGCGGCTTTCATCATCGAGCGCTGCACGTTTTCTAAAGAGCACCTCGTGATAAGAAGCCTCGGGTTTGCCCGCAATCGCCAGCGTGTAAAGTGCGAGGCAACGCTCGGACAGCCCCCAGCGCTCGCTGGTTTCACCCAATCCGCGAAGCCCCTGGCTCAGATAAACGAGCAGGTTATCGAACGCTTCCGCTGGCACCGGAAAGCCGCCGCGTTTCGCCAGCGCAAGGCCCATGCCGCCATACGCGCTACCCCAGAACAGCGGCTCGCGTTGGCCGGGCCAGTAGGCGAGTCCGCCGCTGGTCGTCTGCATCGACAGCAGCCGATCGACGCCGCGATTGATTGCCTGCGCCAGCTCCGCATCCGTCTTGGAAAGCGTCGGCAAATGCCCGCGCAGATCGCGCAAGACGATCCACGGCAGCGTGCTCGAAGTCGTCTGCTCCACACAGCCGTAGGGATAATGCAGCAGTTGCTCGAGGCCTTCGCGCAACTCGATCGCGCGCGAGTGTCCCAGGCTGACGCGGATCATGCCGGTCCCTTCCAGGAGCGCGGGATTCACGTCCGCGAGCAGATCGGTGTCACCATCCGCGCGGCTCACATGCAGTTCGCGCAACGTGGCGACCGGATAACCGACCTTCAGCTTGGTGATGACGGCGTCGCGAAAGCGGGTTGCTCCGTCGGCGCTCGCAAACGCTGCGGTCCACTTCCACTTCGCTTCGCCGACTTCCGCAAACGTGACCGGAAAATCCACCGCCACGGAGCCGCGCGCCGGAAGCTGGACGCGGAGTGACTTGGTCTCCGCCGTCGCGGTCGCGTCGAGTTCGAGAGCAACGACCACTTCACCTGCGACATCGCTGCGGCTGTGCAATACGGCGCGCAGAATGAGCGCGTCGCCGACGTTCGCAAACCTCGGCAACGCAGGCTCCAGCATGATCGGCTTGTTCACTTCGAACGCCGACTCTGCGCTCCCAAATGCGTCCTCCTGCGTCTGCACCACTGCAATCAAGCGGTAGCGTGTGAGGCTGTCCGGCGCCGTGAAGCTCGCCGAGACGCGGCCGGTTTCATCACTGCGCAAAGTGGCATTCCAAAATGCGCAGGTGACGAAGTTCTTCCGGAATGCGTCCGCCTCGCCACCGCCACCGACCAGGTAACCTTTGTTGCTGAAGCTGCGCTCGTCCGGATCTTCGCTGAGCAAGGTGGGCAGCGTGAGACTTGTCGAAACGGAGAGCGGCAGCGGCTCATTGAAAAACGCGAACGGGTCAGGCGTCGTGTAGCCGGTAAGGCTCAGCACGCCTTCATCCACTGCATACACGGTGAGCTCCGCGCCGGACTTCGCTTTGCCCGCGAAGTCCTTCACTTCGCAAGTGACGGTGACGGTCTCGCCGGGTTGATAGCTCTGCCGCTCAGGTGTCAGATAGACGCTGAGCTGCGACTCGGGCCGCGTGACGGTGAGCTGACAAAAGCCGACGCGATACTCCGGGGCCTTGAACTTCCGCGGACTGTCCTCGGCGCCGCGCAACAGCATCACCGAGACGAACACATTCGGCGCGTCGGCGCTCTCCAACGGCACATCCACGGTCGGCGCGTTGCCGCTCAGCTTCGTCACGAACGAACGCAGCACGCGGTCGCGTTCGACCGTCACCAGCGCTTCACCGGAGATCGGTGTCTTCACCAGGACCCGAGCGGTTTCGCCGCTCAGGTATTCCGTTTTGTCCGGCACCAGCTCGATCTGGAACTGATTGCGGGCGTTCCATTCCGTCGCGCCTTCGCCGCTCACGTAGAAGGTCATCGCGGTGAGCACTTCACGACCGGCCGTGTCCTTCGCCGTCGCCTCGATCAGGTAGAGACCAGGCTCGCCGGCGGTCCAGCCGCTCTCGCGAGGTTCGGTGACGGTCCACTTGTGCTCGCGCTGGATCAGCGACTGCGTTGGCAGGGTCTGCTCGGCGATGAGCTTGGGGAGCGGCGTGCTTTGGCTTTCCGAGGTGTCTTCGTCCGTCTCGATCCGGTTGTTTTGCCAATCGATTCGCGTCAAACGCAGCGTGGTCGGGACCGGCTCCGGGAGCGGTGTGCCGTCGGTGCGGACTGCGATCAAATCGATCGGCAAAGCATCGCCGCTGCGCACGACTTCCGGCAGTGTCCGCAGCCCGAGATAGAAGTCCGAACTGTGCACCGTCGCGGAGCTTTGTTCGGAGACCGTCTGCTGATTGAGATCGGTGATTTCGCACAAGAGCCGCGCTGTCCGAGGCTGCGGCGCCTTCGAGTTGAGCGGGAAGGTTGTCTCCACTTTCGTGCTGCCGTCTTCGCCGAGCTCCAGCTTTCCCTGATCAGCGAAATGCGACCTGCGATCGAGCGCGCGTTGCAGCCGGTAATCGCCGATCGCATCGCAGAACGCGAAATCGTCGAACCCTTCCGGCGCGAAGCCCGCATCGTCACCTTGCAGGGACCAGGTCACCTCGGCTTTGGAGAGCGCTTTGCCCATGAAATACTTCGCGCGCACCGGCAGCTCCAGCGGCCCGGAACCGGTCGCGTGCTTCGGCGCTTCGATCTGAATCTCGAACGCGTTCGGCGTGTATTCCTGCACCTGGAAGACGTGCTGCGCCTGCGGAGCGTCCTCGCTTTCGCCAAAGAAAACGCGCGCCGTGTATTCGCCGAGGGAGCCATTCGGCAGCGCGATGTCGGCGTCGAGGCTGCCGGTGTCGCTGACCGTCAGCTCGCGCTTGAAGATCTCGCGCTCACGGCTGTCGAACGCCTTTAGTTGCACCTTGGTGCCCTTCGGAATGCGCGGCTGCCCCGCACGCGTGTCGCGGATAATCCCCTTCAAATGGGCGGTCTCACCTGGGCGATAAACGTTGCGTTCGGTGAAGAGGAAAACCTGTCGGCCGCTGTCCGGCGCGTCCTCTTCGTCCCCATCGGCAGCGTCGCGGAACGGTATCTTGTAATGGTAGAGCGAGAGCTGGTTTTCGCCGTGCTCGAGCGGGACCAGGTGCATGTCGCCGGCCTTCTCGGCGAGCAACCAGCGGGCTTCTCCGCGGGGGCCGATGCGCGCGACACCGCTTTCATCGGTGAGCACCGGCGCGGTCATCTTGTGATCCGCGGAGACGAGCCGGACCTTGGTCCCGGCGAGGCTGGTCCCGCTCGCCAGCGAGAAGACGTGCACGAAGGTCTCGGACGGCGCGGCTTTCCAGACCACGCCGAGATCGGTCACCTGCACGATCGCCTGCACGCCCGGATGTTGATCCGTCGTTGCGCCGATCTGCTCCGCCGTGAGCAGCACCACGCCTTTCCTGCCGGCTCCGAGGATTTCGTCCCAATCGATCACCAAACCACGCTGCCGATCGATCTGTTCGGTGCCGTCCAGGTCGCGCTGAAAGACCGTGCTGCCCGCGACTTTGGCCGGATCGATCTTCCCGCTGCCGCCGTGCGGGGCGTTGAGATATTCGTCATAGGCGGTCAGCGCGAACGGCAGCGTCTCGGGTTGGAAAACCTTCGCGGACACGCGCAGGCGCGGAACGTTGAGCGCGTTCAGATGGAACCGCCGGGTGCCGGTGCTGAGTTGGTGCGTGGCGAAATCTTCCAGCGCCAGGGAAGGAGCGATCGGCTCGAACTCCACGGTCTCGCCGACGCTCTCGACGAGCGTGAACGGTTGCAACGCCGCGAGCCCGCTCTTCACCTCGACCGCATATTGTTTCTCCAGCTCGAAGGCGCCGGTGAACGTGATGTGCGAACGGCTGACTTGCGCGGCCAGATCGGCGGGCGATGGCGTGATCTGAATCCAACGGCTGATCGTCTCGGGCGTGATCTCTTTGCTCAACGACTTGGAGAAGGTGATGAGCACGCGACGCCCGGTGCTGCCGTCGTTATCTGCCGCCACCTTTTGCACGGTAAATGGACGCACGGTCCCGATCGGGATCTCGACCGCTTCGAGCAGATTCAACGGCGCTTCAGATGCAGCGAGTCCCTGATCGAGGACGAGCTTCCACTTTTCACCGACTGGGAGCGGCGTGACCGGAGTGACGACCACCTGATTCGCGCGCACTGCCGGCACTTCGGTGGACGCGGCTTGAGAGGGTGGAAGGCGCTGCCGAAAACGATCCGCCCAGGTCAGCAGTGACCGGTCGTTGCTGCGGTATATGGGGAATGCGTGATCGGCCCGGGTCTTCGGTTCCGCGCGGATGACTTGCGCCGCGATCTTGCGCCCATCCCGGGCAAGGAAGCGGATCGAGCCGGCGATCCGCTCGGGCTCCACGTCGGCGTTGAAGAGAAGGCTGAAGCGCGGTTCGGCAGGCGCATCGTTCTCGGAAATGTAAGTGCGCGTATGCCAGCCCTTAAGCGCGAATAGCGGAGTTTCGAAGGTGCCATCGAACTCGCCGGGAAGCGTCTTGCCTGCGGCATCAGTAAGCCCTTCGCGGAGCGCAAAACGAAACGTGGTGCTCAGCGGCAATGGCTCTTCCGGCGCGAATGCCCCACTCCGCGAGCTCAGCCAGACGAAGCGGCCTTTCACCGCCGGATGCACTTCCACCGGCGACGGATCGACGGGTTTGCCGACCTGCGTGTTCGGGACCATCGGGCTGTTGAAGCGGATCTCGAAGGTCGTCGTCGGCTCGATCTTCGGCGTGCTCAGCACCAGCCGCGCGGGCGGCAGATCGGCGCGGGCGGGCCAGGCGAGCAGCAGGGTGGCCGCGGTGGCGGCGGAGAGGTTTCGGAGACGAAGCAGGCGAGCGAGGTGCATACGATTGGCGGAGGAAACGCGCGCGCCCGCCGAATCTTTCACCGACTCGCGTCTTTTTTCGTTCGACCGAACTCCGCCGCAGCGGTGACGTTCGGCGAGTCACTCGACACCATGGCTCCACCCTCCTCCGGCACCGGCAGAACCCGCGCCGAGCGCTGGCAGGCGACGCGGCTCAGCCTGGTGCAGAAGCTCGGCGACTGGCAGGACCAGCGGAACTGGCAGGAGTTCTTCGACACCTACTGGCGCCTGATCTACAGCGTCGCGCGCAAGGCCGGCTTGCGGGAAGACGAGGCGCAGGAAGTCGTCCAGGAGACGGTGATCACGATTGCCAAAAACATCGGCAAGTACGACCGCAAAGCGGGACCGTTCCGAAGCTGGCTGCTCCACACCACTCGCTGGCGGATCGCCGATCAGTTCCGCAAACGCGATCGCGGCGCGGAACCGAAGGGTCGCGCTGCCGACGCGAGCCGGCGCGGCACCGCCACCATCGAGCGAGTGCCAGCTCCGGAGATCAGTGAGTCGGTCTGGGATGCGGAGTGGAAACGCAACCTCTTTGACGCTGCGCTGGAGCGGGTGAAACGCCGGGTCAGCGCGCGGCAGATCCAGATCTTCGACTGCTGCGTGATCAAGCGCTGGGGAGCGGCCAAAGTCGCCTCGGAATTGCGGGTCAACATCGCCCAAGTCTATCTCGCCAAGCACCGGGTCAGCGCGCTGTTGAAAAAGGAAGTCGCGGCAATGGACAAGGAGCGAGCTTAACCGCAGAGGCGCGGAGACGCAGAGGGCCGCAGAGAAGGAAGTTTGAAGTTCACACCTCTGCGGCCCTGTCCGTTCTTTGCGTCCTCTGCGGTTAAAGTCGGTCCCCGCAATGCGTGTTTGAGCGTTGTGCGTCGGCGCGATACACTCGCGCGCACTTTCCTGCGAGGCATGCCCGTTTCCACTCCGACTCCCCATGTGCCGAACCATGAGATGGTTCGCAGCATTGGGCGCGGATCGTATGGCGAGATCTGGCTGGCACGCTCGGTCACCGGAACGTGGCGCGCGGTGAAGATCGTGGATCGCCGAACGTTCGAGAGCGAAAAGGCGTTCCAGCGTGAGTTCGAAGGAATGGCGAAGTTCGAGCCGTTCTCGCGCGAGGATCCGGGCTTCGTCGATATCCTGCACGTCGGCCGGGATGAAGACGGGCACTTCTTCTACTACGTGATGGAGTTGGCGGACGATCACCTCGCCGCGGAGGCGATCGATCCGCGGCGTTACATCCCGAAGACGCTGAAGACCGAGCTCTCGCGACGCTCGCGGCTGTTCGTGGATGAATGCGTGACGATCGGACTTTCGCTCACCAGCGCACTCGCGGCGTTGCATCGGCAAGGCCTGGTGCATCGCGATATCAAGCCAGCGAACATCATCTTCGTCGGCGGCGTGCCGAAGATTGCGGACATCGGTCTGGTTGCGGCGAGCGGACAGGATTCGTACGTCGGCACCGAAGGTTACGTGCCGCCGGAAGGGCCCGGCAGCGTCCAGGCGGACGTCTACAGCCTCGGCAAGGTTTTATACGAACTCGCGATGGGGAAGGATCGCATGGACTTCCCGGCGGTGAGCACTCGGCTGGATGAGCTCCCGGATAAAACCGGCCTGCTGCAGTTCAATGACGTGCTTTTGCGCGCCTGCGCGAACGACCTTTCGGAGCGCTACACGAGTGCGGCACAGATGCACGAAGACCTCGCCCGCGTGCGCGACGGTCGTCCACTGAAGCGCCGCTGGTCGCGGACGAAAGTCCTCGTTCTCGGCGCCCTGGCACTGCTGGTGACCAGCGCTGCGGGCTCTTACCTGGGCATGCAGCGCGCGGCCCGCGGTGCGGTGGTTTTCGAGACGGAACCGCCCGGCGCGATGATCGTGTGCGACGGCATCCTGCGCCGCAGTCCGGCGCGTTTCGATCAGCTGAAAACGGGGACGCATTCCGCCCATGTGATGCTCGCCGGATACGAGCCGCTCGACGTGCCATTCGAAGTGAATGGGAGCGCGGAGTTCCGCGCGCCGAAGCTGCGCCTGCAGCGAGCGCTCGGACGCGCTCAGATTACGTCGGTTCCCGCCGGCGCAGCGTTCGAGGTGCGTGAAGGCGCACAGGTCCTGCGGACCGGACGCACTCCCGCCGAGGTGGATGGGTTGCCCACCGGCACTTACGAACTCGTCGCAAATCACGAGGGGCGTGAACAGCGCACCCCGCTCGAGATTCGGCGCGGGGAGCTGACCGAGACCGCGCTCGAATTCGCCTCCGGCGCGTTGCAGATCTCAAGTGTTCCGTCAGGCGCGGAGCTGATCGTGGACGGCAGACCGGCGGGCGTCGCTCCGCTGCAACTTGCCTTGAGCGAGGGATCGCATGAGGTCATCGCGAAGTATCGGCAATGGCCGGAGACGCGGCGGACCGTGCTGGTGCGACGCGATCAGAGCGTCGAGGAAAAGTTCGAATTCCTCGGCGGCAGCGTGAAGATCACCAGTCAACCGGTCGGAGCATTGGTCTTCGCGAACGGCGTCGAGCTCGGCAAAACGCCGTTGCCGATCGCCGAGGTGGAGCCCGGCGATGTCCGATACGAGCTGCGTCTGGCCGGCTTCAAACCGATCGAGGTGACCGGCCGCGTGGCACCGGGCGAGCAAACGTTTCTCGGCGCGCGGTTCGTCCAGCGTTCAGGACCTCAGCGCGGCGCGCCGTGGGTGAATACGCTCGGGATGCAATTCGTGCCGATCGGCGAGGTCCTCATGTCAGTCTGGCTGACTCGCACCCAGGATTTTGACGCATTCTGCGCCGACACCGGGCGGGCCCGCTCAGTCGCTGATTTCCCGCAGGATTCAACCCATCCGGTCGTGCGAGTGAACTGTGAAGATGCGACGGCCTTTTGCGAATGGTTGACGCGCAAGGAGATCGCCGCCGGCCAACTCAGCAGCGGCCAAAGTTACCGTTTGCCGACGGATCTCGAATGGAGCGCCGGCGCCGGCCTGCCGGATGAAGGCCGCGAAACGCCGGAGCAGCGCGACGGGAAGTCCAGCGACTTTCCCTGGGGACGCCACTGGCCGCCACCACCGGGCGCAGGTAACTTCGCCGACGGCTCGGTCCGGCGCGCGGGCATCAGCGTGATCAGCGGGTATCGGGACGAATTCGCGCAGACCTCCCCGGTGGGCGCATTTGGGGTCAACAAGCTGGGCTTGGGCGACATGGGCGGCAACGTCTGGCAATGGTGCCTGGACAGCTACAAAGGCGGCGCACACCCGCGGGATTGGGGCGTGCTCCGTGGCGGCTCATGGGCCACGGCGTCGCCCGCGGAGCTGCGTTCATCCTATCGAAACGTGGTCGATCGAGGCGAACGCGACGTGATCTTCGGCTTCCGTTGCGTGCTCGTGCCGGACGCGCCCCGATAGGCGCGAAGGCGGTTTAGGAGGTTGCAGGGGTCGGATAAAGAGGCTAAGTCCCCGGCCGTGAAGGGAATCACACATCAGCTTGGGCGCTTTTTCGGGATCGCATTCGTATGGGCGACGACCGGGTACGGGCTGGAGGAACAAGCTGCCACGCCCGCGGGCGCGGAGATCATCATCAGCGTCGCGGACCAGCGGCTTGCCCTGATTCGAGACGGAGGGCTGATCAAAAAGTTCCCAATCTCGACCTCGAAGTTCGGACTCGGGGATAGTTGGGGTAGCTACAAGACCCCCATCGGACGGCATCGGGTCTATGAGAAGATTGGTGATGATCTTGTCATGGGCGCCGTGATGAAACGCCGGCACGCGACCGGTGAAATCCTGCCGGTGAACGCGCCTGGCCGCGATCCGATTGTCACCCGCATCCTTTGGCTGGAGGGTCTGGAATCCCAAAACTCCAATGCGAAGGCGCGCGGCATCTACATTCACGGAACCGTCGAGGAAGACCGCATCGGCAAGGCTGTCAGCTACGGCTGCATCCGCATGCGCTCCAAGGATGTGGTCGAGCTCTTCGAGCAGACTCCCACCGGAACGGAAGTGAACATCATCGCGGGCAAGCTGCCGCGCCTGCGGAAGTCGGCGCCAGAACCCGAAGTCATTCTGGTCAAAGCGGAGCGGCCAAAAGCGCTGTCCGATGCGCACGGGAACTTGATGGCGAAGGTGTCTCGCCGCGGCGACCCCGAGCCTGCGAAGCCACAGCGCGTGCTCTTTGCTTCGAAAGCTGACGCGACCGCCAGGCCCACACGGTTGGAAGTCGCTCCGCCGAAACAGACCACCAGCGTCGTCGGTCCGCTGGTTGCGACAAACCGCTCGAGTGCCGGCGCGTCGCCCATTCGCCGCGCTCTGACTTCCGGCCGGACTGCACTGGTCGCGGCGGATCAGGAAGTGGAGCTGGCGATGACCCGCGGGATGGCGGAAAGCGGCGTGCCAAAGGGGCCTGTCGCGGAACCGGCGTCCGCGACGTTCCAGCT
>JAQGOK010000099.1 GCA_028293645.1 Chthoniobacter sp.
GTTGATCGGCATTCCAAGCTGGGTGAGCAGCGTGACGGCCGCCGCGGTGGCGTTAGTTGAGCCGTTGCGCAAACCGCGCGCGTTCGCCCATGCGCCGTCGGGTGTTTCGAGCAGCTTGAGGCATTGCACCATGCCGAGCGGCTCGGGGAGCGCGCGATTCAGATCCTGATACGCGCCGAGGGCGACGAAACACGCATAGGCGTTGCCGTGTGCCGATCCGGGCTCGGCGTCATAGCCGCCGTCGCGTGAACGATACGTTTCAATCCGCGCCAGCAGGGAATCGACGGCCTGCGCCGGGAATCGATCCGGGCCAAACGCGGACCAGCAGCGCGCGAGCGCCCCGAGATGCACGAAATCCAGCGCCGCGCCCTCTCCAAATTCTCGCAGATAGCTCTCCACCTGATCCGACGGCAGCTCGGCCTGAAGCGCCTGGAGCCCGGCGAGGGCAAAGATCGTGTAGTAAAGATCCGGCCGCCCGCTGCGGTCACTGCCACCGCCCGTCGGAGTGAACTGCCGCTGCAAAAACCCGCGCACCAGCTCCGCGGAATCGCCCAGCATCTTCGGCGCAAGCCGCGCCACCTGGAGCATTTCGAGCCGAAGGCTCACGCCGGAAAAAGCGTGCGCAACAAAGCCGCCAAGCCGGGGCGGTCGAGCAGTCGCTGCGAGATCGCGATCATCATCGCCGCGCCGATTGCGGTTCGTTTGTTCCCATCGATAAACGCCTGTGATTCGGCCAGGTGAAATGCATCGGCAGCGGCGATCTCGTGCAGGTCCGCGCCGGGGTAGAAGTAGAGCTGTTGCGGCTGGATGATTGCTGACTCCATTCCACCGCAGTCGCGAAGCCTTCCGAGCCGCCGTGCCGCGCCAGCGAACGCCGATGCAGCTCCAACACTTGGGTCAGGGAAAGAAAAAGCGGCTCGCTCACTGGGCGAGCCGCCGCAGCAGTTCGTCGTGCTTTTCGAAGACCCGGTGGGCCGCGGCCTCGAATGCGGCGGGTTCCGCGTACCTCACGCCACCGTGCGACTCGACTGGCTTGGATTGTTGCAGATAGCGAAGCACCTCGCCTTGTTGATCCGCCGGCAGCGTCTTAATCTGCTCGATGATTTCAGCGGCGCTCATGGGCGCACCGTAGGACCGGATTGACGCGCGGACAAGCGTCAGGCGGCCGCCGCCGGCTCGCCGACTGCGGGCGAAGCCACAAGGTTCTTGTCTTCGAATTCCTTGCACCAGCCTTTGATCTCCGCGTCGTTGAAGATCTTGCCAAGCACGCGGCGAAGCAGGCCCTTGAGGTTCGCGTTCTCCACGTCGCGCAGCGAGCGGATCGCTTCTTCTTTGTAACGTTCGAGCAGGTCGCGGCAACGGGTGTCGGCGCCGAGCTCGAGATAAAGCTCTTCGATCTCGGTGGGCGAGGACGTGCTCAAGCGGCGCCAGTGGGCTTCGAGCGCAAGGCGTTGCGGTTCACGTTTGGCGGTAAGCGCCGCATCGTGGCCGCGAGCTTCCTGCGCGGCTCGTTCGTAGGCTGTGGCCAGGAGCAGGCTTGGCCGCAGGCCGGCAATGTCGTCGGTTTCGCCCGCGGCACCCATGTCGCTGAGATCGTCGCGAATTTGATAGGCGATCCCGAGTGCCTCGCTGTAGGCGCTCAGCGTCTCGTCCACTTCGTCGAGTTGGCCCGCGTAAATCGCACCGAGCTTCAACGCAACGGCAAACGCGGGCGCTGTCTTCTGTCGGAAGATATCCAGCACCGCGAGCGAACTGAGCGGCACAGGATTCCGCGCCCAGACGAGCTCTGCGCCCTGGCCTCGGCAGAGTTCGCGCTGGCCTTCCGCAGCGATGCGGATCAATGCGGTCTTTTGCTCCGCGCCGAGCTGGCAACAAGCGAGCAGGCGATAACCTTCACCAATCAGCAGGTCGCCGACATTGAGGGCGACGGCGACCCCGTGCTCTTCATGAAGGGTTTTCTCGCCGTAACGTTGCGCGTCCTCGTCTTCGATATCGTCGTGAATGAGCGAGGCTTTGTGGAAGCATTCGACGGCGACGGCGACCTTGCGCAGGTCTTCGGGAATTGCTGCACCAGGTGTCACCCGCAAGGCTTGGTAAGCGGCAACCGTCAGGAAGGGGCGCCAGCGTTTGCCTGCTCGGGCAAGCCACTCCCGGCCGAGCTTCTCGGTCGCTCCTTCGGCAGGTCCCATGATCGAGTCCAGATTCAGCGGGGTGAACCAGAAATCGACCTCATCGCGGAGCTGGCTGAGATCAAGCCGGCGGGTTTGATCCTCGCTGGTGAGATGGATGTAATCCCAAATCCAATCGAGATCGACCGTCGTATCGATGCAATCGTCCTGCAGCAAGGGGACGGCGACGCCGGGGATTGCAGCGGCTTCCATGTAAGGAAACGCACGTTCCAAAACGCTCAGGCAACTGACGCCGACGATCGCCTCGATCTTCCCGGTCTGGATGAGCGACATGACGATCGCGCTGCCTTCCGCGACGAGCACCGCGTAGCCGAGTCGCTCCGCTTCCGCCTGCAGATCCTGGATGGAGCAAAGGCCGCACTGTTTGCAGAGCAGTCCGAATTCATCGAACGGCGCGGGACATTTGCTCTCCACGCGCAGGCACTTTGGCAGCAGCAGCAAGCGGCGCTCGAACGGGACGCCGGCGAGTTGCTCCCGCCACATTTCGTTGTTGAGCAGGACGCCGATGTAGTCGCGGTAAAGGGGGCTGCAGCCGAGCTGCTCAACGAGCCGGTCGGCGTGGACTTTCAGCTCTTCGGTGGGAAGTGGCGGCACCGGCTGATGCTCAGCAACGTAAGCGCGACAGCACTCAAGAATGTGACTCCGCTCGACCGGCGTCTGCGGAATGTTCTTCTTCGGAGCACGAAAGCGGGGCGGAGGAACGGCACGCGGAAGCGTGGTGATCGCCGGGGGAGTGTCAGACCGAATAGTGGCTGTCTGCATGGTCGCGAAAGTAGTCGTCGCGCAGAGAGAAGCGCAAGCGGTGAAGTTTCTTAGGGCACCGGCGTCAAGGAAGGCTTATCGCGGGGTCGGTCGGACAAAAAAAAGCCGGCGCCCGAGGATCTCGGGCGCCGGCTTTGCGGAGGGATAAAGGCGGAAGATTGTCAGGGCTTCTTTACTTCCGTCGTCGCCGCTTTCGTTGCCTTTGGTCCGACCTTTGCGGTCACGCATTCCATCCTGCCGTCCGGTGTCTTGATATAGGAGCCCGTGACATACGCGCCGGCGGTAATAGCGCTGAAGTTCGCGGGTGCGCCATCCTTGGTCACCGTCGTTTTATCAGTGACGGCGAAAACGCGCTGCTTCCCGTCTTTGTTCATGAACGTGAACGTCTTCGCCTTCGGGTCGAGATTAACCACGTCGCCGTGAAACGAAGTAGGCCGGGTTTTTGCCGGGGTATCCGCCGCAGCAGAGTCGGGCGCAGGTTTTTCTTCGCGAGCTTTCCTGGGCTCAGCCGGAGTAGCGGCTGGCGTTTCTATCTTCTTCTTTTCAGCGGCGAAGCTGCTGGTCGAGAGACCGCATGCGAGCGCCGTGACAACCGCAACAATACATACTTGTTTCATTATGATGTTCCTCAATTCGGGGGCGTCCCCGGCCGGAAATTCCTCCAGCCACGTCTGCCACACGGCCGCGAGTTAAGGTTGTCCCGGCGAGTAGTGTCAAGTCTGCAGCTTAGCCCACCCGGCGAACGGACGCGACTTAGCGCTTCTGTTATGGAACCAGAAGAATGGTAAGTCTCCTCGGACCGTGCGCTCCCAGGACGAGAATGCGTTCAATATCTCCCGTGCGACTGGGTCCACTAATGAAGCCGAGGAAGCTTGGGTAACTGCTGCCATACTTCTGCGCTAGCTCCGCGTAGGCTGCAGTAAGATCTGCGACTAACTGATTTTCACGCGCGAGCACGATGTGGTGCGGCGGCAGAACACTCAAGGTGCGACCACCGGAACTGCGGGAGGTGACGCACACCGAACCGGTCTGCGCGACGAGCGATTCGCATTCGGTCAGGCCGGCGTCACACGATTCGAGAGCATCACGATCGTAGCCGCTCTCGATGCGCATGAGGTCGAGCGTCGGAGGCAGATGCGCCGCAACGGCATCGTTTAACTCGCCAGCGTGTAGCGCGATGCGGCGCCAGTTCCCTTCTTTCGCCAGCGCGGCGATGTGCTTCGCCGCGGCATTGGCGTTTGCGCAATGCTTGAACTCAGTGCGCAGCACTTCGCAAAGCTGGGAAAAGAGTTCCAGCCGCGCAGCGTGGGAGGCTCCGACCGGCGGCAGCCATTGCTGAAAGGCGGGAGCCGCGGACGCGTGCCTGCCATTCCCGACGTGCTCATGATGCCGCGGCGCCTCCTCGCGTAATGCTTCGGCGATGCGGCCGAGAATGGCTTCCCGATCGCCACTCATTTCGAACCGACCTTTCGCGCGCGCCAGAGATCGCCAAAGCTGGTCGTGGCTGCTTGCGGAAACTCCCGGGTGCTGGTCCAGGCGTGGAGCGGATCAAGGCCGCTGTTTTGCAAAAACGGATGCAACCATTGACCAAGCGGCGCAAACCGCGTGGACAGACGGTAAGCCCACGGTCGGCTCATAAGTTGCACAAAGCCGAACCAGATGATGCGCTCCCACCACACCTTCTTTTCCGCGACCGCGTTGCGACGGTTGTGCAGCAGGTGGTGATGAATATCGATCTTCACCGGGCACGCTTCGGTGCAGGCGCCGCAGAGTGACGAGGCGGCGCTCAGATGTTTCCAATCCTGCAAGCCCCGGAAGTGTGGCGTGATCACGCTGCCAATCGGACCCTGATAAGTCGTGCCGTAAGCGTGACCGCCGATGTTCTTGAAGATCGGGCAGACATTCAGGCATGCGCCGCAGCGGATGCAATGGAGCGCGTCGCGTTGCTGCGCATCGGCGAGAAGGCGCGTGCGGTGATTGTCGAGCAGCACGACGTGAAACTCCTCCGGACCGTCCACTTCGCCCTCCTGCCGCGGGCCGCCGTACATCGAATTGTAACAGGTGAGATGCTGCCCCGTTCCCCCGATCGCGAGCATCGGCAGGAGCAACGCGAGATCAGCCAGCTTCGGGATCACCTTCTCGATGCCAACGAGCGCGATGTGAATCCGAGGCATCGCTGTGGTGAGGCGCGCATTCCCTTCGTTCTCGGTGATCGAGATCATGCCGGTTTCCGCGACGATGAAGTTCGCGCCGGAGATTCCGAGGTCCGCTTTCAAATACTGCCGGCGCAAAAACCGGCGCGCGATCATCGTGAGTTCCTCGGGGGAATCCGTCGGAGCGCTTCCGAGTTCCTTCTCAAACAGCGCGCTGATTTCGTCGCGCTTGAGGTGCATGCACGGAAAAACGAAGTGGTACGGCGGCTCGTGTTTAAGCTGCTGGATGAACTCTCCGAGATCGCTCTCCACGACTTCGTAGCCGTCCTGCTCCAGCGCCTCATTGAGGTGGATCTCCTCGCTGGTCATCGCCTTTGATTTGATGATCGATTTCACCTCGCGCTCGCGGGCGAGCGTCTGGATGTACTCGCGCGCCTGAGCACTGGTGCTGGCCCAGAAAACCTTTCCTCCGCGCGCGGTGAACTTCTCCTCGAACTCGCGCAAGTAGGCATCAAGTCGGTTGACGCCTTCGTACTTGATCGCTGCCGCGGCATCGCGCGCCTGCTGCCAGTCCGAGAAAGCGGCCTTGCTCTCGTCGCGCTTGATCTCATAGCCGTGCAGCGCCTTGCGAATGAACGCGCGGCGCGGTTCGTCAGCGGTCGTCCGATCGGCGTCGGTATGGAATTGCGTGGCGGCGGACATTCGGCAACTCAGACGACGAACAGATCGGCAACGCTCATCTCCAGTCCGACGCTGCGCAGCGTGAACCGCGACTCCGTTCCGCGCACGATCTCAACGGGGTCCCACCCTTCAGCCCGGCGAGAAATATAGACAATCGGGGCCTCGGCGTTCGGATCAGCGAACACGATCTCTTCCACGGTTTGGATCGAGCGGTATCCGATGAACTTTGCCATCGCCCCGTCATCCCAATCGTTGGACAGGACTTCGATCAACAGCTTTGGCCGCTCGCGGTAAAGGCGATGATTATCCGCCGGATCGCAGGCCACGAACACATCCGGGTAGCGGTAAAACGGCTTCTCAAGGAAGGTCATCCGCACCTTCATATCGGACTTGAAAACGCGGCAGCCTTTGCCACGGAGATGATTCAGTAAGGCGCCAGCGAAGTTCATCGACACGAGTTCATGCGGATCACTCGCGCCGGCCATCGCGTACATCACGCCGTCGAAATACTCGCTCTTCGTCTCGGCGCGGGATTCAGCTTCGAGATACTGCTGCTCGGTAAGGTACGGGACAGCCTCGGCGGTCATGTCAGGAGGATAAGGACGAGCGCGCTGGCGGGCAACCGCAGGTTAGGTCCGGGCGAGCACTTCGGCGAGGTGGAGGCTTTTCACCACGCGCGGACTGTGTCGGCTGAGATAACCCTGGATCTGCATCAGGCAGCTCGAGTCGTTGCTGACCACATATTCGACGCCCGTTTCGACGATCGAATTGCACTTCACCTCCGCCATGGCCGTGGAGATTTGCGGAAACTTCACGGCGAACATTCCCCCGAAGCCGCAGCACGCTTCTGCTTCGCCCATCTCGATCAGCTCCAGCCCTTTCACATGCCGCAGTAGCTCGCGCGGCGCGGCCTTCGTGCCGAGTTCGCGCAAGCCGTGGCAGCCATCGTGAAACGTCACCTTGCCCTCAAACGTCGCGCCGACATCCCGAACGCCGAGCTTGCTTACGAGGAATTCCGAGAACTCGTAAGTCTTCGCGGAAAGCGCCTGGGCTGCGCTTTCCTGAGCCGTCTTTGCGAAAAGCTCGGGGTAGAAAACCTTGAACATCGCGCCGCACGAGCCGGAGCCGGAGACCACCACTTCGGCATCGCGAAAGACGGCCAACTGCCGTTCTGCCACAGCGCGCGCTTCGTCCCAATAACCGGAGTTGAAAGGCGGCTGGCCACAGCACGTTTGCCCCTCCGGGTAATCGACCTCGTGCCCGAGTCGCTCAATCACCTTCACCATCGCCATGGCCACTCCGGGGTAGAGGGAATCGATGAAGCAGGGAACGAACAACGTGACGCGCATGCGGAAGGGAACAGATGTTGTCCAAGCGGAAGCGCTCGATGTCCAGCGTGGCCGCGCGATCAGGTTCCGTTTTTCGTTTCTGCCGGAACTGCTTGCCCGATCGTTTCCCTCGCGACTTCAGAGAACGCGGCGGCGGCCTTGCTGCGAAAGCGAACCGGGTTACGCAGGATATTGATCTCGCGCTGCGGCGCAGAGTCGCCGAGCGGGACGAAGGCGCAGCCGCGCCCGGTCTCGAGCGGCACCGCCATGGCGGGAACCAGGGAGATGCCTTGTCCAGCTGCGACCATGGCGATGACTGTCGAAAGTTGCACCGCCGGCAGCGCCGCGCTTGCCCGGATGCCATGGCGGCTGCACCAGCGTTGGATTTGCCGCGAAAGACAGTGCGTCTCGTGCAGCATGAGGAACGGTTCATCCGGCAGCTCTTCCCACGAGAGCCGTTTTCGTTTGGCAAGCCGATGGCTCTCGGGCAACGCCGCCAGCAAAGGCTCGCGCAGCCACAGCTCTCGGTGAACCGCCGAGCCGCTGCGGCAGGTGGAGACGATCGCGAGGTCGATCTCACCGTCCTCGAGCGCGCGCACCAGGCTGTCCGTCACGTCTTCGAGCACCTCCACTTTCACCTGTGGATGCTGGGTGCGAAACGCAGCAAGCACCGGCCGCAGGACGTAAGGTGCGATCGTCGGGATTATCCCAACCGAAACGCCTCCGGCTACCGCGTCGCGATACTCGTCCACGCAACGTCTCGCGTCGGCGAGATCCGTGAGGATTTTGCGCGCGAAAGTAAGCAGACGCCGGCCCGCTTCGGTCGGTGTAACTCCGCGGGAGAGCCGGTCGAACAAAGGTTGGCCGATTTCCGCCTCCAGCTTTTGGATCTGCTGGCTGAGCGACGGCTGCGCAACGCGCATCCGCTCCGCAGCGCGCGAGAAATTCCCGTCCTCGGAGACGGCGACGAAATAACGGAGCTGGTGCACTTCCATAGGATTTGGCTATCGGCCGGATAAGAACAAAGTCTTTCCCTATGAGCAAGGGCCGCTGGCAGCTTCGGGGCACCCGCGGGATTGGCGTCAGCGCCGATTCTGCTGCTCAGCCAATCCGAAAAACCAAAAGCCATGTTTCTACGAATCGATAAACTCCCCGTCCAACTGCCCGCCTCTCCAGAGGTGGACCCGATCGCCGCTCGCAATGTCCAGGAACTCCTGGGCGGACGCTTCGGCGAAATGTCCACGATCATGAACTACACGTTCCAGTCCTTCAACATGCGCGGCAGGGACAAGATCAAGCCCTACTACTCGCTGATTTCGAATATCGCCGCGGAAGAAGGCGGCCACATCGAGATCGTCTCCGCCGCGATCAACTCGCTCCTCAATGGTCCGCGCGTCGACTTCGACGACACCGAAGATCCGCTCGGCGCACCATGGAAAGACCTTCCCGGCGGCACCTTCGGTGGCCACTACATCGCCGCGGCACAGACTGCGCTGCCGGTGGATTCGCGCGGCATGCCGTGGACCGGCGATTATGTTTTCTCTTCGGGAAACCTGATCCTCGATCTGCTGCACAACTTCTTCCTCGAGAACGGCGCGCGGACCCAGAAGCTCCGCGTTTATAACATGACGGACAACCCTGCCGCGCGCACGATGCTCGGCTATCTGTTCGTCCGCGGCGGTGTCCACGCGATGGCTTACGCCCGTGCCTTGGAAACGCTGACCGGTGTAAAGATGAGCGAGATGCTGCCGATCCCCAACATTGGCAACTCTGTCTTCCCCGAAGCGCGCGCTTTCATGGAGCAAGGCTCGCATCTGAAGCTTTATCGCTTCTCGCCGAATGACTACCGCGACGCGGCCACGATCTGGAGCGGCACGGCGCCAGCGGCTTATACCGAAGGGCTCGGTGGCAGCGATCAGTTTGAATTCGTCGATGCGCCACCCGCCGGTGGAGACCTCGCGCATCTCGCGGGGATCGCTTCCAGCTTCACGCCGAACTACGCGCCGGAAGAGATCATGGAAATCGCGACCAAGCTCTACAAGAAGGCGAAGGACCTCTAAGAACAAGCCCTCTAAAAGGACGAGCCGGCGCGAGGGCGCGCCGGCTCTTTTCTTGTACGGACACTGGCTCCGATTCTGATTAGCGGACAGCGCTCGGCGCCTCGCGGACTTCGCCGCCGAGCGTGACCATGTCGCCTTCGCGCACGCGGACGCGGCGGCCGTCTGCGAGGGTTACTTCACCATTCTTCTCCAGGTAGAGACTCGGCGTCACGCGCTGGCCAAGGGTGAGCAACGTCGCTCCCTGATCCTTGAGATAATAGAGTCTGCCGTTGCGGCGCATGATCCCTTCCGGATCGCCGGAGACCTCGACCGACGGACCGGTTCGACTGCCCGACGCCGGGCGAGTGAGAGCCACCATGGTTCCCTGGGATGAGCCCTCGACAGGCGTCGTTGCGGTGTCCGGTGTAGTGCAGGCGGTCAAGGCTGCAGCGGCCAGGAGTAGGGAGGCGGGGAGAAATTGCGCGCGAGCCGGTTTCATCTTAGCGACCGAATCGCCGGCGACTCGGTGCGCGGATGTTCTTCGCTCACGCTGCAAGGAGATCGCTACAGCGACTCTTCCATGCTGCTCACCTTCCTCGATCTTTCGGACTCGTGCCGCTGACGTAGGCCTTGGCGGCTTCGAAGAGATATCGATGCGATTGGAAACCTTCCTGATCCCACTACTCCCGGGAGTCACCACGGCATCTGTTTCGCGGTAGCAGAAGGCCCACCCGCTTGTCTTTTGCGAAGCGGCCCCTGAGGCTGGCGCCCCATGAAGCTAGACTCTGCCTTGCTCCAGCAACTGCCGAAGGTATTGCTCCACGAACACCTCGACGGCGGCTTGCGACCGCAGACAGTTATCGATCTTGCCCAAGCTTGCGGTTACGCCGGGCTACCGACCGACAATGCCGAGGAACTCGGGGCCTGGTTTCATCGTGGGGCAAACAAAGGCAGTCTGCCGGAGTATCTGGAAGGGTTTAGTCACACCATCGCCGTGATGCAGACGCGAAGCGCGATTGAGCGGGTCGCCTTCGAGTTCATCGAAGACATGTTTCATGACGGCGTGGTCTATGCCGAGGTGCGCTTCGCGCCGTGTTTTCACACCGGCATTGGTCTGACTCCGGAAGCGGTG
The DNA here is from genome assembly GCA_028293645.1 of Chthoniobacter sp. Taxonomy (GTDB): domain Bacteria; phylum Verrucomicrobiota; class Verrucomicrobiia; order Chthoniobacterales; family Chthoniobacteraceae; genus Chthoniobacter. Next base: position 10,285 of record JAQGOK010000099.1, read on the forward strand.
GTGCAGGCAGCGCTCGATGGGCTGCATCGCGGTCGTGAGAAATACGGGGTGGAGTGGGGCCTGATCGTTTGCGCGATGCGGAACCACACCGACTCTCTGGAATGGGCGGAGATGGCCATCGATTTTCGACATCGTGGAGTGGTCGGGTTTGACCTCGCAGGCGAAGAAGCGGGTTATCCGCCGAAGAAGCACGTCGAGGCGTTCCACGCGATCCAGCGGGCCAATTTTTGCAGCACCTTGCACGCGGGCGAAGCATTCGGCGTCGCGTCCATCTGGCAGGCGCTGCAGCTTTGCGGCGCCCACCGCCTGGGACACGCCACGCGGCTTACCGACGACATGACGATCGTTGACGGCCGGATCGTGAAACTCGGCTCGCTGGCGCAATACATCCTCGACCGGCGCACCCCGCTCGAAATGTGCCTCTCGAGCAACGTCCACACCGGTGCCGTCCGTTCCATGGCGGAGCATCCATTCAAGCTCTACTATGAGCGGGGCTTCCGCGTGACGCTCAACACGGACGATCGCTTGATGAGCGACACCACCATGACCAAGGAGTTTGGGATCGCCGTGGAGCAGTTCGGCCTCGCTCTGGCCGACCTGGAGAAGATTACGATCAACTCCATCAAGAGCGCCTTTCTGCACTTCGATGAGCGACTGCGCCTGATCTATCAGGTCATCAAGCCCGGCTACGCCAAAGTGGTGGCGCCGCTTTCCAGCTAACCTTATTCGTCCCGCCGCCCGCCCAGGAGGAGCGGCAGCAGGTGGTAGAGCAGGTAAGCGAGCGAAGTGATGAACGCCGCGACATAAGTCCAGCCGGCGGCATCGAGCGTCTTCCGCACTCCGCGCATCTCTTCTTCCCCAGCGATGTAACCCATTCCGGCGAGGATCTCTTTCGCGCGACGGGACGCGTCGAACTCAACCGGTAGCGTGACCAGATTGAAGAGCATGATCACGCCCCACGCCGCTGAGGAAATCACGGCTGCGGTGTAGCCGTTCATCATTCCGGTGAGCACACCGAAGAAAGGCAGATAGAGCGCATATTGCGCGTAGTTCGTCGCACCGACTGCTGTCATGCGCCAGCTGAGTGGCGCATACGCGATCTTGTGCTGAATGGCGTGCCCGCACTCATGAGCGGCGACGCCGAGAGCCGCGAGCGAATCGCCGTGGTAATTCTGATTTGAGAGGACCAGCCGCTTGTTGATCGGGTCGTAGTGGTCTCCCAGCATTTCGTCGTGCGGGACGATCTCCACGTCGTTGATGCCGGCGCGTTGCAAGATCTCCGCAGCGGCCTGAGCTCCGGTTACCCCGGAAGACGCCGGGATCTGGCTATACTTGCGGTAGACGCTCTTCACCCGGGCGGTCGCCCAGAGCGAGATGATCAACGTAAAAGCGAAGAGGAGGATTGAGAGAAACATGGTTGAGAGCGATGTGTTTTACGAAAATAGGCGCTGCGAATCAGACGGGCAATGGCGGAGGATTCGTTCGCGGAATTCCGACAGCGGGAGACGGTCCATCGTTCAAAGCTTTGCGGACCATCAGCAACTCGCCAACGTTCTCTGGCGTGAAAAGTCCAACCAGTCGCCCGCTCGAATCGACCACCGGCACGGCGGGCAATCCGGTCGTCTGCAGAACGGCAACGGCGCGGTCAAAGAGCATTCCGTAATGCACTGACGGCACATCGACGCGCATCACTTCCGAGACGGGGGTCGTTGCGCCGGTTTTGCGCAAAGCAACAATGAGGTCGTCGCGGGTGAGCAATCCCCGGACCTCGCCCGCGGGACCGACGATCGGGAAGTCGGCTTGAGATGTCCGCAACAGCGCTTCCACCGCTTCATCCAGCGTTGCATGGATCGGGAGCACGCGGAATTGCGTGATCATCGCCGATTGCACGCGCAGACCGACGGAGACCTCTTTCATCTGGGCGTGCGCCGCTTCGCTCTGCGCGCCGAAGTAGATGAAGATGGCGACGAGCACCAGCATCGGATGCCCGTTCAGCAGGCCGAACATTCCTCCGCCAAACGCCAGCAACTGGCCGATCGTCGCGGCGATATTGGTCGCCCGCGAGTAGTTCAAGCGCATCGCGAGCAGCGAGCGGAGCACCCGGCCGCCATCCATCGGAAAGGCCGGGATCATATTGAAAACAATGAGCACGATGTTGGTGAGGAAGAGCCGCGGCAACAGCCCCGCGCCCGCCTGCTCGATCACGCGAGGATGCAGGTCGCCACGCACCAGCGGGAAAAGCAGCAGTGCGATCACCACATTCACCAACGGTCCGGCGATCGCGACGACCAGTTCCTGCGAGGGCTTCTCTGGCATCCGTTCCAGTCGCGCGACACCTCCGATCGGCAGCAGCGTGATGTCCGGCGTCCGGATCCCATAGCGCCGCGCGGCGAGCGCGTGACCGAACTCATGCAGGAGCACGCACAGGAAAACCAGGCAGATGAAGATGACACCTTCGATCGCGGCGGAAGTCCCCGCGGCCGCGTAATCCCGGAAACCGAAGAAGGCGAGCAGCAGGAAGAACGTCACGTGGACGCGCACGTCGATTCCGGCGATTTGGGCGAGTTTAAAGGACCAGCGCATTTGAGGGATGAGATGACCGCCGATTCGCTGCGGCGTTCAACCACGGCTGTATTCGGGGCTGTAGCGGCGCTCTCCTATGGGTTTGCCATCCAGAACCGGTGGGTGGACCGTTCCGTTGTCATGCAAATCCATCTCAGCCCCCGTCATCTGCGGCTTACCGCGGCGATCCACCAGCAAGCCGCCGAAAAAGTCCTCCAGCTCGAGACACTGGCTGAGGACATCATCGGCGCGCACGTGGTCCTGGTGCACGATGACACGGCGAAACCGGCGAGTCGCTACACGGTGAAAGTTCATCTCGCCATTCCTGGCCCGGACATTCACGCGGAAGAATCCGCTTCCGACCTCTACGCCGCCATGGATTTGGTCGTCGATAAACTCTCGCGGCAACTCCGGAGGCGGAAGACCCGGCTCGTGGACCAGCGGCATGGCAAAATCAAAAAGGCAGTGCGCGCTCCCAAGGCCAGCGTGGCATAACGTTGCGCCAGTGCGGCGCGACGGTTACAGGTGACCTGCGCATGAGCCAGACCCAGCGATTGATTCGGCAAACGGCCCGCCGGCAGGTTCTCGTCAGCTTCGGGCGGAGCTTCCATTTGGCACTTCTGATCGCTGCCGGGGCGTACGCCTGTTTGCTGTTCAGTTCCCGGCTGCTCGCTTTGCTGCCGAACTGGTTTCAGCCGCTGTCGCTCCTGGTGATCCCCGGCCTGGCCTTCGCCGGCGCCTTGGTCGTGTTACGTCGGCCGAGCCCGCGCGAAACGGCACGCCTGATCGATGCGCGGAGCGGCAGCAAAGAACTGTTTCTCACCGCAGTGCTTGCGGACGACGCGCCTGGTGAGTTCCAGCCGGTCGTCGTCCAGCAGGCGGAACAGCGCGCCACCACCCTTCGAGCTGACAAGCTTCTGCCGTTCCAGTGGCAGCGCGGTGCGCGAGACGGCGCTCTGACGTTCGCGATGCTCGGCTTGGGCGTCCTTTTTCTCCCGCAACTCGACCCATTCAAAAAGGAGGCGGCACGGCAGAAAGTCTCCGCGCAGGAGCAACGGCTGATCGCCACCCAAAAACTCACCGAAGTACGACGCGCGGAAATCGCCGAGCAGCCTGCGACTGACTCCGAGCAGGTGAAACAGGCGCTCGCCCAGCTGGAAAAGACCTTCAAGCAAGCGAAGCCGCTCGAGCGCGAAGCGAACCTCAAGCAACTCGGCGAGCATCAGAAAGAGATCGGCGAGCTTTGGCGCAAAGTGAGCAACGACCAGCTGCGCAACGCTCTGGACAAGTCCGCGCAGAGCTTTGGCCAGGCGGATCCGAAGAAACTCGAGCAGTGGCGCGAGGAGCTGAAGCGGGGCGACCTGAGTGGAGTGAAGAAGGAACTCGAAGCGATTCGAGAGCAGATGAAGCAGCTCGCCGAGCAGCCTGATTCCGCGGAAAAGCGCGCCGCGCAGGAGCAGCTCGCGCAGAAGCTCAATCAGCTCGCAAACGGAATGAAGCAGCTCGCCGATTCACCGAAAGTGAACGCGGCGCTGGCGCGGGCTCTCGAGCAGATGGATCTCGCCAAGCTCGGGCAACTCTCGAAAGACGGCATGAAAGCCGCGATGGATTCGCTGAATCTGACGCAGCAGGAACTGGATCAGCTCGCACAAGGATTGAAGGACGGAAAGCAGCTCGAAGAGGCGCTCAAGAATCTGCAGATGGCAAAGCAGCTCGCCGATGGCGCGAAACTCGACGGTGGCGAATGCAAGGAGTGCAACGGCATGGGCGATTACGCCAAACTCTTTGCCGCGAAGATGGGCAGTTCGCAGGAACCCGGGCAAGGCATGGCTGGAATGGGACCGGGGATTGGCAACGGTGCAAAGCGGCCCGAGGACGACAGCGTTGAAACCGGCTTCAAGACCGAGAAGGCGACCTCGCAGCTTTCCGGCGGCAAGATGCTTCTCGAATGGAAAACCGCGGAAGTAGGCGAAACCGGCGCTCGCACGGAGGAGTATCGCGAAGCGGTCCAACAGGTGAAGCAGGGGGTGAGCGAAGCGATCCAGCAGGAGCAGGTGCCGCCCGGCTATCACGACACGATCAAGCGCTACTTCGATACGCTGCCAGAGAAGAAGTAGCCGTCCGCAGCGTCTCGCGGTGAGGCGCCGCCTCTCAAACCACTGTCATCCTGAGCGGAGCGAAGCGGAGTCGAAGGACCTCTCGCTTTTCTGAACGGAAGCAACGCGCCCGTCTGCGCGCTCCTGCCAATGCCTACCTCCGCCCACTTTCACCTGGGGGCCGCGAAATTCCTCCTTTCGCCCATCCGGTGCAATCGGCCATTGCTGGCGGGTGTCGCCGCGCGCCCGACTTGCCCCACGCCTTCTTGTCGTCGCCCTCATCGCTCTCGCGGTGCTCCTTTGGCGAAGCCGTCGCAACGATGCGCTGGTCGTGTATTGCGCGCATGACGCGATTTATTCCGAAGCGATCCTGAAGGAATTCGAGCGGCGCAGCGGCCTGCCCGTGGCGATCCGGTTTGATACGGAAGCCACGAAGTCGCTCGGCCTCACCGAGCTGATCCAGCGCGAGAAGGACACGCCGCGCTGCGATGTATTTTGGAGCAACGAGCTGCTCGGGATGGCGGATCTGCAGGACCGCGGATTGCTGGAGCCGTATCAAGGCAGCGGTTTTGCCCGCATCCCGGCAGCCTACAAAGATCCACTCGGTCATTGGGCCGGATTCGCTGCGCGCTTTCGCGTCTTCATCTTCAATACCGAGCATCTGGGGCCCGCCACGACCGCCGACGAGATCGCACGGCAGTTGCAGGCGCCGGACCTTTCCCGCATGGCAATCGCGAAACCGCTTTTCGGCACCACGCTGACCCATTACGCCGCGCTTTGGCAGCAAAGGGGAGCGGAGGCGACGCAGGCATGGCATCGCGATTGGCGCCGGCGCGGCATCCGCGAAGTGGGTGGAAATGCCGCGGTCAAAGATCTGGTCGCGAGCGGTGCGTGTGTGCTCGGGCTCACCGACACCGACGATTTTTTCGCCGCGAAAGACGCGGGGCGGCCCGTCGCCGCGCTGCCGGTGCAACTCGCCGACGGCGCGACCATTTGCATTCCGAACACCGTCGGGATCATCCGCGGCGCACGGCATCCCGCCGCCGCGCGGCAACTCGTCGATTACCTGCTCTCCGCCGACACGGAGTTGGCACTCGCACGTTCCGCATCCCGCCAGGTGCCGCTCGGTCCCGTGGAGGCAGATAAACTGCCGGCCGAAGTGCGCGCGATGCTTCCGTGGGTCGCCGAAGGAGTTCCACTCAGCGGCCTCAGCGCAGCGCGGGCGGAGTGTCTCGCCTGGTTGCGAGCAGAGCTGGCGCGATGACTTTCCTCGAGCAAGTCGTCGGTACGTTCGCCGCGTCGCTGCTCGTCGCGGCTGCCACCGTGGCGCTCGCGAGGCCACTGGGTCGCAAGATGAATGGTCTCAATCCAACGCGACGCCAGCTTTGGGGCGCGGTCCTGTTGCTGCCCTTTTTCACCCCAGCTCTGCTGCTGGGATATGTGTTCGCCCGTTCGCCGTGGGCCGGCGCGTTCCGTCCGGGAGCGCTTCACGCGTTCTATCTCTTCATGCTCGTGCTGAAGCTCACCCCCGTCGCCGTGCTCACCTTGCAGCTTTTGCCCGCAGGTCTGTCTCCTGAAGCTGCGCATTCCGCACGGCTCCACGGGCCGCGCAGTTTCATCCGCCGAGTCTGCTTTCGGATCGCCGCGGCAGGCACTGCTCCGTGGCTCGTCGGCGTCCTCGTGTTCTTGATCGCTTTTACCGAGTTCGAACTCGCGTCGCTCTGGAACGTGCCCGCCTGGACCGTGGCGCTCTTCGATGCCCATGCAGGCGGCCTCGCGCTTTCCGCATCGCTGCGGCTCGTGGCGTGGCCGGCCGCAGTCTCGGGGGCGCTTCTGATCGTTCTGTTTGGAAGCGTCTCGCGCATCGAACCCGCCGCACCAGCGCCGGCAAATGGCCCGTGGGTTTCGGGCTCGTGGTTCGCTTACCTTGTCGCTGCCGCGGTGCTCAGTTCATTGCTGCCGATCGGAATCGTTGCGAGCCAGGCGATCACCGGCTGGGCTTCGTTGTTGCAGACCTTCGCTCTCGGCGAGGATCTCGCCGCCAGTGTCCTCTTTGCGTGTGCATCGAGTGCGGCGGCTTTCTTTTTTGCGAAAAACTGTCGCCGCGCTGGAGCGGCACTTGCGTGGAGCCTGCCCGGGCTCTGCGCTGCGCTCGTTCTATCCCTGCTGCTGCTGGCGGTGTTTCAGCTCCCTGTCTTGCGCCTCGTTTACGATACGCCGCTGCCCCTGCTGATCGCCCTCACTTTACTCCTCCTCCCCGCCGCATTCCTCAGCCAGCGCTTGCTCGCGGCAGGCGAAACGAGCGAAGCACTTTTTGCGGCTCGGCTCACCGGCCATGCAGGGCTGCTCTGGCATCTGCGCGACCGCCGACGATTCGTCGTCTGGTCGCTTTTATTCTGCCTCGCTTACTTCGAATTCACCGCGTCTTCGATCCTCGCGCCGGTTGGTTTCACGCCGGTCTTTGTGCGGCTGCACAATCTCATGCATTACGGCCAGACTGCAGTGCTCTCCGCGATGCTGCTTGCGGCGTTGCTCGTGCCCGTCGCGGTTCTGCTGTTGACCGGTGCGGGCGCGCGCCTCTATGCAGAGCGCGATGGCCGATGATCCCCTCTGGAGCTTGCGCGGGGTGTCGCTTGGCCGTGGAAGATTGCGCAACGTCTCCTTGGAAATACCGCGCGGCGTCACGGCCGTGATCGGCTGGTCGGGAGCAGGCAAAACATCGCTCCTCAACCTACTCGCCGGCTTCGAACAGCCGAGCGCCGGAATGCTGCGGACGAGCGCGGACGCAGGTGCGCTCGCGTGGGTTCCGCAAAGCGGCGGGCTCTGGCCGCATTGCACGGCACGCGCGCATCTGGAGATCGCAGGCCGCGGCTCTGAGGGAATTGGAGGACTCCTCCATGCGTTCGATCTCGACGTGAAAGCGAGTGCTCGTCCCGCGGAGCTTTCGCTTGGTGAACAGTCGCGCCTTGCGGTCGCGCGCGCGCTCGCCGCGAAGGCTTCCGTGCTCATCATGGACGAGCCGCTGGTGCATGTGGATCCGGCGCGCGTCGGGAAATACTGGAGCGTCATCGAAGAGCACCTGGCCGCGACCGGCGCTTCGCTCATCTTCTCCACGCATGTGCCGGAAGTGGTGCTCGGCCGCGCCCAACACGTGATCTGCCTCCGCGCCGGCGAGGTGCTGCACGAGGGCGCTGCGAACGACCTTTACGAACGACCCGCGACGCCCGAATTGATGAACTTTCTCGGCGCAGGAAACTGGCTCACGCCTGACGAGATGCGCCTCTGGCTGAACGTTATCGTCGAGGAAGCGGTTTGCATTCGTCCCGAACAACTCGCGATCGAACCCGGCGCCGACGGACCGTTCGCCGTGGAAGCCGCGCGCTTTTGCGGATCCATCGCGGAAGCGAAGCTGCACTCTGGGGCCACCGGGATTGCGCGCACCTTTTTCCACCGTCCGCCTGCTGCCCGCCTCACTCCCGGCGTGCCCGTCTGGCTGCGATTGCTGCTGATCTTTTGCCTCGCGTGCGGTCTCGGCACCGCTTGTCAGCGCAGTCCGAACGCCGCTCCGATCATCGATGTCCGCGCCTGGGAGTCATGGATCCTGCCGCCGGACGGCGCCACGCTGCCGACGCCGCGCAGTGTCGCCGCTGGACCGAACGATGAGATCGCCGTGCTCGATACCGCGGGGCGTGTGCTGCTTTACACGAGTGACGGCACGTTCCTGCGGCAGTGGAAAATGCTCGATGTGAGTGTCGGCAAACCCGAAGGGATCGTGATCTTGAAGGACGGCCGCATCGTGGTCTGCGACACGCATTATCACCGCATCGTCTTTTTCGATCAGGAAGGGCGCATGTTGCAGACCTTCGGGCGTTTGGGAAAAGGGCCGGGCGAGTTCATCTATCCCGTCGGGGTCACCAAAGACGCAGCGGAGAACCTCTACGTTTGCGAATACGGCGGACACGATCGCGTGCAGAAGTTCACCCGAGAAGGGGCGTTTCTGCTCGAGTTCGGGAGCTTCGGCACCGCTTCCGGACAGTTCCAGAGACCGTCCGGACTGGCCTGGCACGAAGGTCGCATCTTCGTCACGGACGCGGTAAACAGTCGCGTGTTGATCTTCAGCGACGCCGGCCCGTTTCTCGGGCTGTTGGGCGAACCGGGCGCGCCGCCGCTCGTCTTCAATCTGCCCTACGACATCGCGCTCGGCCGGGATGGCTACCTTTACGTGATCGAATACGGAGCGGGCCGGCTCGCCCGGGTGAGCCTCGACGGACGTTTGGTTGGGCAATACGGACGCACCGGCAGCGGCGAAGGCGAATTCGCGACGCCTTGGGGATTGACGATCGATTCGCGCCTTCGCGTACGCATCGCTGACACGAAGAACCGCCGTGTCGTAACCTTGCACCTGTGACGTTGCCCCGCCCGATTCGCGTTATTTTCCCCGTCGCGCGCAAGCCGGTGACGCTCCGATCGCTCGTGCCGCTGCTCGGCTTCCTCGTGCTGTTCGCGGCGGTCTGCATCGCGGTGGAGTGGCGCGGGCTCCTGCGGTTTTCCTATCGGCCGGCGTTCTGGTTCCTGCTCGCCACGCCCTGGATCTGGTGGCTGCACCATGCGGGCAGCAGCGGCCTGAGCAAAGGGCGCGCACTCTCGGCCTTGCTCATCCGACTGGCGCTCGTCGGCGCGTTTGTCACGCTGCTGGCCGAGCCGCGCGCGGTGCGGCGGAGCGATGTGCTTTCGGTGGTTTACGCGCTCGATGTGTCGGATTCGATGGGCGAGAAAGTCAGCGATCAGGCGCTCTCGTGGGTCATGCAGACCGTTGCGCAAAAACCTGCGAAGGACGAAGCCGGGCTCGTCGTCTTCGGTCGCGAAGCCGCAGTCGAGTTGCCGCCGCGGACGACGTTCCCGTTCGAAGCCGTGAACTCTCGCGTCGGTCGCGACGGTTCGGATCTGGCCAAGTCGCTCGGGCTCGCCGCAGCGATGCTGCCGGAACAAAACCAGGGTCGCATCGTGCTCGTCTCGGATGGGAATGAAACCGAAGGCAACGTCACCGCGCAGCTCGATGAACTCAAGGCGCGCGGGATCGCGGTCGATGTCCTGCCGGTCGGCTTTAGCTACGAAAAGGAAGTCTGGCTCGAGCGGCTCGATCTTCCGCGTGTGGTGAAAGCCGGTGAGACCTACGAAGCGAGCGTGCTCCTGAACTCACTTCAGAAAGGCGCGGGCAAATTGATCCTGCAGGAGAACGGCAAGGTGATCTTCGAAAAACAGGTGGAGTTCGAGCCGGGCAAGACGCGCTTTGCGATGCCGCTCTACATGCGCGAGCCCGGCTTCTACGAATACGCCGCATCGATTGAAATGGCGAAGGGCGAGGACGGCTGGACCGAGAACAACCTCGCAATCGGCGACCTTTTCCTCCGCGGCGAGGGCAAGGTCCTCGTCGTTACGGACCCGCGCGCAGACGCCCGCGATTGGCAGCAACTCGTCGAAGCGCTCAAGAACTCCGAACGCTCCGTGCAGGTGCGGATGGCTTACGAATTCCCGCGCGATGCGCTGTCGCTCCAGCCGTATGACCTGATCATCTTTCCAAACGCGCCGGCCGACTCATTCGATCCCGTGCAGCTCCAGGCTTTGCGCGACGCCGTTTACAACAACGGCACCGGCTTCCTGATGCTCGGCGGTCCGCAAAGTTATGGTCCCGGCGGATTCCATCGCACGCCGGTCGAGGAAGCGCTGCCGGTGACGATGGATGTGCACCAGAAAAAGGTGCTCCCGAAAGGCGCGCTCGCGATCATCCTGCACACCTGCGAATTCGCCGAAGGCAACACCTGGGCAAAACGGATGGCGAAGGAGGCGATGCGCGTGCTCGGCGCACAGGACGAAGTCGGACTGATCGCTTTCACATGGGGCAAGGGCAGTGGCGGCAACAATGGCTACAACTGGATCTTCGAGCTCACGCCCGCCGGCCAGTACGCGAAGCTCGCGCCGTTGATCAACAATGCCGAGCCCGGCGACATGCCCGACTTCAACACGCCCATGCAAATGGGTCTGAAAGGTCTTCAGAATAGCGACGCCGCGCTGAAGCACATGATCGTGATCAGCGATGGCGATCCCTCACCGCCGACGCCTCAGCTGATCCAGTCGTTCGTCGATGCGAAAATCAGCGTGTCGATGATTGCGATCAATCCGCACGGCGGCCAGGACGCGAGCATCATGCAGTCGATTTCACAGACCACGGGCGGGCGTTATTATTTCCCGCAAGATCCGTCGCAGTTGCCGAGCATCTTCATCAAGGAAGCGAAGACGTTGAAGCGCTCGATGCTGCAAAACAAAGTCTTCACGCCCGAAGTGCAGATGCCGTCGCCTGTGCTGAAGGGCATCGACGCCATGCCGCCGTTGCGCGGTTATGTGCTGACGACGATCAAGCCGCGCGCCTCGACGATCCTGCGCACGCCAGCAACCAAGGAAGAACCGGACCAACTCGATCCGTTGCTCGCGACGTGGCGTTTCGGTCTCGGCGTAACTGCTGCCTGGACGAGCGACTTCGGCCCGAGTTGGGCCAAGGACTGGCTCGATTGGGGACAATACCGCGCGTTCATCAAACAGCTCGCGATCGAGATCTCACGCGTGGAAGCGAAGACCGATCTGCGACTGAACGCCTTCGCCGCGGACAGCAACGGCATCATCTCGGTGGAGGATTTTGCGAAGGACGAAGCCTTTCTCGAAGTGGAGGCGCGCGTCACTGGGCCACGCGGCGAGACGGTGAATGTGCCGCTCAAACAGATCGGGTCGCGCCGATATCAGGGTCAGTTTCCGCTCTGGGGAAAAGGACGCTACCAGGTCATTGCGGCGGCCGCCGGTCGGCCCGGCGCGGTCGAAGCGGAGCGCGCGATCGGCGGTTTCGCCGTGCCGTATTCGCCCGAGTATCTGAAGTTTCGGAGCGACCCGATCGTGCTGAAACAGATTGCCGAACGCACCGGCGGGCGGGTGCTCGACGGCAGCATGCTCGACCTCTTTCACCCCGCCCGGCAAAGCCGCGAAAGCTCGTTGCCGGTGATCGATTGGTTCCTGCTGGTCATCGCCTGCCTGGTGCCGATCGATGTCGCGGTGCGCCGCGTGCAGCTTGATTGGACGGTCATCCGCGGCTGGTTCACGCGCCGCGTCGCGGACTCGTCTGGCGAAACAATGGGTGCCTTGCTGCAGCGCAAAAAGCAGGTCACGACGAACCTCAGACCAAGCGAAACAACGCGCCCATCTGTCGCCTTCAAACCCGCGCCATCTGCGCCGCGGCGGCCCATTCCGCCGCCGGCCGCGAAGCCAGCCGTGCCGGAAAATCCGGACGGTGCGCAGTCAACGACTGAGCGACTTCTGGCGCGCAAACGTCGGCGCGAAGAGGATCAGAGTTAGGCTCCTGTTTACCAGGCCGCGGCACCGGTGTTCTGCCGCGGTTCGCTCACGCCGATGAAGCCAGTTCCTTCGCGGCCGACCGCGTTACTCACCCCGATCTTGCCGTTGATCTTGAGCCGGTGACCAAGCTGCGTCAGGTGACCTTGCGCCGCTTCGGACCATGCTGTTTCAATGCGCAACTCGTCCGGACGCCATTGATGATGCACGCGCGGAGCGGCGAGCGCCGAGTCCAGCGGGAGCTCGAGATCGAGCACCCCCACGAGGTTCCCCACAGTTTGCGTGATGATGGTCGGCCCACCCGCCGCGCCGAGCGCCAGGATCGGCTGACCGTCGCGGAGCACCAGGGTCGGGGTCATGCTGGAGAGCGGCCGCTTGCGCGGCTCCACCGCGTTCGCTTCGGCTCCGATCAATCCAAAGTAGTTCGGCACGCCTGGTTGGATGGCGAAGTCATCCATCTCGTTGTTCAGCACGATGCCCGTGCCCGGCACGACGAACCCGGAGCCGAAGGTGGTGTTGATCGTCGCCGTGCAAGCCACCCACCAGCCTTCCGCATCGGCGACCGAAAAGTGAGTGGTGTGTTTCTTTTCGAAAACATCGATCCCGGCCACCGGCGGCTGGCCCGCGCGATCAACTCCCAGCAGCCGGTCGGGCGCGATCTTCGCACTGAGTTCCCCGAGATAATCTGCGTCGAGCAGCCCGCGCGGGACCCTGGCGAAATCCGGATCACCCAGCCAGTGCGCGCGATCGGCAAAGGCGATCTTCATTGCTTCGCCGAGCAGATGCGCACGCTCGCCTTCGCTCGCTTTCGCGAGATCGAAACGTTCGACCAGACGCAGGATCTGCAGCACGTGAATGCCGCCACTGCTCGGTGGTGGAAAGGACACGATCTCCACGCCGCGATAGCTGCCCCGCAGAGGCTCGCGCGAAATCACTTCGTATCCCGCGAGATCACTCGCGACCACGCGGCCACCAGCCTCGCGCATCGCCGCGTCGAGCTTCTCTGCGAACGCTCCGCGGTAAAACCAGTCGGTTCCTTGGTCCGCGATGGACCGATAACTGGCCGCGAGATGAATCTGCGGGAACAGGTCGCCGGCTTTCCAACGGGCTTCGATCGTTCCGCCATGGATCGCCGCCGCCCCCGCCATTTCGGGGAAGGTTTCCTGATGGGCGTTCAACAGCTCCGCGAAGTCGCCGTGAATTGCGAAGCCGTTCTCCGCTGCTTCAATCGCCGGAGCGATCAGTTCGCGCAGCGGCTTGCGTCCATGCGTCTTCGCCGCCAGCGCGTAGCCAGCCAGCGCCCCCGGCGTTGCCACCGCCAGCGCACCGCGCTGGCTGAGCAGCGGATCGAGTTTTCCATCGCGCAGGAACATGTCGCGGGTCGCCGCGGCCGGTGCGGTCTCCCGCGCATCGAGCGCAAAGATCGCTCCATCCGGACGCCGGATGAGCAGGAAACAACCGCCGCCGATTCCCGAATGATGCGGAGCCACCACGCCGAGCATCAACCCCACGGCGACCGCTGCATCCACTGCATTGCCGCCACTTTTCAAAACGTCGATGCCGACCTTCGAAGCCAGTGGATGCTCCGTCGCCGCCGCTCCCTGTTCGCCGCGCGCGACCTTCTCCGCGAACACCGGCGACGTGAGCAAGGCGAAGCCGGCCAGCGTGGCAACGATCGAAAAGCGGCGCATGATCATCAGTGATGATTCAGCGGGAGCTGCTCGCCGCGAAGCGCGAAAACGCCCGGGTAGCGACGCGCCTCGCGTGTGGTTTTCCGCGCCGCCGAAAACCGGGACAGCGGCTCACGCGGCACACGGCGACTCACCCCGCCGCGCGGCGAGGGCGCCGGGCACAGCACGCGAGGGCGCGTGCGCTGCCCATTCAACGCTCCTTTTCGCCTTTCAGATACGCGAGGAGATCGGCGAACTCCTGCAGGGACATCGCCGCGTCCAGACCGGGCGGCATGAGGGAGCCGGGCGTGGCAGTGAGCGCCACCAGATCGCTGCGCAGCACGGTGGTTTCCTGGCCGAGCGGCATGCGCATCGTGACGCTGGTGGACGTCTCGCTCGAGAGCACGCCAGCCAAGGTGCGGCCGTCCCTGGTCTCCGCGAGGTAGGGCGTGAATGCAGGCGCGACTTCGGCTTCCGGAGCGACGATGTGGAAGAGCACGTTTTCTTTGGGTTGATTGCGGATGTCGAAAAGGTCGGGGCCTACCGCATGACCCTCGCGATCGAGGCGATGGCAGCTCGCACAGAGCTTCCGGAAAATTTCGTGTCCATGTGGCGCGTTGCCCGGCAGCGCGAGTGCAGCCTTCGCGTCCGCGAGCGCCTTTTGCCGGTCCACGGGAGCGGCCGGGAAGAGCCTGGCCCCGCGCTCACGGATTGCCGGGTCCTTGCTCTTCAGAAACAGATCGCGTTGTGCGGGGCTCAAGACATTGGCGGGCACGTCTCCACGCTCAATGGCAGAGAGGATCCCGGCGCGATGCGCAGGCCGGGAGGCGAGCGATTGGAGGGATGCCGCACGTTTTGCGGGCGTCCACTCCTTCCACTGCCTCAGGAGCGCTTCAGCGATGTCCGGCGCGTCAAAAGCCGCGAGGGCTCGCGCCGCGCTCGCGTGAAGCTCATCGGCGCGCGGCTCGTGGATGAGGGCCAGCAGCGGCTCGCGCGCGAGTTCAAAGGGCGAGCGTTCCATCAGCTCGATGGCGTAATTCAGCGACTGCCATTCGCCGCGCTCAAAAGGCACGCTCGGAAGTCTCCCTGCGCTCGAATTGCCACGTGCCCGGTTGATCGTGTCCATGATCAGCCCGGCGGCGATGCGGAAGGGATTTCCACCGTCCGGCGAATCCACGATTCCGTTCACCTCCTCCATCGTCCACCGCCGCTGTGTTCCATTCGCAAACCCAGCCAGCAGCGCGAACGCATCGTCTCCCGGCCTGTTCCAATCCCCGAACAACACCGAAAATGTTTTTGCCTCCCCGGCCCTGCCAATCACACCGCCTGCTTCGTAATAGAACTCGGGCAAGGAAGGGGAGATCGAGCGAGCCTGCATCGCTCGCACGACTGCGAGGGTACGGCCCTCGGCCGAGCTGAGTACGGCCGCCGTGATCCAACGGTCGCGACGAGCCGACGAGGCGATGCTGGCCAGTGCGTTGACGGCTTCCTCCCCCGGCACGTTTCCGAGCGCGAGCGCAAACTCGAACCGCTCCCGATCGCTCGATTGAGCGCGCCGTTCTTCCGTGATCAGAATCAAGCGCGTCAAAATCGCCGGACGACCTTTTGCGAACGCGAGCGCCGCCGCGCGCACCTCGCTTGCTGGGTCGCGCAGAGCCTTCTCGACATCCGCATCGTAGAGTGCGCCTGAGATCGCCAGTCCCTGAAGGAGGGCAACGCGGCCTTTCGGCTCGTTTGTCTCCAGCCAGAATCCCCGCAAGGCTGCCGCACGATCCACGCGCGGTTCCTCCGCCAGCACGCGGAGCGCGGTGTCTCGCTCCCAGCCGGACCCGCTTGCGAGCTGCGCCGCGAGTTCCCGGTCATCATCAAAGACGTTGCGCCGCGGCGGTCGCGAAGGCGCGTTCTTCGCGCGGATGCGCCAAATCCGGCCGAGGTCTTTGCCACTCTCGAACTTGGTTCGTTTGCGGACCTCTTCCGGCAGGTAATCCGGATGCTCGATCACCTGCCGATACATGTCGCAGACGTAGAGCGCGCCGTCCGGTCCGCTCGCGAGGAAGACCGGACGAAACCAATCGTCACGCGACGCCAGGAACTCGCGACCTTCGATCAGCGGCTCCGCGGAGAAGGTTGCGCCCTTCGGCACCAGCCGATCGACGTGCACGAGATTGCCGGTCGGATCACAGGAAAACGCCGCGCCGTTAAAAGGTGCCGGCAGCGCACCGCCGCGCCAGATCGTCACCGCGCACGCCGCGCTGAATGTGCCCGCGTGTGAGTCGGCCGTGGTGACATTCGCGCTGATCGGGTAGAGCCGCGCCGCCCCGCCGGTGCTGCGCATGAGGCGATTCGGGATCAGCTCCGGGCAATCCTGCACCGTCTCGGAAAACGCGAGATGCGGGTTGCGCCGCAGATCGCGCGACGAAAGGACCACGTGCTGCACCTGCACGCGGTTCATGCAAATGAAGCGCCGGCCGAAGTCGTCGAAACTGTGCCCGTATTGGCTTCGGCCATCCACGGCTTCGAAGCGGCCCGTGTGCGGCTCGAACCGCAGATCAGTCTTTAGATCGAGCGCGCCGAATTCCGGGTGTGCGGGGTTCGTGATGCGGCCACCCGAGAGTCCGCTCGCCAGCCAGATCCAGCCGTCCGGTCCGAGCATCGGCGCGTTCACGCGGAGCTGCGTGCTGCCTTTCGTGTCGAAGCCGGTGAGCACCACCTGTCGCTCGTCCGCGCGACCATCGCCGTCGGTGTCTTTGAGGAAGAGGAGGTCCGGCGCGCAGGTGACAAACAACCCGCCGCGCCACGGCATCACGCCATTCGGAAACGTCAGCCCATCGGCAAAAACGGTGCGCCGATCCATGCGGCCATCGCCGTTCTCGTCCTCCAGCATCGCGATGATTCCAACCGATGGCTCGCCGGGTTTCGGGCCGATCGGATAACCGCGGTTTTCCGCAACAAAGAGGCGGCCGCGTTCATCGAAACTCATCGCGCAAGGCGACGCGGTGAGCGGTTCCGCGGCGACGAGCTCAATCTCCAGCTCGGGAGCGAGCTCGAACGATTTCAGCGCATCCGCGGGCGGAAGCGGCGAGTCCTGTGCCGATACACTGAGCGCGATTCCAAGCGTCGCGATCGCAATCCGGGAGGCGATCATGGAGCCCGCGACGTGCGCAATTCCCGCAGGAGTTCCAGTGCTGCTTCGATCAACAACTCGCCCGAACCCTCGCCACACCGCGCGCTCACCACTTCGTAGTTCCCCTCCCCGTACGCAGCGCGGTTCGGAATGTAGCCGATCGATCCATTCGCCAGCTCGGCAATGAACGTGTTTTTGAAGGGCGACGCTTTCTTAAGGGCGAGGCCGAGTTCGACGAAGATCTCGCCTGGAAGCGCCACGATCGCGAGCTCGTCGCTCAATGCGATCGCCTGCACTTCGGCTTCGAGCGGTTTGCCCTCACGCGCGAGCGTGTCGAGGATGCTCACCGCTTTCGCCTTGGCGACGGTGCCGAGCTTCGGATCCTTCATCTGGGCACCGAGCGTGCGCGCTTCTGCCGCGTCAAGTTCGCTGAAGCGCGGCAAGGGCAGCGTGACCATCCGTGATCGACTGTGCGGCGCGTAGGTGACAAGCGGTTTCAGTTCCGGCCAAGTCTTCATCACTGCGGCTGCGAGCACCGTCCCGATGCGATCCGCTTCGCGCCGACTCTTTTGCGGATCGGCCCACCAGATGTTGCGGTGGTTGATGTTCCCGCAGCACCCGTTCGCAAAGAGCGTCACCATCTCCGCGCCTTTGAAGTCCGCGAGCCGGGCGGCGAGACATCCGGGATAATCGGCCGAGATCGAACTGCCGCCGACCACGTCCGGGTGCAACGCGAAGTTCACATAGGTGGCGAGCGGCACGGGCGCTTTGGCGTTCGTCTCGAAATAGAGGATGCCGACCTCGGGATCGATCGGTCCCGCGGGCGCGACCACGTTCGGACTGAACTTCGCCGGATTCCAGGAAACGGTTCCATCGTTCATCCAAAAGCGCCGATTGAAGCTCAACGTCTCCTCGCGACCGACTGCTGTGGAGGCGCGAGCTGCACCAAGCCTGGCGTTTGCATCCGAGACGGCGCGGGCGATCAACTCCGGCAACCTCTCAGAATAGTGGAGCGCGGCGGGTGTCGAGGCGCCGGAGATTTCATCCAGACCCGAGCGACGATTCAAAACGGGCCCGGTGTGTGAGTGCGTGGCGGAGATCATCACGCGCTCCGGCGCGATCCCGGTTTCTTTGGCGATGAGCTCGCGCGCTTCGACCGCTACGGGCCGCGTGACGGTGATCAGGTCCAGGCCGACGAACGCCGCCTTCTCGCCGTCCTGTTCGACCACGATCGCTTTCGCAAAAAGATCATCGAGCACGCCCTCGGCTGCGCGGAAATGGTAGTAGCCGGCCATCGGCGTGCCGGGCGGAGGCGTGATCACCACGGCCGCCGCGCCGACCTTGAATTCGCCGGCCCTGGCGGACCATGCGACGAGAAGGAGTGATGCGATTCGCAGGAAGTGGGGGAGAGCTTTCATGCGGCGCCATTGAACGCTGCGCGTGCGTTGCGAACCAGCCTTCAGACGGGGTTTCATCCACTCGTCGTCCGGCCCGCAGACACCCCCGGCTGCGAAGCACAGCTCCGCTGCCCAGTGCGTTCCCAAGCGAAACTTGGGAACGAGGCAGCGCGGGCTCTCGAGCGTCGGGCCAGAGCGAGCTTCACGGATCGTCGTCCCGTGTCCGCCGACTATTGGGCGCCAGGAAGTGGAGCAGATCGGCCATTCCTTGCTCGTCCAGGCCCGCATCCAAACCCTCCGGCATGGGCGACCTCCCGGTGGTCTGAAGTCTGAGAATCCTGGCGCGCGGGATTGTTTGCTCGCGACCCGCCGGCTCGACGAAGCGGACACTTTCCGGCGTCTCGCTGATGACGATCCCGCTCATCGTGACCCCGTCGGTCAGCTCGGCGAGATATGCAGCAAACTGCGGTGCAACCTCCCGATCGGGATCGACAATGTGCGTGAGGAGCTTGGCTTTGCCGCCCGCGACGATGCTCTCGAGATCGGGTCCGAACGCATGGCCTTCGCCGCGGAATTTATGGCACGTCGCGCAGCGTTGCTGAAAGAGCACGCGTCCTTTCCCGGCATCGCCCGCGAGTTCTGTGGCCGGCGCAAAGCGGCGTAGCTTGTCGTCTCGGTGCTCCACGGCTGGCTTTGGCAGGAGCTTCGCCGCCAATGTGGCGACTTCCCGGTTCTTGGACTCCCGCAGACGCACTGCCTCGGTCGGGGGTATGTCAGCGGCGGCGACCGCACCGGCTTCCGCCGCGCGGAGCAGCGCGAGTGCTCGCACCGGTGAACCGGAAAGGAAACGCACGGCCGCGGCGCGCACCGGCTCGGAGAGTTCAGGCCAGCGTTGCAAGAGCACGGGTTCCACTTTTGAAAAGGAAGCAAGCGCGGCGAAGATGGTCGTGGCCAAAGCTTCCGGGCACTCGGGATCCAGCGCGGAGATCAACGCGTCGCGCGATAGCTCACTCGGATCAAAACCGAGAAGACGTGCCTCCCGAGCGCGCGTCTGGGGCGCTGCGCCAGCATTCCGCACCTCTACCCTTGCCTTGGCGAATGCCTCCTCGAGCATGGTGGCGGTAGCGGGTTTCAAAGCGCGCAGTCCAGGGCCGAGCGCCGTCAGCACCCCCACGTGCGGATTGTTCCAGGGACCGTACGACGCCGTGAGCGCCCACTTCGCCACCTCATCGATGCGCTCAGGCGGCGCACTCGCTCCGATGACGCTAGCCAGATCGAGGAGGAGTTGATGGCCGCCAACCCGCTCGGCCTCACCGCCGGGGGAGACGTTGGCCCAGGCGCTGCGGGAAAATCCGGGCTCCCGCGTGAACGAAGACCAGAGCGGACCTGCAAGCGCAGGCGGCGCACTGACAATCGCCGCCCGGATCCAACCGTCTCCCACGTCCTGCCCCCGCGTCATGCTGGCGAGCGCTTCCACCTGTCCGAGCTGCCGGCACTCACCGAAGGTGAAGGCGAGTTGCAGGCGCACCCGCGGCGCCCGCTCGAACTCCGCCATTGAGCAGAGCTTTGTCCAAAGTGCAGTCGGCATGCGGCCATCGCGCAACATCTGTTCGCAGAGCAGGACCGCGTGTTCGCGCACCGCTTCGTGTGCATCGTCGAGCGCAAGAACGAGCGTGCCGACCGAGAGTGCCTCCAGCCCTGCGAGCGTCCGCAACGTGTGCAGTCGTCCGAGCGGAGCGGTTGAAGTGACCAGGGACTCCTCCAGCTCCAGCACCGCCGCGGCGTCGCGTCGTTCGCAGAGCAGCCGCGTGGCGGTGTCGCGATGCCAGCCGTTCGGATGATTCAACGTGGCGATCAGTTCGGTCGTGGTCGCGCGGCTCAGGCGCGGCGCGGGCCGCGACTCGAAGCCATCCCGCGCAATGCGCCAGATGCGTCCACGATCGCTGCCGCTCGTGAGGTCGAGGTGCTGCTTGATCTGCTCAGGAATGCTCCACGGATGCTCGATGACTTCCCGATACATGTCGCAGATGTAGAGCGAACCGTCGGGCGCGTTCGCGAAGCTGACCGGCCGAAACCAGGTGTCTCGCGATGCGACAAACTCGGAGGTTTTTTCGTCGGGCGGTCGCTCGCCAATCACGCTCACTCCATCGGGGCGGAGCCGTTTGTGATGCACAAGATTTCCGCCCGCGTCGCCCGTGAAGGTGTCGCCAACATACTGCGCTCCGAACGCGTCGCCGCGATACACGGTCGTGCCCGTCGCACCGGTGAAATACCCCGAGACCCGCCCGCCGCCTTCCACGATGCCGGGCACCTTTCCCGTCGTGCGCCAGCGGGTGCGCACCACCCGCCACGGCTCGTCCGGGCTAATGCGGAAGACTTCCGCGGCGCCGCCATCGGCTGCGACGCTCACCAGCGGAGAAGGCATGGCGAAGTGCGGATTGCGGGCGGCGTAGCGGCTATCGAAAACGAAGGTCCGCAGATGATCGCTGTTGTTGCAGACGAAGCGCCGGCCGTGGTCGTCGTAGCTCATTCCGTACTGCCCACCGCCCGCTTCGAAGCCGAAAGCGAACGTCCGCGGATCGAACCAGAAGTCGCGCCCGCCGAGTTCCTGCGCCGGCGAATCGGGAGTGCGCAGGCAACGAATCATGCCTCGATTTCCACCACCGGTTTGCAGGTGAATGCGGTTGTCTGGTCCCCACGCGAACGAGTTTGGCAACGCCTGCACGTTCACTTTCGGCGCGCCGGTATTGAAGCCGGTGAAGACGATCTCGCGTTTGTCGGCGCGCCCATCTCCATCCGTGTCTTGCAGGAAGAAGATGTCCGGCGCCGCGCAGACAAAGAGCCCGCCGTTCGCCCAGATCAGCGCCGTCGGCCACGGCAGATTATCGGCAAACACCGTCGCCTTTTCGCATCGTCCGTCTCCGTCGAGATCCTCGAGCAAACGCACCTGGCCGAGATGCGGCTGCACGTCGCGCTGCTCGGAATAGTCGCGCATCTCGATCGCGAACAGGCGCCCGTCTTCGTCGAAGCAGACCGCGATCGGATCGACGACGAGCGGTTCAGCGGCGACGAGTTCAAGATGAAAACCGCGCCTGATCTGAAACGTGTCGAGTGCCTGTTCGGGTGCGACGGGAGCGAAGCGCGGCAGCTCGCGCGGTTGCACTTCGGGAGGCGCTTCGACCGCGACCGCGATGGTCGCGGAGGCGCAAAACAGGAGCACGCGGAAACGCATCAGCGCGGAGTTTGAGTTTCGTCGCCGGCTTTGGCAAAGCTTGCCTCATGTCGTTCCCCCGCGCGTGTTCCCGACGTCAATTTGTGATGACCACCAGCGCGGGGTTCCTCGCCGGAGCCTTATCTGCGCAGGAGCCGGAGCCGATCATCGACATCCATCAGCACACGCGTTACCTCGCGCGCAGCGACGAAGATTTAGCGACTCATCAAAAGGCCATGGGGGTGACGCAAACCATCCTGCTGCCCGCGGGAACGCCCGTCGCACGCCCCTCCACCCACCTCGGAAAGTCGAACGGGCTCGCCGCGCGCTGTGGCGGGAACGATTCGGTGCACGCGCTCGCCGGGAAGCAACCGGACGCATTTCTGTTCGGCGCCAATGAGGTCACCGATTTGGAGAATGCGGTCGAAGCGGTGGAGCGTTACCTCCAGCTTGGCGCGAAGCTGATCGGCGAGCAGAAGTTCAGCGTGCCCTGCGATTCGCCGGCGAGCGAAGCGATGTATTCGCTCGCGGAAAAGTATCGGGTTCCGGTGCTGCTGCACTTTCAGCACGGGATGTACAATCTCGGCATCGAGCGTTTCCATCAGGTGCTGGAGAAGTTCCCACGCGTCACTTTCATCGGCCACGCGCAAACCTTCTGGAGCAACATCGCAGCGGAACCGGGCGACCAGGCGATCATGTATCCGAAAGGTCCGGTGAAGCCTGGCGGCATCACCGATCGGCTGCTGCGCGATTACCCGAACTTCTTTGGCGACATGTCCGCCGGCTCCGGGCTGAACGCGCTCACCCGTGACGAAGCGCATGCGCGGACCTTCCTCGATCGCCATCAGGACAAGCTGATGTTCGGCAGCGACTGCCCTGACGCCGCCGGCTCAGGAACGGAATGCACCGGATCGCAAATCCTCGGCGCGATCCGCCGCCTTGCGCCGTCCAAAGCCGTCGAGCGGAAGCTGCTTTGCGAAAACGCGCGGCGGGTCTTCCGGCTCTGAGAAGATCGACCGGCTGAGCGATTTGCCAGGATCGGCCGGGATGAAACACGGATGCCGAAAGGCAGTTCTTTGTCTGTGAGGATCCATGGCGAAATCCGGGACTCCTGGCATTTTCAGGGGAACCACAGGCCATCTGTAGGGGGACCTGCCAGGTTCCCCAGTTTCTTGGCACCGGGGAACCCAGCGGGTTCCCCTACAGGTGGTGGATGCGGATTACCCTTCGGCAAGCGGGCCCATCGACTTCGTCGCCGCGGCGGGTGCCGGCGCATTTTCCTCCGTCGTGGTCGGCGAGAGCGCGAGCCCTTCGGCAGCCGCGAAGTCCGCCAACGCCTGATCTTCCAACGCGCGCTGCTCGGCTTCTTTCACGTGGACGCCAGTGGTGTCGAGGAAGTCGCGGGAGACCCGCGCCTTGCCGGCCGCCTTGGCGCGTTCCTCTTCCACCATGCCGTGCAGCCGGTCGAGCGTGTCGCCGGAGCCTCCGATCTTTGAGATCATGCCGCTGGCCATCTCCGCCAGCTCCGCGGTCGCCTTTTTGATCTTCAAATCGCTAAGCGCGAAACTCAGTTCCTCGATCTTCTTTTGCGCGGCTTTGATCGACACGTCACGCGCGCGGATCAGCTCTTTGTAAGTCTTCTCCGCGTCTTCGAGCTGCGTACGGTTTTCGCCGAGCTCGCGTTGCACGGTTTGCAAACGCAATGCGTATTGCCCAGCCGCTTCGCGATTCCCGGCCCGGAGCTGCGAGCCCGCTTTGGCGCGCAGATCGCGCTCCTCGGTCTCAAGTCTTTTCACCTGCGAGATCAGGCGCTCGCACATCGCCGCGTGGGAGGCCAGGCCCTGATTATATTGGGCGATCTGCTTCCGCAGGTTCTCCTTTTCGACTTCCAGGAGCGCCTCCGGATTCCGCTTTTCCATGCCGCCGACGAAGAGTCCGAAGAAACCGCGGACGAGGTTACCGATGCGTCTAAACATATTCGTAATAGGGTTTGCCACGCGAAGGCGAAGCAGGCGGAGACTGGCAGAAACGCGCGCGCGACGCCAGTGGCGCGTCGAAATCGAGCGTCGTTAGTGAGTTCCAGGCGCGGGGTAATTCTTCGACTCGTCGTCCAGCACGAGCACCCAATCGAGCAATTCGCCGCGATCGGGCGGAAAGAACTCCCGGTCGGCAGTGTTTGGGAAGCGGCCGATTTCCTTCGCCTCCGCTGTGCGCGGATTGAACCACCAGGCTTTCACGACCGGTCCCGTGATGGCGGCCATGCGCACTTTGAACGCGCGCCCGATCGGCGCATAAACCATCGCGTAGCTGCCCGTCGTATCCCGCGTCGCCACAAACTGCCGCGTGCCCGCTCCCGGCACGGCGGTCTTTACCTCGGCATCGATGATGATCGAATCGTCCGGCACGCGTGTGAGGATCGGCCGCGACTCGATCAACCAGCGCCCGATCTGCATCTGCGCTGCGCCAGGGTCGTCCATCGCTCCATGCCAGGGCAGCAAAGGATTGTTGACTGGCTTGCCTTTGCCGGGCGCGAACATCTGCCAGACCGAGTGATGCCCGTAGGTGTGCCCACACGCGCCGGTGAAAAGATTCCAGTATAAGGGGCGACGCACATCCGCGGCGATCGAGTGCCCGAATTCCTTGGCTTTGAACGAAACCGGATGGCCTTCGTAGATCGGCTCGCCGTCGATCACCGGCTTCACCGGCGTACGATCGTAATCGACGCGGGTCTTGTCGTAGCGGCCGGTGAATTCCGCCGCGTGACCGTTCTGGCGCATGTTGAAGTCGAGCCACTCCTCGCCGTGAAACGGTTCCGCGGAGCCGTTGCCGCCCGTCGGGTGGAAGGTGATCAAGTGCGCGCCGCCGTCGCCTTTGCGCAAACCACGAGCCATCGCGCGGATGATCTCGCGATGCGCATCCGTCTCGACTGGACGATCGCCGCCGACGATCCAGATCAACGGCGCGTCTTTGTAACGCGCTCCGAGCCAGGCGCCATAAGCCTCCGCATTGGCCGTCGTGAAGATCTCCGGTCCGGCGCCCCACTTCTTGTTCCACTTGTCGCCCCAGGTCGGGAGGAACCCGGCCACCATTCCGCGCTTTGCGATGCCCGCGACGATTGCATCCACGTGATCCCAGTAGTCGTTCGCCGGGCCGTCCTTTACGTCTGGCCTGGTCGGATCGTTCTCGATCAGCGGCCGGTGACCGTACGGGTTCGGCTCCGTCAAACCATCGAGTTCGGCGAGCGCGACCGTCTGGATGACGGTGAACCCTTTCGCCGCACGATCATCGAGATAGCGATCCGCTTCCTCGCGGTTCAGCCGGTGAAACAGCTCCCACGCCGTGTCGCCGAGGTAGAAGAAAGGCGCGCCATCCGCATGCACGAGGAAGCGGCGATTTTCAGAAAGCTTCAGCTGCCCATGCTTTTGCCAGTCCGAGTCAGCGGCGCGCAAAAGCGGGGTGAGGCTGCACGCCACAACGCAGAGGAGGAGTCGGAGGGAAACCATACGACTGCCCTAGCCGATCACCCGCAGGAGGTGAAGCGCTACTGACGGTCCGCGCGCGCCGCTTCGGGAAAAGCCGTCGGCGCGTGCAGGTCACGCAACCGCGCTTGCACACGCCGGGCGATCTCCGCTTCTTCACGCAAACGCTGGGTGATCTCGTCCAGCGAAGGGCGGTTGGAGTTCGCCGGCAGCGCGCTCGGGCCGACGATCGTGTCGATCTCGTCCGCCGTGGTTTGCAGCGTTTCAAAGGCCGCGTCCACTTGCGCCAGGATCGCCGCGCGATCCGCGGGCTCGCCGATGCGCTCCTTCGCCGCGAGTGCGGTGAGTTGATCGCGCACGCCGAAGCAGAGCGCATCGAGGAGTTGCTCGATCTGGATCTTCTGCGCCGTCACGGCCCCGCCATCGTGCATGCGCTGCTCGATCTGGCGCTTCATGAGGGAACACTGTTCGAGCTTGTCGGCGTAAGCCACGGCCCCCCAGCGGCGCAGTTCATGGACGGCGGCTCGGAGCGTCTCATCCTGAACCCGATTGTGTTCATCAATGAGCTCCCGGCGCAGAGGCCCGGTGAGGCCCTCCCATTGCTGCCGCCAATAAATGGAGGCGCCGCCGAGCACCATCGCGAGGAAGACAAACGTGACCAAAGCAGGAAGGCCCAAAAGCACGCAGGTGACGAGCATCAGCGCGAGCGGCCCCCAGGTGATCGGGTGCATCACGGCCGTGCGCAACGCCTGCCGCCGGATCGCGCTTTCATCCAGGGGAAACGTTGAGCGGAGATCCATTCCCGGTCCGAAGGCCAGCCGTCTGACCGGGATTGGCGCGGATGGATGCGCCAACTGATTTGCCCGATACACCTGCCACGGGATCGTGAAGAGATCGATCAACCAGCCGATCAAGAAAAAGCCGCAGGTGAAGAAGTAGAGAATGCCCCACGCGATCTGGCCAAGGTAGAACTTATGAGCGCCCAACCAGCCGGCGAAGAACCAGAGAAGGTAAGCGATCGGCACCTGCTTCTTCAGAGCCATTAAGTCGCTGAGCGAGCGAAGTGGCAGCGCGGGGGGCTGCTGTTTGACTTTCCATTCCGTGGGCGGGGGCGTGTTCATCGCGTGTCCTTTTGCGACGCGAATCCTCAGCGAACGGAGACATGTTTCCAAGCGGCATCGTGAGCTGCTGATTGATTGTGCGGAGTCTCGGCAGGATTACATTTTACCAGATCGACACAGCCTTCGCGGGAGCTCGCGCGGTAACTCCTCGTCATTGAAGGAGGTAATCACCGCTTTGATGCAGCTCGCGAATTTTCCGAGGTCGTCCGCTTCCCGGGCGGCACTCCGCTCGACAGCATCAGGAGCGGGGATCGCCCTTCCCAAACGTCCCCCGCATCCTGCCTGCCTCGCATCCTTCCCATCGATGGCCGCATGGAGAAAGCAGTGCGACCAATCTCAGCAAACCGCCGCCCGTAAGGCTTGGAGACGCTGTCGCTTAGAACGGAAGCGTGATGTTAATCCGACGCTTACCCGACGACGTGTAATAACGCGAAGGGTAGCTGTCGAAGTAGCGCTGGCGCACGTACACGCGGCGTCCGCTTACTCGCTGGAAGTAGCGGCCGTCAGAGTCGACATAGACAACGCGCTGCACGGGGCGATCGCGCTCGATGACGTAAATGGTGCGGCTCCGCTCGCGGCTGCTTTCCCGATAACGGGTATAATCCCGATCTCCGTAGCTACGGCGGTCGCGGTCGCTGTAGTCGCGGCGATCGCGGTCGCTGTGATAATCGCGGCGGTCGCGGTCGCCGTAATCGCGGCGATGCCGTTCGCTGTAGTCGCGACGATCCCCGTCGTAATCCTTGCGTTTATATTTCTCCTTCGCTTCGGCGCTGCCTGCGGCGACGGAGAAAAGGACGATTGCGGTGGCAATGCTGAGTTTATTCATTTTTGGAAAAAAGCAGCCGTGATGCCGACGCTCTTGGGCGGATGAATCGCCGGGAACGGCGAATATGGCCCCATCGATTCCGGTTCGGGCAGCTTCGGCGTCGGACCCGAACCAGGGTGCAAGCGGGGAGGTCCCGCAGGTCCAAAAAGCAGCAGGCTCACGATTCGACGAAGTGACCGAACAACTCCCGGCCCACGGCACCTATGCAGCTGACGATACGCCGACGATCGCCCGCTCCGCGGTGAACGTGTTCAAACCGTCCGTGGAGGTTGGGCAGTTTGACCATTACACCGTGGAGCGTCGCGCCGATGGAACTCCTTGGGAACTCGGTCGCGGAGGAATGGGGGTCACTTACAAAGCGATCGATACCAATCTGGAGTGTCCGGTCGCGCTCAAGGTCATCAATCCCGAATGTCTTGGCGCGGAGCAAAACCGCGAGCGGTTCATCCGCGAAGCACGCAGCGCGGCGCAAATCCGGCACCCGAATGTAGCTTCGGTTTACCACCTCGGGCGAACCGAGGATCAGTATTTCTACGCGATGGAGTACATCGATGGACTGACCGCCCATGATTGGGTGGAGCGACGCGGTCCAATGTCGCCGGCCGTTGCCCTCAATGTGGTGGCGCAGGTGGCGAGCGCGTTGGCGGCGGCGGATCGGCAGCACATCGTGCATCGCGATATCAAGCCGTCGAATCTGATGATCCTCGAAGATCCAGACCACGAAGATCGTTTCCTCGTGAAGCTCATCGATTTCGGCTTGGTGCGATCGGCGATCATGGGCGCGCATCAAACGCTCGCGACCTGCGGGTTCATCGGCACTCCGCAGTTTGCCAGCCCGGAACAGGCCGAGGAGTGCGAGCTGGATATCCGTTCGGACATCTATTCTTTGGGATGCACGCTCTGGTTTCTGCTCACCGGCAGACCACCGTTTTCCGGCTCGGTCGCCAGCATCTTTGCGCAGCATTTGCACGATCCGCCGAAATGGGAACGGGTCGAGCAATTCCCTGCACCAGTCCGTCGCTTGCTGGCTCAGATGCTCTGCAAGGATCCCGCTGGACGACCGCAAAACGCAAATGAGCTCCGCACGGAAATCGAGACATGCCTCGCTGCAATCAAAAGGCCTCCACTTGTCGCACCCAGGCTGACCAGCCGGTGGCGGCTATTTGTCGGCGCGTCGGCTGCCTCACGGCGCACCCGCGGACTACAAATGGCGGGCTTCGTCGCCTGCATCGCGCTCTGCGTTGCGGCCGCCGTGCTGGTGCGCCCGGACGCTCGGCAATCCACCGCCTCCTCGCCGGTAGCCGCATCTCCAATGAGCGCGTCTGCAACGGCCGGTTATCCGGACAGCGAACCGCTTGATGCATTCAAACAGGAGTCGGACCCGGGGACTGAAGCGATCCCGCAGAATCTCGAGCGACAAGAGGACGAAGCCGCCGCTTCTCCACCGCCAGCCACCGTCGCTCCGGAGCCACAAGTGAGCGAGGTAACCGCCATCCCAAGCCCGGACGGCCCGTCTGTGGCCGCATTGGATGAGGCTCCTCCGCCGACCGAACTCCCGCCGTCCACTCATGAGGAACTCTCGAAGCTGGAGACAACGTTGGCGCCAAGCGAGGACGCGATCCCGTTGGCCCCGCCAGATTCCACCGGTCCCGTTGTTGTGCCTCCGTGGAACTCTTCTCCCGAGGATGAACCCGCGTTGAATCAGCGCCCCAGCTCCAAGCCCAAACAGACTGCGCGGCGAAGTTCTTCGTCGCGCGAGCAGCCTTCATCCCGACAAAGATCGACGCGTCGCTCGGTCAATCCGGTCGATCGCGTGCATCGCAGCGTGCGGAAGTTCCTGTATCGTCACTTCTAAGGCTGCGCTGAAGCGGCTTGTTGGGCTGGATCGAAGCGAGACTGCGCCTCGGCGAGTTTGATGGGCAGTGTTCCTTCTATCTGAAGGTGGGAAGTCTCTCCGGGGGGAGTCTCGCACCTTCACGAAACAAAAGTCAGATGGTTGCATCCACGTGGATCCGCTGCTCGGATCGGGCGAACGGCCCGAAGTGGTTTCCTTTCGAATGGGAAATCCTTGATCGATAACAACAACGGCGCCCTTGTTGCGGCGAAGGTTCCCGACGTGGAGGGGCGAAGCGGCACCTCCAGGCGTCGCTGACGCGCCTCACTCGGAGTTTCCCCCTCTGGCGAGTCAAACGCTGGCAGGATCCCAAGGATCAGTACATCCCAACTTCCCCAAAGAGAGTTTGAGTGGTGGTGGCGAGGATCCGAGGTATCTCCGGCGCTTGCTGCGCCGCCGCCGTCTGCTTTGCCTCCTCGCATGAGGATGAGATTGCCGCTCGCCGTCGGATAGCCTAGCTTCGCGCCGTTCCGCAGGAGGGGTGGCAGAGTGGTCGATCGCGCCGGTCTTGAAAACCGGAGAGCCGCAAGGCTCCGTGGGTTCGAATCCCACCCCCTCCGCTGGATTCGCAACGTCCTTGTGGTCAATAAATTACAGGACTTCTCCGAATTGGAGTGCGTCACAGTGACAGCGATTTTTCTGAGGCTTTTGCTCTCCACGGGCGGCACGTGATGGTTGCGCTCGGTCGGCAGGATCAATTCGTTGCGAGCTGAACGGGGCATGCCCGGTGCGGGGACAGAGTTGACCAGGTTTGGGCAGGCGGATGGAAGGGCGTTCGTCCTCCCCAGCATGGCCGGTTGTGCAGCCGGCGCGCCACTCACCCGTCGCTCACCTCGGGACGTCAGGGGTCGCTCGCGTCATCATGCAAGGAGGCTTCAACTTCAGCATCCTTTCGAGGTGAAACGAATCGTTGCCGACCAGAGCCAAAATGTGGTGAGTGCAATTCCGACGAACAGGCGAAGTCCGAGCAGGTCACCTCGCCTGCTGGCTATGAAGGCATACGGCGCGGCAGCGCTCGCCGCGAGGCGGATAGGTTAAAGCAGAGCGCTGTCGTCGCGTTTTTCCAAACGCATCACCTGCTTCTTTACGGTCTCGATCTGCTTCGTCAGCTCAAACAGTGCTTTGATGATCTCGGTTTGGGTGGGCTGATCATCGAGGCCCGGCAGGAGCGGATGAAGGCGCGTCACACCGGCGGAAAGCGTATTGCAGACTTCGCGGATTTCGCGGATGGCGTCGGGTCGGTTCATGAGGTGAACAGCATGGTAATCAGGTCTGAAGCAGGCGGCCAGCGTCGGCGCGCGAGGCGATTTGTTTCCCAAAGCTGAAGCATCCCTTCATCTTTCCCCCATGCGAATCGTGGTTACCTGCGGGCCGAGTTATGAGCCGATCGACGAAGTGCGGCGGTTGACAAATTTCTCCACGGGGGAGCTGGGCACGCGACTGGCCGGGCGTCTGGCTCAATCGGGGTGCGACGTCCTTTGTTTCCGAGGCGTGGGGTCCACCTGGTCGGGGCGGCCCGACGGCGTGCGCATCGTTCCCTTTGCCACCAACGCGAACCTGCAGTCGGAACTCGAGGCGATCGATGGACGCGACAAAGTAAGCGCCGTTTTCCACACCGCGGCGCTTTGCGATTACATCGTGAAAAGCGTGCAAACGAGCGACGGCAGCGAGATCGCGGCACCGAAGATTCCGACCAGCGAAGGCGAACTCAAGGTGACGCTCGCGCCTGCACCGAAGCTGATCGGCGAGCTGCGCCGGCTCTTTCCAACGAGCCGCATCATCGGCTGGAAATTCGAGCTGAACGGCAACCGCGCGGACGCGCTCTTCGCCGCGGAGCGGCAAATGAAGGAGAACCACACGGATGGTTGCGTCGTGAATGGCGCTGCTTACGGCGCGGGCTTCGGCTTCCATGAGCCCGGGATGCCGATCGTGCATTGCGCCGATCGCATTCAGCTATGCGAGCGACTGGACCGCTGGGTGCACAGAGCGTTTCCGGCGCAGAATTCGAATGCGCCGTTGTAGGGTTCGCGACGAACCTCATCCGCGCTCGGCGAGAAACGCGGAGACTTGTTCCGCGAGCTTCCGGCCGATGCCTTCGGTCGCGGCGAGTTGATCGACCGTCGCGCGTTTCAACCGGGCGACGCTGCCGAACCGCTGGAGCAACACCTGTTTGCGGTGTTGCGATACGCCGGGGCAATCATCGAGCAAGCTCTCACCGATGCGGCGCTTCATGAGCAACTGATGATAGCCGTTGGCGAAGCGGTGCGCTTCGTCGCGGATGCGCTGCAGCAGCTTCAAGGCGCCGCTGTCATGCGGCAGACGCAGCGGCAGCGGCCGGGCGGGCCGATAGATCTCCTCGAATTCTTTCGCGAGCCCGATGATCGGCAGCTCGTGTAAACCCAGGCGCTGCAACTCGCGGCAGGCGCTGCTGAGTTGCCCTTTGCCGCCATCAACGATCACCAGGTCCGGCAGCCGCACCGGGGCCGCCGTCGAGGCACTGAACGGCACCAGGCGTGCCATCGCGTCGGCCGGGTTTTCCTGCGAAAACTCGGCATCCTCCGGGTTCGCTGCGCGGCCTTCGAGCAGCACGCGCGCATAGCGGCGGCGCACCACTTCCGCCATGCTCGCGAAATCATCCTGCCCGGCCACCGTCCGGATCCGATAGCGGCGGTATTGCTGATTCGCGGGGCGCCCGTCGATGAAGCAGACCATGCTCGCGACCACATGCGTGGTGCTGATGTTCGAGATATCGAAGCACTCCATGCGGCGCGGAGGACCGCCGAGCTGGAGCGCATCCCCGAGCGCGGCGAGGTCGGTCGTGGGATCGATCGTCCGCGTCGTGCCGAGACGATGCCGCTGATCCCGGGTGTACCGCGCCATCGGCTTCGTGGTTTTGCGCAGATCGTCGAGCATGTTTCGCAACTCGGCGGCGCGTTCGAAATCGAGCTTGTCCGCCGCTTTGCGCATCTCGAGCTCGAGCTCCGCGAGGCCTTCCTTCGAACTGCCCTCCAGGAACTCGCACGCGCGTTCGACCCGCTCGCGATACTGTTCCGGAGTGGCGTCGGCCAGCTTCATCGGCACCTGGTAGGTCGAACTCTTGAGCTCTCGCTCGGTTGGATTTCCGCGCCCAAAGGTCAGCACGCCAAATTTTTTCCGCATGAAAGCCAGCGTCTGCCGGAGCGCGCCAGCGTGCGCAAAGGGCCCAAAGTAACGGGCGGCTTCATCGTTCTTCATCCGCGTCAACCGGAAGCGTGGCCACTCGTCCCGCAGCTCGCATTTCACCAACAGGAAGCGCTTGTCGTCGCGGAAACTGACGTTGTAACGCGGCCGAAACTCTTTGATCAGCTTGCCTTCCAGAAGCAGCGCTTCCGGTTCGCTCGCCACGATGTGCCATTCGAAATCCCAGATGCTATCGAGCAACGCCCGCGTCTTCAGATCCGCCCGCATCACGCGTGACGGTGTGAAGTATTGG
>JAQGOK010000225.1 GCA_028293645.1 Chthoniobacter sp.
ACAGGTCTGCCTGACGCTTTTGTATCCACTCTTCCCGCTTGTGCCCCTGGCAGCGGGGACAGTGGCGATTGCGGCAACTATTATAGCTGATGCGTACAGTGCCGCACTCACTGCAGGCATCTACATGCCCCCCTAAGGCGGCTGTTCTGCACTGCGCAATGGCTCTAAGGGTTTTTTGCTGATGAATGGAAAAATCAGCATCGCTTATAGTTGCCTCTCGCAGCACATCGGCTACTTGCCATGGCGGCTGCATTGGGCAAACACTTTATCGAGTGGACTATCGGGCAACTGATCAGGCGTCTGGCAAACGTGCAGGTACACCATAGTGCTTTCGATATTGGCATGGCCCATCATTTTTTGCACCGATATTCATCAAAAGTCCGTTTTGGCTGAGCCTCGGGACTGCCTGCAATAGCCTATGTAGAATCAATCAGGGTTCTTTTGCCCGGCTTGTCGTTATTAATTTCAACAAACCATAAGTTTGGTGGGGCAGTGTAAAGTATGCCTCCATACACATGTGCAATAGCCCAAGGCAGTACCAGGCTATCTAAAAAAACTTTAGCATGATCTGCAACCCCATTTTTATCGCGATCTACTAAAATGCTAATTCTTCCATTTGGGGCATCGTCACCTTCTCCTGCGAGGTTAGGCATAATGCCACGCATTTCGCAAGTCCACATTCTTCCCTCATATAGTAAATAGTGGGTGTTTTAGAATAGATTATTGCACAACGTGACGAACCAATAATCGATGAGGTCCATAAAGAATCTAACTTAATTTTTTATTGTTTTGAATTTTGAAAACAATAAAAAAGTAGACATGAGTTACGAAGCTATATAACCGGTATCTCTTTTATGGTAATTACTGCAACCCTTTCGGGTCGCCGGGCAATTTGTTATCGTTTAATATTTGCTTCGCATCGCCGTCTTCATATTTGTTTAATGCCTGTAATAACTGCCGGTAAAGATCAGTAGTGATCTTTACATATCCTTTCTTCCCATACAGGTTCTGCATTTCATGTGGATCTTTTTGCAGGTCGTAAAGCTCCCAACTGCTTACTCTTTTATAAAAACGAACCAGTTTGTAACGCTTTGTTTTTATTCCAAAATGTGGCGAGACCGAATGTTCTCCATTCTCGTAATAATGGTAATATACCACATCGCGACCCCTCCCATTTTTCTGCAGCAAAGGCAATATCGATTCACCCTGCATGTCCTTAGGTATCTTTACACCGGCAGCTTGTAATACTGTAGGCCCAATATCAAGATTCATTACGAAATCGTTGTTTACAGTTCCCGGCTTAATTACGCCGGGATAACGCATAACCATAGGGGTCCGAAATGATTCCTCATATATAAAACGCTTGTCGAACCAGCCGTGTTCGCCCATATAAAAACCCTGGTCAGAAAGATAAATGACAATAGTATTTTTAGTGAGGTTATGTTTATCTAAATAATCTAAGGTGCGGGCAATGTTTCGGTCAAGTGAGGCTGCAGTACTTAAATAATCCTTCATATACCGCTGGTACTTCCACTCGGTTAGCGCATTGCCGGTAAGATTACGGGCTTTAAAGTCAGCAGCGATGGGTTTGTAGTACGCGTCGAACTTTGCTCTTTGGGCGAGGTTCATCCGTTTGATGCTGCCTTCCTTATTTTCGGCCTCCTCACTTTCAAACATTTTCAGGTCGTACCCCATTATCATTGTTTTTGAAATGGTCATATCCTGCACTTTCGCGGCTTCCCTCCCTGAATAATTGTCGTAGAAATTATGTGGTAACGGGAAATTTACCTTATCAAACATGCCCATATCACCAGTATCGGGCAGCCAGGTTCTATGCGTGGCCTTATGACCAATTACGAGGCAAAAAGGCTTTGTTTCGTCCCGCTTATCCAGCCATGTTTCGGCGGCATCTTCAATTACGTTTGAGGCATACCCTTCCACCCTTTTTATGCTGCTATCCATCATTATAAAATCAGGATTATAATATTGTCCCTGTCCTGGCAGCACCTGCCAGTAATCAAAGCCCTGCGGTTTGGTTTCCAGGTGCCACTTGCCTATCCAGGCAGTCAGGTAACCACCGGCTCGCAGTTGTTTAATAAATGAATCCTGGCTACCGTCGAAACGGGAATGCTCGTTATCCCTGAAGCCGTTTTTATGACTGTATTTACCGGTTAATAACACCGCACGGCTGGGACCGCAGATAGAGTTGGTGACATATGCTTTCCTGAAGATGACGCCTTCGTTCGCGATACGGTCAATACCCGGTGTTTTCATCAGTTTACTACCATAAGCGCCGATGGACTGGTAAGCATGATCGTCGGAAACGATGATCACAATATTAGGCCTTTGTGCAACAACCGGTAGTGTTGAAGATAAGATCAGCCATAAAAAAAATAGTCTCATTACGTATTTTTAATAATCTCAAAAATAAGTTCCTTATTGTTCCGCGTTTTCATTATTTACCACCCTATTACTGTCATTATTCTCTTACTTCAATGCGGTCTGCTTTAGCCAGGAGAAGCTACATATAACGGAAGACCGCGACTGAGTCTTATCAATTTTGCTTTGTTTCTTATAAACCACATGCCTTTTACTAAGCACCCTAAGTAAACAAAAATAGGTTCTCACCGGTAAGTACTTCTGTTTCACAATTGCTTTTATTGTGCGTTTAATAACCGGTTTTGCTCAGCAACAGCATTACAGTACAAGGGCGTGACACAACGATGATCAATTGAAAAACCAATGCCGGCAACTAAAGAAACAGACTATGGCAAACGCTCCTCTACACACTATACTATTTGGACTGGCGCAGCGTTATGCTAACTGGCGGAAGATTGAACGTAGGTCTCACCTGCACCTGTAAACTTCGTCTGCACCGGTAGTATTGGCTTTTATGGTAACGGGTATCTTAAAGTCGCCGGAACCATAAACCTTTGTAATTACGCACCAGTTTGAGGTTGGCACGACAAGCCACCACCCATTTTCACCTGCGGCAACAACAATATTAGCTGTACCGCCGGCCGTTGGGAAAGAAGTTTTATCAGCCTCCATAACTACGCTAAAAGCAGATGGAACGGGCTTTGGCGGTAACCCACTTTTTTTGCAGGATAAAACATGGTCAGCAGACAGAAAATTGAAAAGCTGCAGCGATAAAAACCTATTATCATGTTATGTAGTTAATGTTTTAAATAAATGCTTAAATTAATCACCCGAATTACCATCCGGGGTTCTGCACCCATTTGTCATCCGTAAGTTTAAGCATTCGCTGTTGGATGGGCAGAAGGTAATCTCTGTCGAATTTAAATCCGTAACCATTTGGCAAAACAGGTTTTGTAAGGATCTACATAACGAAGCGGATCGCCAGGATTACCGGTAAGGAAGAGATTGACAGACTGTCCTGCCGGCGCAGCATCATAATACAACAAAGAATTACTATAAAAGCCCGTGCTGGTATTTTGCTGGACCATGTCGCTTCCTACAAACAAGGTACTCAGAGGCCGCTTACCAACTAAGAGAA
The DNA here is from genome assembly GCA_028293645.1 of Chthoniobacter sp. Classification (GTDB taxonomy): domain Bacteria; phylum Verrucomicrobiota; class Verrucomicrobiia; order Chthoniobacterales; family Chthoniobacteraceae; genus Chthoniobacter. The sequence goes on from JAQGOK010000225.1 coordinate 3,518, forward strand.
TACCTGCTGCTGACCAGCGAAAAATGTCGTCGAGACTAAATCCTTATGTAATAAGATGTTTACTAGCTTAGTCTGTTAGTTATGCAGCCAGAGAACAAAAGGTTTTGAAATAATTAACCTTAGGGAAAGTAACTTGTTCCTTTGTGATCATCCTTACTATTTCTATTCCTGTCAGTGTCCTTGATGCTGATTCAAAACTCTTAAATCCCAACATATTCTGTACTCGCCATTTTATAAATCTATGATCTTGCTCGACCATATTATTCAAGTACTTAATCTGCCTAATTCTTACTCTCTTTATACACCTTTTATTATATGTTTTAATGGCTTCCTTATTTGCTCCACTCTTATCGATATTGATCACTTTCGGGCAACCGTTATTACTAATAGCTTTTATCAGGAACTTATGCGCTGCTAGTTTGCTTCTCCTTCTTGTTAATAAAAAATCTACAGTATTTCCTTCCTTATCAACAGCTCTATACAAATACATCCACTCCCCTTTTACTTTAATATAAGTTTCATCCATCCTCTAGCTAGTACCAACCGGTTTTCGTCTTTTCTTTACTCCACACTCAATTAATGGCGTAAACTTATATACCCATCTTTGTATCGTAGCATGATCAACCGTTACTCCCCTGATAGATAGCAGTTCTTCTAAATCCCGGTAGCTTAAGCTAAATCTTAATTTTAAAAATACAGCTTGTAAAATAACATCTTTAGGAAAACAATGACCTTTAAACATCCAACAAATCTAGCCCTTTACCAAATAATGCTTTGCAGATGCGACAGAACCAAACATTTTTATTTCGTACAATTGCGGTAATATACGCGCTAGTGGCAATGCGACGTTGATGGGTTCAAACTTCATAGTGACATAATTCATGACCATTACACATCTTGACATACCTGTTATATTCGAACTTAGCATTGAAGTTTATTTCATTTTACTATTTATTGCCGTTCCGACTTTTTTCTTTTGGAAATGGCTACTTAAAAAGTATATCAAAGTTGACCACACGAGAAAGATATTTACTTGGTTTGCCACGCTTGTATTGACACCAATAATTTACATTGGACTTATTTCGCTTTTAATGTTTGGTATGACTTATACTCCGAGCAAAGACTTTGACAAATCGCAGTGGTTGGCCGACAAAGAAGGACGCTTTCAGATGGCAGGCGACATTATTAAGAGCAAAATTCTTATTGGTAAAGACACTAATCAAGTGAAACAACTCTTAGGTGCGCCGACTTGGGTTGGTGACACAACTTATGTATGGACTTATGATATGGGTTTTGGTGGCGGTGGACTTGGCTTCTTATTTCATCATCTCAATTTAAAGCTTGATAACGAAAGCAAAGTAACTTCAGTTGAACATGTGAAAATTCGTGACTGAAGAAGCACATGCCACTAACAGTGGTCACTGTTGCACAACGGTAATTTTTGAAGAAATAACTAAATGTTTCTTTGATTGTTGGTGTTAACTGCTATTAGAGATATAGGAGTTAAGAATGGAAGTTGAAGTGAAAAGCAGTTTTGCTGCTTTAGGAGTGACAAGAGGGTTTGTACAAGCGTAAAAAGGTGTTTAAAGCCTCTTTTATACCTTTCAATGCTTCCTTTCTTAAGGCTTGCAGGTCTGCATTTGTTCGGTTCACTATATGCTTCATCCACTTCTTAAGATTGTAGCAGGTGGCAGCAAGTATGAGGCATTTATTAGCTGCTGATAGCCCTCTTGCATTTATGCGTTTCATGCCGGTGAAGTTGATGAGCGTTCCCCATACTGGTTCGACTGTAGCACTTCGCCTTCGCTTCATGCTTTGGCCTTTTGCACTTGTTGCCCTT
>JAQGOK010000136.1 GCA_028293645.1 Chthoniobacter sp.
TTCCGGCCGGACTGCACTGGTCGCGGCGGATCAGGAAGTGGAGCTGGCGATTACCCGCGGGATGGCGGAAAGCGGGGTGCCAAAGGGGCCTGTCGCGGAACCGGCGTCCGCGACGCTCCACCTGGCACTCGCGCTCGGACCTGAGTTCTCCGACCACCTGCTCGCGACGCTCGATGCGCAACGCCCGGATCTCTCAATCGATGCGTTCTCAAAGCAGCTTCTGCATCCACCTGCGCCTCAGTTCCGGCTGGCCTTCCGCGCCAGCCTTCCGGGCACTTGGCCCGCACCGGTTCCGCGGTAGCGGCTCGAGGTTGCGCCGGGTCGCCGCGCCGCGTCCCGCGCAGCTCTGGCGGTCGTCGCGACGGAACGGCTACTTCGGAGTTGCGACTGCGTCCGGAGCGAAGGTCCGGTTGAGCAGCCGAGCCAGGCGGTAGCCCGCCAGGGCAACGCGCAGTTGTGCAATCTGGCCGGCGTGATGCGCGAAGTCCGGCGTGAGCGTCACAACTTCGGCATTGGTCGGTTGTGGCCCGACCGGATAACCGGCGAGGCAGCCGATGGTATGACTCTCCCGCGTCCAGCCTTCGGCGGTGAGCACCTCGTTCAGCTGGGGCAGTGACTCAACGGGAAACGCGGCGATGATCTTCCGCGCCTGCTCGGCGATGATGCCTTCCCCCGACTTCTTCGGCCGATCAGGAAGCGCCGGCGACGCCCAGGACTCCACGATGCGACCCTCGCCGCGATCGAACCGGAATGCTTTGTCCCAGAACGCGTGCAGATTCGCGACCGTGCCGGGCCATAGGTCGGTGAACGGCACGCCAGCGATGAGGAAACCATTGCCCCCGCGGTCGCCACGATCGGTCGCATGGAGCGGCTGATGCAGATCGCCGATGAAGTGGATTAACATGCCCAGCGCTTGCGCGGCCTCCGCAGCTGGTGCCGAAGGATTGCGCAAAATCTTCAGGCTCTCATGAATCGCCCAGACCACGTGCGGCCCTTCCGCCGGGATCGGGCACGGCGATCCGCTCGGCGTGAAGGGAATCGTTACGTAATGCCACTTCGACCAGGCGTAGGCCTTCTTCGAGCGCATGTCGTCCATCCAGCAACCAGCCGTGACGAAGTTGTAGGGCTGCCGCTCGTTGTAGGTGTTTTCGAGCGTGGCGACCAACGCCTCGACCTTCTCCCGAGCCGCCGGCTCCGTCTGTTCCCATGCGATCTGGCCGACCAGCATGTGTCCGGCGGCGTCCCATGCCGAGGCGATCAGCGGAGTCAATGCGAGCAGGCCGAAAAGGCACCGCGCCTTCATTTCGCCTCCGGCGCGGGCGCTGGTTCCTGCACTTCTTTGAGCTGCTCCAGCTTCGCAATCTCGATCTGCAGCCGATCGTTATACTCGGTGAGCTTGCCGGTTGCTTGGACCTTCCTGCCGACCCAAGGCGTGAGTTTTTCCAGAGCGAATGCCTCGCCTCCTTTGCTGACAAAAAACACGAGCGACACCGCGTCGTTGTAGTTCTTCGCAAAGTTCAGGTATCGGATGCTCTTCGATTTGTTCTGCCCGCTTTGCGTGATCGTTCCTTCGACCGTCACTTCCTGCCCGACCAGCGGACGCAGCGTGTTGAGGTCCTTTGCCGCGTAGAGCTTGCCGGCCTCGGCCGCGGGCGCTTGGGCGGCCTTCACGACGGACGGGGGAACGGGGGTGATGAGCGCTTCTTCAACACCGAAGCTGGCAGAGGCGCCGGCCAGTAACAGCGAAGCGAATGCGATGCAGACTGAGCGTGGTTTCATGTCGCGCAGCCTAGCCGGTCCACATTGTGGCGGCGACGTTGTTTGCCGGCTTTTTCAGAGACCGCGCAACCGAAGGTTTCGGAGCGCGGCGCGGGTGCGGAACGTCGCGATCCCAAACGGCTGTGACATTTCGATTTCGCCCGAACGCATTGCGATCCTTTTGTCCTCCGTGGTGACATTGACCACCTGCTCGTCATCGAGCCACGCGTCGATCTTCTCCCCCGTCACGCGGACGCGGATGCGATACCAACGGCCATTCTCGATCTTCCTAAACTGCGTCGTTTCGTTTTCGGAAGCGTCGTCGCTGTTGATGCTCGAAACGCCCACCACGCTGCCGCCCCAACCGCCGACGACAAACGTGAATCCTTCCTTTCCGTAGGGCAGCGTCAGTCCGCAAAAGAAGTCGCTGCCTTCGAGGCGCATCGCTTCAAGCGCGACCTCGTAGTTCAGCTTCGGCACGTCCCTGGCGTAGTTGATCCCGGTGAGATCGCCGCCTTGTTCGAGGATCAGCCTCCCGCCTTCCACGGTTACTTCGCCGTGCCCGCTGAATTCCGTGACCTTCCACCCGTCGAGGCTCCTGCCGTCGAAAAGCGGCACCCAGCCGGCGGCTTCTTTCTTCGCTGCCGGTGCGTCCAGCACCTCCCGCAACTGCACCAGCAACGGCGGCACCGCGGTCCACGGATCCTCCTTCGCCTCGTACTCCAGCGTCACCCATCCCTGGTAGTTCGCGTCGCGGAGAATCTGCGCGAGCTTCGGCAAATCCGCAGGCTCCGGTTCCTTCGCACCGGCGCGACGGATCTCGGTTTTAATCTGCACGTTGACTGCGTAGGGCGCGCACTGCGCGAGTTCGGCATAGGGATCGGCCGAGTGAAAATTGCCGGTGTCGAGATTCACGCCGAGCCACGGGCTCTTCACCGCCTGCACGATTTCCAGCAAGCCTTCCGCTTTCGCGACGATGCCGCCGTGGTTTTCCAATCCGAGAAAGATCCCTTTGGCGCCGGCGTAGTCGCTGCACTCTTCCAACGCTGAAACGCACAGCTTGCGAGCCTCGATGTCATCGACGCCTTTCGCCGCGCCGGCGAAGATCCGGATGTGCGGCGCGCCGAGCACTGCGGCGCGATCGATCCAACGCTTTACATCCGCGATCTGTTTGTCCCGCTCGGGCCCATTCGGCAGCGCAAAATTGTTTCCGACCGCGGTGCCGCTGATTTCCACTCCGCGCAGAAATGCATGCCGCCGCACGTTGAGCAGATACTCATCGCTAACGTCATTCGGGAGATAGTAGCTGGTGAGCTCAGCGCCCGCACAGCCCTGGTCCGCGCAGTAGTCGATGAACGACAGCATATCCAGCTTGCCGCCTGGAATGGCTTTGCCCTTCTCCTCCTTGAAGAACTGCCGCAACGAATACGCCGCAAGGCTCAGCTTGAAGCGCGGGCTGCCGGCGCGGGCGAACGGCTGCACGGCGGATGCCGCCTGCGCGCCGACCAAACCGAGAGCGGAGAGCGCGAGAAACTTCCGGCGGGAGAACGTGTGCATGATCCGACTCTGTGCGGCCCCGTCGCGTCAGGCGAGAATCGCCTTCACCACTTCGCCAGAAACGTCGGTCAGCCGGAAATCGCGACCCGCATGACGGAAGGTCAGCTTTTCGTGATCGAACCCGAGCAGGTGCAGGATGGTGGCGTGAAAGTCATGCACGTGAACCGGATCTTGGGTGACCGTCCGGCCGTAATCGTCCGTCTCGCCATAGGACATCCCCGGCTTCACGCCTGCGCCTGCGAGCCACGAAGAAAACGCGGAGCTGTGATGGCTGCGGCCCTTCGGTCCATCGGTCGTCGGCGTGCGGCCAAATTCCGTCGTCCAGACCACCAGCGTGTCTTCGAGCATGCCGCGCGATTTGAGATCCTTGAGCAAGCCGGCGATCGCTTGATCGACGTTCTTCGCGAGCGGCTCGTGCGTAGCCATATCACCGTGCGCATCCCAGTTGTCGTGCGAGCCGACATCGATGAGTTCCACGAAGCGGACGCCACGCTCGACCAATCGCCGCGCCACCAGACATTGCCAGGCGAAGCCCTTGGTGCTGCCGCGTTCCAGCCCGTAAAGCCCGAGCGTCGCGTCCGTTTCCTTGGAGAGATCGAGCACGTCGGGCATCGACATCTGCATCCCGGCCGCAGTCTCAAATGACTTCAGTCGCGCGACCAGCGCCGGGTCGGCAGGATGCTGTTGCTGATGCTTGCGGTTGAATCGCTCGAGCAGGTTCAGCTCGAGATTCTGCACCTGCTGCGAAGGCGCCCGGCGGTTCAGGTTCGGAATCGGCTCGGCACCAGCCATCACGCGCGTCCCGGCGTTCACGCCGGGTAGAAAATCCGAGCTATAGACCTGCGTGCCGGCGTACGGCAGCTCCGGCGCGAGGACGACAAACGAAGGCAGATTCCGGTTCTCCGTCCCGAGCCCGTAGCTGACCCATGAGCCGATGCTCGGCCGCGCAAAGCTCACCGAACCGGTGTGCATTCCGAGCGTCGCCTGGAAGTGATCGTTGTGATCGCCGCGCATCGACTTGATCAGACAAATGTCGTCCATGCATTCCCGCAGATGCGGGAACAAATCGCTCACCGGGGTGCCGGCTTTCCCGCCCGGCTTGAATTCCCAACCGGGCCCGAGCAAACGCGCCGCGCCTGGTTTGTCCGACATCGCTTTCCCGCCCTCCGCGATCAGGCGCGGCTTGGGATCGAACGTGTCGAGGTGCGAAACGCCCCCCGTCATGTAGAGAAAAATCACGCGTTTCGCCTTGCCGGGGAAATGCGGCGCCCTTGTGCCGAGCGAGGCCGCATCGCCGCCCTCGTTCGCCAGCAGATCGTTGAGGATCGCCGGCATGATGATTGAACCCGCCATGAGCGAGCGGATCATCTGGCGGCGGGAGCAGCAGGCGTGGTTCATGGGGACGTTTTCTATTCGACGAAGAGGAACTCGTTACTGCTCAGCAACACGCGCGTGAAGCTCGCGAGAGCGGTCCGCCCATGGAGCTCCGGAGGGACGGCCGTGTCGGCCAGCGCACCGCCGAGTTCCCGCAGATACGCGCGACCCTGTTCGATTTCGTCGGGCGCGGCTGACCGGCCGAAAACGAGTTCGAATGCCAACGCGAGCCGAGCGGCTTCATCCGAAAAGGTGGTCTCGAGGCGCTCGGCGAGCTTCATCGACTGCTCGTGCGCAAGACCGGCGTTCATCATCCAAAGCGCCTGGATCGGCGTGTGGCTGAGCGGACGAACCGCCGTGCTCGCGTTCGCATCGGCGCCGTCGAAGACTTCGAGGAACGGCTGTTTTTTGATGCGCTGCTGCATCAGATAAATGCTCCGCTTGTTCG
>JAQGOK010000196.1 GCA_028293645.1 Chthoniobacter sp.
GGCGTCACCGCGGTGGTTGTGACGCACGACATGGTCAGCGCCTTTCGGATTGGTTCGCGAATGATCATGCTCGGCACCGGCCCGAATCAGGGGAAGATCATCGCCACGGGAACGCCCGAGGAGATTCGCTCGCATGCCAACCTTGAGGTGCAGCAGTTCATCAAAGGTGAGCCGGATGGGCCGGTGCCGCTGAAGTTAAAGAAAGCGGATTACGTCGAGCGATTGCTCGGGCAGCCGCGCCCCAGCTCCAAAGCGCTTTCATGAAACGACATTTCTCCGACTACCTCGTTGCACTGAGCGTGATCGCCTGCAGTGCCGTGTTGCTCGTGGCGCTGACCTACGCCCTGCGTGGGAGCACCGGGAAAAGCAGCAAACGCACGCTGTCGGTGGACTTCATCGACATCACCGGGGTCCGACTGCGCTCGGAATTGCGCTACGCCGGAGCGCCTGCGGGCAGTGTCTCGGCGATCCGTTTGCTCACTCCCGAAGAGCGCCAGGCCGGGACTCGCGAGCAACGGCGCAACGCCGTCCGCGTCACGGTCGAACTGGTGGACGGCGTGCCGGCGATCCCTTCGGACACCAAGGCTTCCATCTCGTCGGATTCAATGCTCAGCGAGAAATTCATCGCGCTTTCCGGCGGCACGCCCGATGTGCCGCTGCTGGCCGATGGCGCGATTTTGCAGGGGCAAAGCGGAACCACGATCGACGATTTGCTCGCCTCGATGGGACCGATGATGAAGACCGCGGAGACGGCGCTCGGCTCGATCGAACCGTTGATGAAGAAGACCAGCGAGACGCTCGATTCGCTGAAGGACGGGATCGACGAAGTGATGCCGAAAGTCGGCAAAGTCACCGACGCAGCGGAAACTGCGGCCGCCTCCGCGGATGCTCTGTTGAAGCGTGCGGACAAGCTGATCACGGACAATGAGGGCACGATCAAAGCCGATCTGCTGGCCGTGAAGGAAGCGCTGACGAATCTGCAAACGGTGCTGAAGAGCACTGATGGATTCGTGACTGGCACCGACCGGCAGCTGGCCGCGCGGATGCGCGAACTGAGCGTCGTGTTGCAGAACTTGAAGGTCGTTTCGACACACGCCAAAGCGCTGGCCAAAACCGTCGGCGAGCGGCCGCATCGGCTGATCTTCGGCGGCAAGCCGCTGACCCTTTCGAGCGAGGAAGAAATCCTGCGCAGCGAGAAACCGGTTCCTGCGGTGCGCACCGGATCTTCGCAAAGGGACGCGCTGCGTCTCCGCTGAGGCTACTCGAAGTAAGTGTCCTCGTGCGCGTAAGGCGGCGCGCAGCAGCAAAGAAAGCGCAACGTTTCCCGCGCGGAGATCGTGTGCCAGGCACGCGGCGGAATCAGGATCGCATCGCCCGGTTTCACCTCGATGAGCGCCCCGTCGATCTCCATCGCGCCGGAGCCTTCGAGGATGAAATAGAACTCCTCCGAAAGCCGGTGATAGTGCCGCTGCGTCCCTGCGCCTGCGGGCACGCGCGCCTCGGCGAGACTTTGATTTTGTACCGGCGCATTCGTGCGATCGAGGATGCTGCGGATGGTCGAGCCGTCCTTCGTCGTGAACGGCGTTTGCGTGTCGATGTTCACTGCGATCATGCAACAAGTGGAGCAGCAGGGAGCCCCATCGGAAAGGTCGCGGTGGTGCGCGCTTTGCCCTTTCCATCGCAAGGCCAGCGTCGCGAGACTGCGCGTCGCATGAATTTTTTCCACGGCTGCACCGCGCTGATCACGGGCGCTTCCTCGGGTTTCGGAGCGGAGTACGCGCGGCAGCTCGCACCGTACGCGAACACGTTGATTCTCGTGGCGCGCCGTCGGGATCGGCTGGAAGCGCTCCAGGCGGAGCTGGCCCGTCCCGGTCTGGCGATTCACTGCCACACTGCCGATCTTGCGGACTCCGCGCAGACCGAGGCTTTTCTCGCTGCGCTCGCAGCGAGTGGCGACAAGGTCACGTTGTTGATCAACAACGCCGGCGTCGGGGATCACGGATTTTTCGATGAGGGCGAATGGTCGCGCATCGCGGCGATGCTGGACGTGAACATCAAAGCACTCACGCGGGTAACGCATGCCGTGCTGCCGGATCTGGTCCGCGCCGGGCGTGGCGCGATCCTCAATGTGAGCTCGATCGCCAGCCTGTTGCCGTTGCCGAAGATGGCGGTTTACGCCGCGTCGAAAGCTTACGTGACGAGCTTCTCGGAAGCATTGCGTGGCGAGCTGCGCGACACCGGCGTGACGGTCACGGCGGTCTGTCCGGGACCGGTGAATACCGAATTTTTCGAGCTGGCCGAACGGCGTGGCGCAACCGAGCCGATGCCCGCGCCGGAGTTCTTCAAGATCCCCGCAGCGCAGGTTGTGCGCGAAAGCCTCGCCGCCGTTGCCCGCGGCCGCGCGCGGATCATCCCCGGCTGGGTGGTCTGGGCGGTGATGACGCTCACCACCCTCGTTCCGATCTTCATTCTCCGCCTTTTCCTCCGCGAACGCCGCACTGGGAGCTGAGCCAAGGCCGTCCCTCGAACTGTGCTCCTCAACTAGCGAGCGGCGGAGGGAACTCCGCGGATTCCACAGGTTTTCGCGGGTATCTGCTTCGATCCGCGTATTCCCTCGTCTTGGCTCCGATCCGTGTCTCATTCGTGTCCATCCGTGGCTAATCTCTGTGCGCTGATCCTCGAATGCGCAGTTGTCGCTCGCTCCGGCATCCGGTATTTCCACGCGCATGCTCGACCTTACCAAAATCTATCTTTTCATCTTCGGAGCGCTGACCATCGCGGGCGGAGTCGTGGGCTACCTCAAAGCGGGCAGTGTGCAGTCCATTGTCGCTGGAGGAATCGCTGGCGCGCTCCTGCTGGTTAGTGGCTATCTGATTGGGAGTGGCAAGACACAGCCCGGAGTGATTCTTGGGCTCGTTCTTTCGCTGGCGCTGCTCGCGCAGTTTCTGCCGAAGTATCTTGATGCCCACAAATTCATGCCCGCAGGGATGATGACCATTCTAAGCGCAATCGGGTTGGTGATGACGGTGCTGGCGTTGATCAAAAAGTAGCGAGCTGTTGCGATTGATTCCGCGCATCTCCAGCACCCGCCGGCTCATCCTGCCTGGGGCAGCCGTCATCATGATGGTCGTGCTCACGGGCTGTCCTGGCCCAGTGCGCCAGGACGTGGCGATGTCCACCCCAGGTCCGACGCCCACGCCGGCCCCGACTCCGCCGCCGCCGCCGTACGTTCCGAGCCGGAAAACGGAGACCGGCAAGATCTTCAACGGCATGCAGTATCGCGTGACGCTGGAGACCGAATTCGGAACGACCGCGACCGCCGAGCGGAATAACCCGGAAAGCTATCTCGCAGAGCTGGTGATGAAGGTGAAGGTGCCGAAGCCGCACCAGAACCTTGAGGAAATCTCCCGCTTGAACGCGCAACTGCCGGAGCTGTTGCCCGGCCTCAAGACGATGATCGAAACCGCGACCGTCTCGCCGCGTTTCGACGATCTCTATCGCCTCAAAGTCGCATCGCTTCGCGCGAGCCTGAACCGCCTCGATGGGTTGCTTTCGCGGCATAATTTTTACGACTGCGAGACCCTCCTCGAGCTGCAACATCCGGAGACCAAACGGCGCGCGCTCTTCATCCAGTCCGACATGGATGTGGATACCGACGGATCGGATACGGATCGCGTGCCCGAGATCCTCGGCGCTTCCAGCACGTTTCAGCCGTTCACGAGCTACCGCTGGCCCAAGAAGACCGAGAACCCGAGCTCCTTCATTCCCGGTCGCGAAGCGAAGATGAAGCAGAACGAGCAGGAGCTGGCCGGCAACCCGACAGCGGCCCGCCGCGAGCAACTCAAGACTGCGCAGAACGAGTTGAAGGAGGAGATCGCGGATCTAAAGCGATTCAGCTTTCTCGTCGGGCAGGCCGATCCGTTCATTGTTTTACCCGGTTCCATGTTCGGGAAATCGAAAGCCGGTCCGTTCGCGCCGGCGGTCGGCGATTACAGCGTCGTGATCCATGGCGGGGTGCTCTATCCGGCGATTGTGGGCGACGTCGGGCCGAGCGCGAAGATGGGCGAAGCTTCGCTGCGGATCTGCAAACAAATCTCGCCAACCGCGAACTCCGCGTATCGAGCGGTCAGCGATCTGAAAGTCACCTACGTGGTTTTTCCCGGAACGGTGGAGCGGCCTTTTGCGGTACCCGATCTCGCGAAGTGGCAGGCGAACTGCGCGAAGTTGCTCGCGGAGATCGGCGGCCATCGTGGAGAACTTTTCGTCTGGGAGGACTTGACCAAACCCAAGCCGGCTCCCGCGCCGCCTGCCGAAACTCCACCGCCGCCCGCCGCCCCACCAACGCCCGCGGCGCCATAGCCGCGCCCTTGACGGCCCGAGTTTCTGTCGCTACGAACCTGCTCCGCGCAATGAATTGTCTCGCCGCCATCGCCAGCAAACGCCCACTGCCGAGCTTCCGCTCGATGCAGCATGGCGTCGCCATTTGGGCCGTCGCCCGATGCGGTGGGGAGATTTCGTAGCAGTTCATTTCAGCACGATTTTCCAAGCCCACCGCGAGCCACTCGCGGTGGGCTTTTTTGTCCCCGCGATTGGCTGGCACACCCACCACCAGCCGTATGCAAAACCAGCCCACCGCCCGCGCCACTTTCAACGATTCAGTTCAGCCGATCGCGTCCTCGATGCTTCTCGTCCTGCGCGACATCTACTTGAGCGTCGGGCTTTCGCCCGAGGCCGCACTGCGCAGTGCGCGTGCGGATTACCTGTGCAACTTCCAAACCGAAACGCCATGCGCAGCGTAGCCGAACGGCCGGTTGTTCCCGTGCTCGAAACATTGCCGCGCACCCGGATCGCGGCGCCACTCGGACTGGTGATCGCCGCCTTCGCGGCGGTCTATCTGATCTGGGGATCCACCTATCTCGGCATTCGGCTCGCGATCGATTCCATCCCGCCGTTCCTGATGGCGGGCACGCGGTTTGTCCTGGCGGGCGCCATTCTTTATTCGGTCATGCGCCTGCGCGGGGCGCCGCGTCCGAGCCGCGAGCAATGGCTGGGCGCGACCATCGTCGGCGGCTTGTTGTTGCTGGCCGGAAATGGCGGTGTGAGCTGGGCGCAGCAAACGGTCCCTTCCGGTATCGCCGCGCTCATGGTCGCAGCGACGCCACTCTGGATCATGCTCGTGGATTGGCTGCGCCCAAACGGCACGCGGCCGACCGCCTCCATCCTGGCGGGACTGTTCGTTGGCTTCATCGGAGTCGGCGTGATTGTCGCCAGTCGCAGTCAGCTCGGCCATCGTCTGGTGGAACCGCTCGCCGCCGCTGTGCTCGTGTTTGCGACTGTTTCATGGGCGCTCGGTTCGGTCTATTCGCGCCACGCGCAGAAACCTGCCTCCGCGCTGCTCGGCGTCTCGATGCAAATGCTCACCGGTGGTGCGCTGCAATTGCTCGCAGGCGTGCTGCTCGGTGAAACGCGCGGCTTCGATCCGGCGCGGATCACCGCCACGTCTGCCTGGGCGCTCGTTTACCTCACCCTGATCGGCTCACTCGTCGGCTTCACCGCCTACGTGTGGCTGCTCCAGGTGAGCACGCCCGCGCGGGTCTCCACCTACGCGTATGTGAATCCGCTCATCGCCGTGCTGCTCGGCCATCTCGTGTTGAACGAAGAAGTGCCAGGGGCCGTGGCACTGGCCGGCGCGCTCATTCTCGCGGCCGTGATCCTCATCACGCGGAAGGCGACGGTGACGACGAAACCGACGGCTTGAGCTTGCCGCTTCGGCTGACCCGGCGCCAGCCGCCCCACCAGACGCGGCGATCGATCCAACTCAGCGCGGCGCAGATCGCTTCGACCAGGCTGGCGATGAAGACGACCAGCGGCAGGCGGCCGATCGGAAAACGGAGCTGCCGGGCCGCCGCGGAAGCGATGCGCAGCCGGGCCAGCCACACGAGGGCAAACCACGCCCAGGCGAGCGGATTGCTGCGGTGAAGCAGTGCGAGCAGCAGACTCCAGGGCAAACCGTAAACGAGCGCCATGCCCGCGAACCCGGCGGCGTTCGACACGCGATACGTCACCGCCACGCGGCGTTGATGGCGCCAGTAATCACGCCAGGTGAGGAGATCGCTCTCCAGCGCGACTACGTGAGTGCTGAGGACGATCCGTTTGCCCGCACGAGCGAGGGCCGCACCGATCTGATGATCCTCCGCAAGATCATCCGCGAACGCACTCCAGCCGCCGACTTGCGCGAGGTCAGCCGCGCGGAAGGCGGTGCATGCGCCGAGCGTAAAGCGCGGTCCGCCGCCACGGTTTACCGCCATAAGTCCGGGCCAGAGCGCGAGCAGCACGGCGGCGGCGTCGAGCTGTTGCGGCCAGCTTTTCAGGCCGGTGATGCGGTATCCGGCGGTCAGCACATCGCACCGCTTCCACTCCTCGCGGAAGGCATCGCAAAAGGTCCGGTCGAGCTGCGTCTCGCTATCGCTCACAATCCAATGGCCGTGGCGAGCAGCGGATTGCATCTGGATTAGTTTCGAGATTTTCGGGTTCGCCGCGGCGCCGGGAGCGCACGCGACCACTGCGATGTCGATCTGCGGGAAAGCCGCGCGAGTCTGCTCCGCGATCGCGAATTCCGCTGAGCCGGCATCCGCACCGAGCACGATCTGATCGCCCGGAAGGACGGCGCGCACGAGCATCTCCAGCTTTTCCATGAGCCGCGGCACGCCGCGTTTGACTGGCCGAAAGAACGTCACCGGCGGCGGCTCACCGTCCGGAATAACCGAGAAGTCCTTGGACTCCGTTCCGGCCCGCCTTGGCCCATCGGGAACTCCGCTCAGGATGACAACGCCTCTCGCGGTTTCGTGGTCCCACCCCCTGTCATCCCGAGCGGAGCGGGGGTGGGCGAATCCGGGCGTAGCGGAGTCGAAGGATCTCTCCATTTCGGTTGGCTCCTCTCCATGCGCAGCCACGCTGCCGGAGAAATAGCGCGTGAGCCACCGGAGCGTGAGCAGCCAATAGACGACGCTCGCAAGCGTGGCCGCGAGCAGGCCGGCGGTGAGGATCGTCCTTGAGCTCGGCATGGCGCGGCGCAGGATGCGGCCCCGTCGCGCGCTTTGAAATACCTCATCCTTACCGGCGACGATTTCGGGCGGAGCAGCGCGGTCAACGAAGCGATCGAACGCCAGCACCAGGCGGGCTTGTTGACCCAGGCGAGCTTGATGGTGAACGAGCCCGCGGCGGAGGAAGCCGTGCGCATCGCCCGGCGAAATCCCGGTCTGTGCGTTGGCTTGCACCTGACGCTTTGCCACGGGCGTGCCGCGGAGCGTTCCGGGATCACGAATGCTGCGGGACGATTCATCGACTCACCGGCGATGGCGGGCTTGCGTTACGCTTTGGATCCACGGAGCTGGACGCCGCTCCAGCGGGAGATCGAGGCGCAGTTTGCAAAGTTCCGCGCACTCGGTTTTGGCGGCAGCCAACTCGACGGGCATACCCATTTGCATCTGCACCCGACGATCTTCCGCCTCACCCGAACCGCTCTGGCCCGGGACGGATTCAGATTGGTCCGCCTCGTCCGCACCGCGCGCGATCGTTCTCCGCTCGGGCTGATCTTTCGCGGGCTCAGCGCCCTCGCCGACCGTGAGCTCGCGACGCTTGGCGTGCGCGCGGCAGATCAAGTGGAAGGCTTGCGCAATACCGGCCGGATGACCACGGCCTGCATGCTTGCCACGATCGGTCAGTTACCCGAGGGAGTGACCGAACTCTACAATCATCCCGGAGCCGAACCGGAACCGCTCGACTTCCCGCGCCTGCGCGAAGCGATCGCCGCGCGCGAGATCGTGCTCGTTTCGGCGTTTACGCTCCCGCCACCGCAAACCGCGGCGTGATCTCGCGTTGCGTCGCGCAGAACACTTCCACTTCGTTCGCGCCGAGCGCATCGAGCCGTCCGCGCACGGTGCCGATCGCCATCCCCGGGCTGTTGCAATCCTGGCTAAGATGCCCGAGCACCGCGCGCCGCAAGCGTCCGCTGAGCAACTCCACGAGCACGTCCGCCGCGGCGGCATTCGAGAGATGCCCGTGATGCGACATGATCCGCTGCTTCACACTCCAGGGCCGTTTGGTGCAATTCTGGAGCAGCTTTTCGTCGTGATTCGTCTCGATGATCAGCGTCTGCGCAGTGCGCACCCGCTCGATTACCAGCTTCGTGGCTTTGCCCAAATCCGTGAGCAACCCAAGCGTCTCGGAGCCGTGATGCAACGCGAACCCGACCGGCTCCACCGCATCGTGCGGCACCGGGAAAGTTTCGATCGTGATGTCCTTGATCGAGAACGTGCTGCCGGTTGAGAAGAGCCGCCAATCCTTGCGACACTCCGGCGCGCCGTGCTGCAACACCTCGGCGGTGGTCCGATTGCAATAGATC
This sequence comes from Chthoniobacter sp., assembly GCA_028293645.1. Lineage (GTDB taxonomy): Bacteria > Verrucomicrobiota > Verrucomicrobiia > Chthoniobacterales > Chthoniobacteraceae > Chthoniobacter. Next base: position 8,405 of record JAQGOK010000196.1, read on the forward strand.
GGCGTGGACCATTGTTTGCACCAGACGTTGAGCGCGGCGACATGATCGCCGTGCTCGTGCGTGAGCAGGATCCCATCGATCTCGATCGGGTTCACCCCGCAAAGGGCGAGGCGTTTGGTCACCTGCCGCGCACTCAGTCCGCCATCGATCAGCAGACGGGTCTGCGGCGTCTCGACCAGCGCGCAGTTACCCGCGCTGCCGCTGCCGAGAATGGTGACGCAAAACATTCGGCGCAGTTAACGCGCGCCGCCGCGGATCAGCAAATCCGAAAGCGCCGGATGGCTCAGGTTTCCGGCACGAAGACGCGCAGCTTGCGCGAAGAAATCCGAAAGGTGACCGGCGTTTCCGTCGCAACCTCGCCATCGACCTCCACCGGCACATGCGCCTCGCTGCGGACGATCGCTTTCTTGGTTTGGAAATATTCCACGTCCTTCAAATCCGTGTGGGTGCCCATCAGGATCGTGCCGAGATACCGCGCGATATCGAGGTAGCCCAGGTTTTGAAAAATGAGCACGTCGAGTTTGCCGTCGTCGATCCGCGCATCTTTGAAAAAAGTCAGGCGCGCCCCGTAAAAACGACCGTTGCCGACCAGCACAAAACAGCCTTCGCGGGTCACACCCTCCGCTTCGACCAGCAGCCGCGGTGGCTTGCGCGAAGCGATTTGCGCCGCGGAGACGAGATAGCTGAGCGGACCGAAATTGCGTTTCGATTCCCAAGTCGTTTCCTGCAACGCCTGCGCATCCAGCCCGACGCCCGCGAGCTGCACGAAATACTGGCTGTTCGCCCGCGCCAGATCGATCTTCCGCGTCACGCCGCCGCGAATCACCTGCCAGGCTTCGCGCAAGTCGCCCGGCAAGCCGAGTTCCGCCGCGAAGACGTTCATCGTGCCGACCGGCAACACGCCGAGGGTAACGTCGGAGCCGGCGAGCCCGTTCACCACTTCGTTGATCGTGCCGTCCCCTCCGGCCGCGACCACGTTGCGAAAGCCATTCTCCACCGCCCACGCGGCGAGCGCCCTCGCATCCCCCGGTGCGGTCGTGAGCCGTGTCACCGAGCGCGGCAACTTCGCGATTTCCTGCCATGTCCCCTTGGCGCGTTCGCCGTGCGCAGCAGGATTCAGAATGATCAGCGTTTCCTGCATGGGGGCGTAGGCGTTTACGCCTTTTCTTTCAAAGGTCCACGGCTAAGTTGTGCGCCGTGAAAAAGGTTTCCAAGGCTATTCTCATCGCGCTTGCCGCGATGCTGGTGCTTGGCTTTGCGGGCCTGTTTGGCCTGAATCTTTACCTCCAATCGCCGGGGGTGCAGGCGCGCATTCAGGAGGAAATCAGCCGATCCTTGCGCGTGCCGCTCACCATCACGAACACCAGCCTGACGCCCTGGAGCGACCTCCGCATCACCGGGATCACGATCCCAAACGGTGGGACCAATCTGCTCGAAGCGGCCTCATTTAACGCGCGATATCGCATCGGCCCGCTCTTCACCGGCGAGCTCGTGATCTATGAGATGAGTGTGGACAGCCCGAAGATCGTCTGGGCGCAGAACGAGGCCGGCAAGTGGGTCTTGCCTGCGCCGGAAGAAACCGCGGAGATCTCGGCGGAGAACGCCGAGCAGAAGCAGAAGCCGAAAGTCAGCGAGCCCGCGAAGTCAAAGCCCGGCAGCGGGTTTCAGGTGCGGATCGAAGGCTTCGAAATCAAGCATGGAGATGTCGAGCTGCGCAACCATGCCCAGGAGCCGATTGCAACCTTCACCGACGTGAACATCCGCTACTCGACGATGACCGCCGACCGCATGGAAGGGGTCGCGCAAATCCAGCGGGCGCAATGGAATGGTTACGCCGTATTCGAGGAAGTCCGCACGCCATTTGTTTTTGCCGATGGTGATCTGAATCTGACCGGGCTGACCTCGAAGATCGGAGGCGGTTCGCTCGGCGGCGATTTCACTTTGCGGACGAAAGAAAAGAAGCAGCCGTTTTCCGTGGGTCTGAAGATCGACGGAGTGGATCTCACGCGCGCTGCTGCGGATGGCGGTTGGTCGGCGGCGCAAGCCGCCGGGGTGCTCGGTGGCACCATCGATCTCGCCGGCAGCTCGCAGGAAATGGCCCGAGGCGACGGACGCGCGCAACTCGTGCTTCGCAATGGCCGCTTTCGGCAATTCTCGCATTTGGAAATCATCGGCCAGGCGCTTGGGATTCGAGAGCTGTCGGATTTACGCGCCGAATCTTCGACTGCGAACGTCCGGATCGCGGATGAAAAGGCTTTCATCGAGGATCTCCAGATCGATGCCGGCGAACTTCAACTCAGTGCCAAGGGCATTGCGCGTTTTGATGGCAAACTTCAATTGGCGGCGCGCGTCACCACCACCGATCGCCTGATCAAAGAACTCCCGGGCCTGGTGCGGAACGGGTTCACCCTGGGTGCGGACGGCGCACGATACGTCGATTTCAACATCAACGGTAAAGTCAACAAACCGAAGACCGACCTGCTCGACAAAGTCGTTGGAGAAAGGATCGACGGGCAATTTGACGATCTGCTGACCAGTATTTTCGGCACGGCCAAAAAGAAGGAGGAGGAGAAAAAGGCGGAGGAGCCGAAGCGGGAAAAGGAGAAGAAGAAGGACGAGACGAAAAAGAAAAAGGAGACTCCCAAGGGCGCCAGCGCTCCGGCTCGCACCGGTCTCCGTTTGGTGGCTCTGTCGCAGTGAGGGTGATCGCGGGCAGTGCGGGCGGCCTGACTTTGAAAAGTCCGCGGAGCGACTTGCGTCCGACCATGGAGAAGGTGCGCGGCGCGATTTTCGACAGTCTTCGCGACGTCGTTCCGGGCGCGCGCGTGCTCGACCTTTTCGCCGGCAGCGGGGCGCTGGGCATCGAGGCATTGAGCCGCGGCGCGGCGAGCGTCACGTTCGTGGAAAGTGATCGCCGCGCGGTGAGCGTCCTGGAGCAGAATCTCGCGCACACCCGGCTGATCGGCAGCGTCCAGTCCGCCGATGTGTTTCGCTATCTCGACCGATTCGCCGCGCCGGGTTCATTCGACTTGATCCTTGCCGATCCGCCGTATGCCAAAGCGGCAGGCGAGCGGGACTTCGCTCCAGAATTGCTCGGCAGCAATTCGCTGCGGGCCGCGCTGGCACCCGACGGCATCTTTGTGCTCGAGCATCTGCCGGACGCGCAGCTTGCGCTCGAACCCCATTGGGAGCTGGTTCGGGAGAAACGCTACGGGGCCACCGGGGTCACGTTTCTTCGCGCCCACGAAGTAGCGATGGCCAGGAGCCATCCTGCGGCGGGCTGATGACGAACAAGCAGCACGTCACCTTGCCGGCGGACGCCCGGCGCTCCCTGCGCATTTACAATTGCCTCTTCCCACTGCTCTTCGTGGCATTGCTGCCGGGCTACCTGTTGCGGATGGTTCGGCGAGGGGGCTTCCGGTCGAAATTCGGCCAGCGCCTCGGCTGGTTTTCTACCGAGGATCGAGCGCGTCTCGGCCAGCAGAACCTCATCTGGGTGCATTCCATCAGCGTGGGTGAGACGCTGCTTGCGCTGAAAATCATCCGCCAGATCCGCAAGTTGGAGCCGGAGTGCGCAATGGTCCTTTCTGTTACCACCTCGACCGGCTTTGCCGTGGCGCACGCCGCCGCGACCGATTGGCTGCAGGTCATTTACAACCCGCTCGACCTCCGTACGATCGCGCGCCGCACTTTGCTGCTCGTCCGTCCCAAACGGTTGATCTTCATCGAAGCGATCTGGCCCAATCTGCTCGCCGAAGCAGTGCGCAACGGCGTGCCAACGACATTTCTGCCGCGCCTATCCCCGCGGTCCGAACGACGCTTCCGTCGATTCGCTGCGTTCACTGGACCGCTCTTTCGGCTGCTTGATGGTCTCGCTGTGGCAGAGCCGGAAGACGTTGAACGCTGGCGAGCTTTGGGAGTGTCCGGCGCGCGCGTGCGGGTGACCGGCAACAGCAAGTTCGACGCGGAGGAAACACCTCCCACAACCGCACCGTTCGCCGAAGTCCTGCGCGCTTGCGGGGTGGGGGAGCATGCGCCAATTCTGCTCGGCGGCAGCACTTTTCCAGGTGAAGAGCGGACGCTCGCGGAGGTGCTGATCGAGCTCCGGCGCGAGTTTCTGGATGCTTTCCTCATCCTCGTGCCGCGCCACGTGGAGCGTAGCGATGCCATCGAGCGCGAGCTTTCCCCTCTCGGTCTTCGAATCGTCCGCCGGACCGCAAAAGACGCGGTGAGACGAAACGGAGAGCCAGCTCCTCGCGTCGACGTCCTGCTTGTCGATACCACCGGCGAGCTCCGTCAGTGGTACGAGTTCGCCACGGTCGTATTCATCGGTAAAAGCCTGCACGCCCGCGGCGGTCAGAATCCAGTCGAGCCGACGCTCGCCGGCAAGCCGGTGCTCTTCGGACCGCACATGCAAAACTTTGAACCGATCGTCAGCCAATGGCTCGCGGCCAAGGCCGCCGTCCAGATTCACAATCCCGCGGAATTGCGTGACGCCGTCGCCGCCCTCTGGCGCGATCCGCTGGCATCTGCCGAGCTCGCCAGCCGCGCCCGCGACATCGCTGCAGCGCATCGTGGGGCGATCGCCAAAACGGCGGAGTGCCTGCTCGGGCACTCCTGAGAAACTGCTTGCCAGCACCCACGCCTCCCGCCAAATTCCCCAGCTCTTTCCGAAAGACCCTATCGTCCAGCGGTTAGGACACCGCCCTTTCACGGCGGTAACACGGGTTCGAATCCCGTTAGGGTCACTTCTCTGTAAAACCCGGAGAGCGGCTTGGACACAGGGTTTCGATCCGATTCGCTGTCCGTTCGATAGCTGCGCATACCGGCCGAAAATAGTTCATGAATGCGCGTGCGACTGGCAGTCCATCGGCAGCGCGATGGCAGCGGCTCCACCCGCATAGCAGTCCTGTTGTAGGCCGCGACCCATCGGAAAACGTTTGGGACCTCGGCCCTGGGTATCATCGGCATACTGGCTGCAACTCCATGGCGACCTCCCGCTGCTCCTCGGTGCAGAGGTCGTCGCGGCCGTCCGGCGCCGTCATCGAGGGGGACTTGAGCATCCTCGCGCGGAGCTGCGCGAGCTGCTCGGCGGCGCTCAGCACAGGACCACGAACCAATCTCGCTAAACCGGTCTGTATCGGCTGCGATGCGCACTTCACCCACCCCTCCGCACTTCATGACCAACGTTACGAATTGTCTCGAATGCAGCAGGGAGATTCCGCCGGATGCGCAGGGGCTTTGCCCCAAATGTCTGCTTAAACTCGGCCTCGCCAGCCAGCTCTCGCCGGGCTTCACGGAGGGCGGCGGCCGGCCTCCGCCCGTGGCCGGCTTCGATCCCCTGGATCCCGCGCAGCGTCTCGCGATCGAACCGTTCGAGTTCGGCGGCTATCGGATTCTGCGCCTGCTCGGCAAAGGCGGCATGGGCGCGGTCTATGAAGCGGAAGATTTGGCAAGCGGGCGGCGCGTCGCGCTGAAAGCGCTTGGGCATTCACTTGATTCGCCGGAGATGCGCAAACGCTTCCTTCGCGAGGGGCAGCTCGCGGCTTCGATCAACCACCCGAACTCGGTCTATGTCTATGGCACCGAGGAAGTCGAAGGCACGCCCGTCATCACCATGGAGCTCGTCCCCGGCGGCACGCTGCACGAGCGGGTGAAAGCGGACGGGCCGATGCCGGTGGCCCGGGCGATCGATGCGATTCTCCAGGTTATCGCCGGGCTGGAAGCGGCACACGCGGTCGGGATCCTCCATCGTGATATCAAGCCGGCGAACTGCTTCATCGATCCGGCCGGCGCGGTAAAAGTGGGCGACTTCGGCCTCTCGATCTCGACCCTGCCGCGGGGCGATTCGGTGCTCACGCTCGCCGGCTCGGTGCTCGGCACGCCGGAATTCTCTTCGCCCGAGCAGCTCCGCGGCGAGGCGCTTGATCTGCGCTCGGACATCTACTCGGTCGGCATGACGCTCTACTACCTGCTCACGGGAAAGCCCGCCTTTCAGGCGGAGAATCTCGTGCAGCTCCTCGCGACGGTGCTGGAAAAGCCGGCGCCATCGCCGCGCACGATTCGCCCCGACATTCCCGAGCAGCTCGCGCGCGTCGTCCTGCGCTGCCTCGCCAAGCAGTCGGGCGATCGTTTCAAAACCTACGATGAGCTGCGCGCGGCGCTGCTCCCTTTCACCGCCACCGCGCCCACGCCCGCAACGCTCGGGCTGCGCCTGGTCGCCGGCATCGTCGATCACGTGATCTTCATGGTCGTGAGCACGTTGGTGGCGATGCTGCTCTTTGGCGGTTTCACGGTCATGATGGACTTGGCAACCAAACGCTCGCCGGAGTGGTTTTGGTTTGAGTGTGGGACAGCTCTCGTCCAGATCGCCTACTTCGCGGTGGGCGAAGGCCGGTGGGGCGCGACCCTCGGCAAAGCGCTCGTGGGGCTGCGCGTCGGCGGCCTCGACCGGAACGCACCCGGTCTCGCGCGAGCGCTGGTGCGCGCGCTGATCTACATGGTGCCGGGGTTGATGCCATTGCTGCTCTACCCCGAGCGGGGAGGATCGCCGGTGTCGTTGGTCTGGCAGTTGGTCGTGGGCAGCGCCCTCTGGTGGTATCCAGCGCTGCTCGCCGTCACCGCGCGCCGGCGCAATGGCTTTGCGACCGTGATCGACCTGCTCACGAAGACGCGGGTCATCCAGAAATCCGACTTCGAGTCGCGCGAGTCGTTCGCGCAAATCGACGAGGCGGTCGCGGCCACCGAGGCCATGCCGCAGATTGGACCCTTCCACGCGCTCGCGACTCTCAGCTCCGACGACCGGGGCGAACTCGTCCTCGGCTACGACACGAAGCTGATGCGCCGCGTCTGGATTCGGAAGGTGGGCGCCGACGCGGCGCCCGTCGCCGCGGAGTTGCGGAATGCCGCGCGGCCGGGCCGCCTTCGCTGGCTGCAAGGGCATCGCAATGGCGTCGGCTCGTGGGATGCTTACGAAGCCGCGCCCGGCATGCCGCTCACGAGCCTGCTGCGCACACCTCAGCCGTGGAAAAACGTGCGCCATTGGCTGCTGGATCTCGCGGAGGAATTCGCCGCGGCTACGCGGGATGGCTCCATGCCCGCGCAGCTCTCGCTTGACCGCGTCTGGATCACCGCCACCGGCCGCGCAAAGCTCCTCGATTTTCCCGCGCCCGGTGCTGCCTGCAATGCGGAGCCAATTGCCGAGCCGGCCATTTTCCTCAATCAGCTCGCGATCTCCGCGCTCGAGGGGTCCATCGCTTCGCCAGAGGAGGCCCGCACCGCCCGGCCAGGGGTGCCGCTGCCGCTCCGCGCGCGCGGCATCGTGCGCACCCTCCGCGGCGCGATCGGCCTCGATGCGATCGCCGCGGAACTGAGGGCACTCGTCCAGCAGCGTCCCGCGATCACGCGCCGTCGCCGCCTCGGGTTGATCGCCGGCTGCGTGGTCCCATCGCTGATCATGGGGGGATTTGCGATTCTCGGGATGACGACTGCTTCCACCTTTTTCAAAAAGAATCCCGATGTGATGCGGCTGAAAACCGCGCTCGCGATGCACGAGCGGATACAGCGCGGGGAAGTTCTGCGGGGCGTCGATCCCGCCCTTGGCGCACAGCCTTTGGAAATCTACATCGCCGGCCGCTTCGGGCACGTAGTGCGCGATCCTGGCGTGTGGTCATCGCCAAACCTGACGGGCGTGTTTTGGGCCAGGGAGCGGCAGAGCGCCGGGGAGATCATAGCCCGGCACGGGCATCCCTCCGAGGAAGCAATGGCCGCCGCCCGCGCTGCGCTCGGGCCCGTGATCGCCGCGGACGGCGAGCTCGCCGTCGCGCCTGTCGTTAAGAAAACGCAGAAGGCACAGCAGTTGGCGAAGTGGCCGATGGCGCTGGGCGGCTTCGTCTGGGCCGCGTTTGCGAGCGTTCTGTGCGCGGTCGTCTTCCGCGGCGGCCTGCTCATGCGCGCACTCGGCATCGCCGTCGTCAGCCGCGACGGCGCCGACGCATCGCGCGGCCGGATGCTCTGGCGCGCGTGCCTCGCGTGGGCGTGGCTGCCGCTCGGGGCCCTGCTCGTCACGATGCTCGCGCCCGTTAGTTCCGTGAACAGCGCAGTCTGGTTGATCGCGAGTATCGTCGCCGGCGGCACAGCATGGTCTGTTGCCTCGCGCGGGCGCAGCCTGCCAGACCGCCTCGCCGGCACCTGGCTGGTGCCGCGGTGAGTTTGCACTCGCCCCCACGTGGTTGGTGCCGAGGACATTGAGAAACCTGATGCTATGCGTGCTGACGGCGACATCGATATTGGGGGTCAGTGAGCCGCTGCCGATTTGCAGGTCGGTGTTCGTGAGGCCGCAGCGCCTTGTCGGCGGCAACTAAGCGAACTCGAACTCTACGAAGTAACGACGATGCAAGGCAGGAACCTGAGCATTCCCACTGGTCCCATCGACCCGTTCGGCCCCTTCAGCTAAGAAGCGCCTTGCGTTGGTTTCGAGCTCCGGGTCTCCGCGTGAAGGACATACTCGATCCCATAGTCGTCGTCACAGCCAACGAGTAGGGAAGCGGACCAATGGTGCTCATTCGTTGCCCACTGCCTTCTGCCGCAGGAAATAAGCGCGGATGCTTCGCCAGCGCTTGCGCCTCCCGCGCGAAGCGCTCGGAAAAGTGCGGATCGCCGATCCGTTCCGGCGCAAGGAGCTTTAGCGCGACGCAACGATCCAGAGTTTTCTGCCGCGCCTTGTAAACACGCCCATCCCACCGCGTCCGAGAAGGATCTGGAGCTGCGGAAAGTGCGGCGCGATCTCCTCGGGCGTGAGCGGCGGCCGCGACACTTGCGCACCTTCGCCGGCAAGCACCGTCTCCGGACCGAACGGAAGGGCAGCCAGACAGCGCGGGCAGAGCCCTTCAGGTGCATCGCTCGCGAGAGGAGAGCCGCAGCGGACATTTGGCGGACACGCGACTGAGCACTTTCACGACGTAGCGCTTCTCCTCTTCCAATTCCTCCACGATCGACACCGTGTCGGCGACCGCCGCGCGCAACAACTCTCCGCTTTAGACCCTCACTTTGCCTGTTTCGCAAGGGCGGCCACTGTCGCCACGAGTTCCGTCGCATCCACCGGCTTGGGCAGGAGGATTTGGAACCCCGCGCACATCGCTTGAACTCTGTCCTCCACGCGGGTGTATGCGGTAAGCGCCGCTGCGGGGATCTTGCCACCCTTCTCCGCTGGCCGGGCTCGCAACTCCTCCAGCAGAGCGTAGCCGTTCTTCTCCGGCATGCCTATGTCGCTGACGAGCACCTGAGGAAGGCTTTCATCGAGTGTTCTCAGTGCCTCATCTGCGCTGCTCGCGGTGCTCACGCTGGCTCCGGCCTTTTCCAGCGTCTTGGCTACCATCGCCCGCGAATCATTGTCATCATCAACGACCAGTACCGTAATCCCATTCAACGCGGCCATGGGACGCTGATTGGCTTCGGTGCCTTGCACATCGCGAGGCGAGGACGCGAAACTCGGTTCCGCCACCGCGGCCAGGGGAAGAACGACCGAAAACGTCGCCCCCTTTCCAAGACCAGGACTCTTCGCGAAGACACTTCCTCCATGCAGTTCTACGAGCTGCTTCACAATAGCCAGACCCAGCCCCAAGCCGCCGTGGGTGCGCGTAGTGGACGCATCTGCCTGGCGGAATCGGTCAAAGACGTGGGGCAGGAAGTCACTGGCAATGCCGATTCCGGTGTCGGCGATGCTTGCCTGGAGATGCGAGTTGACGCGCTGCAGCAGCACCTCGATGCGACCGCCTCGCGGTGTGAACTTGATCGCGTTGCTGAGCAGGTTCCAAAAGACCTGTTGTATGCGCTGTGGATCCCCCGAAACCGGCGCGGCGACTGGATCTATAACGGAGTGGAGCCTGATACCCTTGGCCTGCGCAGCTGGGCGCACGGTCTCCAGCGCTGCCTCGAGCACGGTGCCGAGCTCAACCTTTTGGACATCCAGCCGCACCTTCCCCGAAAGAATGCGGCTCATGTCGAGCAGGTCCTCGATGATGTGTTGCTGGGACTTGGCGGCGCGGCCGATGACCTCAAGTCCTTGCTCCAGCTCTCCCTCGACGAGATCTCCGCCCTGCAGGATCTGCACCCATCCCACAATCGATTGTAACGGCGTGCGCAGTTCGTGCGAGAGGGTCGTGAGGAACTCGTCCTTCTGCCGGTTCTGCTGCATCGTTTCATCATTGGCCGTTGCCAGGATCCGTTCCGCCTGCTTCTGCAGGGAGATGTCACGGGCAACTTTGGAGGCGCCTACGATTTCGCCCGCACGGTTCTTCACCGGAGAGATGGTCAGGGAAATGTCGAGTTCGCGGCCGTCCTTGTGCAGCCGCTTCGTGTCAAAGTGATCGACCCGTTCACCACGGCGCAGCCGTTGCAGGATGGCAGGCTCCTCGCCCTTTCTATCGGTCGGAATCACCCGCAGGATCGGCTGGCCGATCATCTCTTCCGCCGTGTATCCAAAGATCCGCTCCGCGGCCTTGTTCCAGCTCGTGACGATTCCGTTCAGGTCTTTGGTGACGATCGCGTCGTCCGACGAGTCTATGATCGCGGATAAGAAATGCTCCGGGCTGTCGAAACCGGGCGGGAGCGGCGCCGGAGCCGTCATCGACGAGCCTGTGGGAGTATGCACCCCACCGCTTCGTATCTCCAACGACGATTGAGCGTGCCTCCCGCCAAAGCCGCGGTTTCAGGCTTTGCGAGCTGTTCCTCGAAGCCTCTTTCGCAGCGCGGCAATCTTCCGGGCTGGCGTAGCCGTCATACGGAGAACGGCAGCCAGGGCCGGCATTGTGCGGATTCGGCGAGCGACTTCGTAGCCATCCATTCCGGGCCGGCCGATGTCGAGGAGCACCACCTCGGGCAGGAACTCAGCAGCGGCCGCGAGCGCGTCCGACTCGTTGAAAGCGGTGCGCGTCACATGACCTCGGCGGGTTTCCGAGGACGGCCATTCGGTGGGCGGACGCCGTGTTGTCATCCAAGATGAGAATGCGCCGGGAAGCATCGCGGTTTCCACGGTCGGATAGTGGCGCCACCGAGACCGGAGCAGGTGGTCGGAGCAAAAACGGAAGATGGACAAAGAATTCGTTGCCGCGGCCCAGCCATTCACTGCGGGCAATCCGCGCATCGCAAGAGTTACGGCTGCACCAAGACTCCTTTGCCTGGGCCGCGCGCTTCCGCCGCCTGCCCCGAGACGATGAACGACTCGCTCCCTCCCTGGCCGGCCTGCCCTGGCTGGCGTTTGCCTGCCTCATGCTCCATTCGCTCTTCCGCCAGAGTGCATGAGCCGCTCTAGAGCGTGTGATGCACTTATGGGCGCCAACGCCGAGGGCGTTGCAGCAACGAGCCCAGGGTTGGCGCGACGGGGGAACGCTGACCCTGGGTTCTTCCCGAAGGGCGCCAACCCCACAGGGGTTGAATCGAACGATCCCCGTCCAGAGATGCAACGCCCTGGAGGGTTGAGCGCTTTTCGCACGCTGTTCCCAGGGGTAGCTAGTCCCTTGCAACTCTGGGCTGAAGCATTCGAACGCCTTCGGCGTTCCCGTCTCGAAGTTCATGACACGCTCTAAGGGAGACACGGTGCTCCGGGAGATCGCGTTGGTAGCTGCCTGATTGAAGAAGTCTCCCGCAACGCCCACGCACGCGGCGTAAATGGAGCCGTCTCTAGCGCGAACGGATGTCAGGCGTCTCGCCTGGCTACACAAACTGTCGCGCCGGAGAGGCGGGACGCCTGTCTTCCGGAACGAGATCCGATAAACTTCTTGGCGAATGCCCTTGAGGCGCCTTGGTATTATTCGTTGGGGCCGTCCTCATATTTGGAGGATCTACAGGCTATGTTGCCGATGCTCCCGCTCCTCCGATGTGACGAATAGCGCCACCAGCGGTGCTAATGATCTGCCGGAACGTGTGATGCCAGTTCGACGCGGTCGGAACTGGAGATCGCGATGCCGAGATACGATGAGGAAGTCGTAACGCGCTCGCTCCTGCACTCGGCACACGAAAGATATGTGCTGTGCTGCGGTATGGCAGGGCGAGAAGCGTCGGAACAACGAGCAGCGTGAGAGCGACGATAGCAAGCCAGCACAGAATGCGCGACGCAGTCGGTCGCGCTACTTGCTCGACAGTGTAGCTTTGGGAAGGTGCCATTGACTTAGTTTCGCGGGGACGCTCTGAGTGGCCGAACGTGAACAGGTCAGCGAGGCGCGGGCTTGTGCCGGTTAGCGGTTAAGTGAAGGCGGTTTGGAGCACAGGCCGTGACTGCGGAGCGCGTTCGCTGGACCGGACGGGTTGGGCTTTACTGCACGCCCATAAACTTCTGCGTTGCCGCGTCACTAAACGCGAAGTTCGCTTTGGACGAATCATTTCGAAATCTGCAGGTCTTTCTCAACCGCCGCACGTTCCGCCGCGCCAAGCGAGTCCATGAACGCCAACGCTGCAGCCGGGTCCAGCTTTTCCAAGCCATTGAAGTAGCCTTTGGCAGCTCGTGGCCACCAAGCTTCCCGCCGGTGTTTAGTTAGCCATCCAGAGGCAGCCGGCGGGTCCTTTAAGGTCCATTGTTCCATCACTTTAGAAGTCCCAATCGGATAAATTGCACCCGCCCGTGGCGGCAAAGAAACGACCCAAGCGGCGGCCGCTGCTGGATCTTGAACACCATACCGCTGGACCAACTCCAAGTAGTAATCGTCGTCGCGCCATGGCTTGTCCGCCTGCGATGCAAACCAAAGCTTGGCGTACTCGAGGTCTCCGTCTTTGATGCGCCCAGCGGCCTCATTGAAAGCG
>JAQGOK010000006.1 GCA_028293645.1 Chthoniobacter sp.
GAAAGGCAGCCGAGGAATATACCGACCGCTGCGTGCCCCATGATCAGAAAGAAATCGAACCAGCGAGGCACGCCATCAATGCCGCAACTCCGACCCGCATAAGTCCGAGAGCCAGAGCCAACCCTACGCATTGCTTCGACGACCATTTCCCGAAACATCGGCCAATCAAGGCAACTATATGAAAGACGTTCAAACAAAGAAGGAGCTGTCACCAAAACAACGTGAGGAACTCCTCGGAGCGTTGGAAGCCCGTTTTGAGAAACACATGAACCGCCATGAAGGTCTTGAATGGGCTAAAGTGAAAGCCAAGCTGGAAGCTCATCCTGAAAAACTTTGGTCTCTCAATGAAATGGAAAGGACTGGCGGCGAGCCGGATGTCGTAGGCCACGATCAGAAGACGGGCGAACTCATCTTTTTTGATTGCTCAGCCGAAAGCCCTAAGGGCCGAAGAAGTGTTTGTTACGACCGTGAAGGGCTGGATTCGCGGAAAGAACACAAACCGGCGAATAACGCGGCCGATATGGCGAGGGCCATGGGCATTGAACTTTTAACGGAGGAACAATCTCGAGAGCTGCAGAACCTCGGCGATTTCGACACGAGGACGTCGAGCTGGGTGAAAGCACCTGCTGACGTAAGAAAACTCGGAGGCGCGCTCTATTGTGAGCGCCGCTACGGCCGCGTCTTCGTGGGTCACAACGGCGCGCAGTCCTACTACAGCGCCAGGGGTTTCCGCGGCTCGCTCAGGGTCTAAGTCCATAACACCGAACGCGGCCCTAACGAAGAGACCGCAAGCCGAAGCCATTCCCCCAAGCGCCTCTGATGGATCTGGATCTACTCCCCAAGAGCATCGACGCCGACCGCCTTCTTCACGTCCTTCCTCAAGCCTTGGACGGGGGTGCACTCTCCACAAAGGCTTTGAACGCTCTGAGATACCTCTCATGCCGCCCGCGAACGGACGCCGGACTCTGCGACTCCGCGTCTGGTACATAATCGATCGATAAAGTTAGCCGCGAGCCGCCTCTTGGCAGCGCTTCACAGCGCGCAGTGCCTGAGCTTTCGGGTCCTGAAAGACTCTGCCACTCCAGGCCGTTTTCCCGCAGATGAAGGGTAATGGCGTAAGTCGATTCGTAGTCCGCGCCATCGTGCTCTTCACGCCAGTAAAGACGGTTCCGACTTAGCCAGCGCGCTTCCTTCACGCTGGGAACGAAGCTTGGAAAGCGATCGAGCCGTTTCCAGTTCTGGTAAACACGCCAGATCGGCGCGTTGACTTCACAGGAGACGTTAACCTTTTGGGTAGTGGGCACAGAGGGAGCAAAGCGAAAAGCCTCACCTTTCTCAACACTGCTGGACACCGCCCCGGTCGGCGGCGGAAAACCCTCAGCAATCCCTTCTACGTTCTACCTCGGAACCGGCGGGAACCAGACGTAGAGCATTAGATAAACCAGCACTCCGGTGACCGAGACGTAGAGCCAGATGGGCGCGGCCCATCGTGCCCAACGGCGGTGCTCCGCGTAGCGGCCTTGCAAGGCGCGGGTCACCGCAAAAATGATGAGCGGCAGGACGGCTACGGCCAGCGGCGTATGCGTGCCGAGGATCCAAAAATAGAGCGTTCGGGGCCAGCCTTCATGCGTGAAGCGGGTGACCACACCGGCTTTCAAAAAATGGTAGGTGAGGTAGGTGGCCAGGAACAGCGTCGAGGTGCTCAACGCGATCACCATCGAGACGATGTGCGCCTGCTTCCGGTCGCGGCTGATGAAGAAAAGGCCCAGGCAGATGAAGACGGTGCTCAGCGCGTTGAGGCTCGCGTTGATGAGCGGCAAATCCTGGACAGTCATGACGCTGGGCGGGGCGGCGCATCGAGCAGACGCCGGATGTCGCCGACGATCCGCTCGGGGCCTTCCTCACCGACCCCTTCGTAGAAGCCGCGGATGGCGCCGCTCTGGTCGATGAGGATCAACCGTGTGCTATGTGTGATCGGCTCGGCAGCGGAACGATCTTCCACGATCGGCAGCTTGAAGCCACGGATGCCGAGATCGAAAATCTGCGCCTTGTCGCCCGTCAGAAAGAGCCAGCGGTCGCTCGCCTGGAACCGCTCGGCGTATTGTTGGAGAACCTCGGGCGTGTCCTTTTCCGGATCAGTGGAAATCGAAACGAGCCGCACGCGTTCGTCTGGCCCGATCAGCCGTTGAATGTCGCTCAAGCGGCTCGACAGCATTGGGCATGGACCAGGACAGGTGGTGTAAAAGAAGTCCGCGACCCAGACTTTGCCCTTCAATGAGGCCGCTGTGATCGTCGAGCCGGTGCGTTCCGTCAGCGAGAAATCCGGCACAGCCCAAAACTGCTGACTCAGCTGCGCCGGCGTCGCGGGCAATGACTCGGCCACTGTGCGCCGTTGGCAACCGGTGACGATCGCTCCGGCACTGAGCAGGAGAATCAGCGCGAGGCAACGCCTCATGCCTTGGTGAAAATCATGAGCCCCAGCAACAACGGCAGGAAAAAGATCGAGGCGAAGAAGAGGCGGCGCGCGGTCAGACGCGTGCGGTGAAACAGGAACTGCGTGGCGCAGTACAACATTACCGCGTCGAGCAGCAGAGCGAGCGCGAGGTAAACGCCATTGTTCGCCCCCGCAGCGAACGGCACCACGGTGATCGCCACCAGCGCGACCGTATAAAGCAGGCTCTGCATCGCAGTCGCGCAGCCGCTCACATCATCCCGGCGAAGCATCACAAATCCGGCCTGCGCGTACTCGTCCCGATACATCCAGGCGATCGCCAGGAAGTGCGGCATCTGCCAGGTGAAAAGAATCCCAAACAGCACCCACGCCCCGAGATCGAGGCTCGGTCGCACTGCCATCCAGCCGATGACCGGGGGGATCGCGCCGGAGACCGCACCGACGATCGTGCAGAACGAGGTGCGGCGTTTCAGCGGAGTGTAAAACGCGATGTAAATGAGAATGGTCGCCGCGGCCAGCCAGGCGCTCTGCGGGTTCGTGGTGAACCAAAGCCAGCTGACTCCGGCGACTCCGAGCGCCACACCCAACGCGAGAGCCACGCCGTGTTTCATCCTTCCGGCCGGTAGCGGCCGATGTCGTGTCCGCTCCATTAACCGATCGACCTTCGATTCGATGACCTGATTGAGCACCGCTGCCGCACACGCTGCCAGCGTGGTGCCGAGGACCGCATGAAAGAGCCGCACCCAATCGATCTCCGGCCCCGAGGCGGCACAAAACCCGACGAACGTGGTGACGATCACGAGCAAGCTGAGGCGCGCCTTCGTGAGCGTCATTAAATCACTCACGATCCCCTGCTCCATCTCGACGACTTCAATCTCCAAAGGAACCGCGACCTCGCGTGCTGAACGGTTCACGAAGTGGCCTCCATCAAACCAGGCGCGGAAACCTGGCTGGCGACGTGACCTCCGGCCAACCTCGCGGCACGGCCAGCGCGAACAGCGAGCAGCACGGTGACCGCGAGCAGAGCCGCGCCATTGACGACATGCAAAGTAGTCAGCAACGGCGGTCGCGCATTCCAGATCACCCAAAGACCGAGCGTCACCTGAGCCGCCAGCAAGGCCAGCAGCAGGACGGCTGGTCGAACGATATGCACCTCGCCTGCGGCTTTGCCAAAGGATCGCCACGCGAGTGCGATGACGAGCAACGTCACAAGCGCGACACCGACGCGGGTATGAGTGAAATGCAAATTCACGAACGTATTATGCACTGCGGGCAGCCAACTGCCATCGGGTGAAGCCGCCGGCCAGGTCGGAATCGCGAGCCCCGCTCCCATGTGCCGCAACGCGGCGCCCACAATGAGCTGACCGAAGATGACGGCCGCCGTGGTCCAGCCGAGCCAGGTGACGCCGCGTAATCGGGGAGCCGGAGCGAGACGGTGCCAGATCGGCGAGAGCATCGCGGCAACGATCACCACCAGACAAAGCTCAAACTGGGCGAAGCAGCCGTGCAGAATGCGGAACGTCGTCGCGATCGAAGTGTCGCTGGCGGCCACACCGAGCGGATCGAGGATGACCCGCAAACCGCCGAGGATGGCTTGCGCACAGACTCCGAGAAACGCCGCAAAAGCGAGCCACCGCAGAGCAGCCGGCCGGACCGCGAGATCACGACGTGCAGCGACGCCGAGCATGACGCCGAAAATCACGGCCGCCACGATGATACCGCTGAGGGCAGTGACCGCTGCGGACGCGCCGCCAGCTTTCGCACCAAACCCGCCCAGAGCTCCGGCAGCCAGCGAAACGGGAACGCTGAAAACACTTCGCCAGACCCAGGCACAAAGGATTCCGATGAACACGCCGGTCGCCCCGGCGATCGCCCGATGGCTGTGCTCGAGGCGCATCATCACGTCCTGCCACCAACCGTCCGGGTTGAGCGAACCGGCACTCAGCGGCCAGTCGGGAAACGCCATTCCCGCACCTGCGGTCGTGGTGTGACCGCCCACGACGATCAACGCGAAAGTCATTGCAACAACCAGCTTCGCGTAACGCCCGAGCCAGACATCGGCCGTGCGCATTTCGGGAGCAGAGCTGGCGTTCATCGGACGATGCAGAGTCGACGCCGTATTGTCTCCCGTCGGAAGGCCGACGCAGAGAGAACGCTATTGCGCAGCGGGTGCGGCTGGCGCCGCAGCGGGTTGGACCAGCTCGGGATGCTGGAGGGTCATCGCTTCCTTCATCCAGGTGTCAAACTCCGTCTGGCTGCCGACGACCGTGAGAGCCTTCATCGCGTAATGCCCAGCTCCGCAAAGCTGGGAACAAATGAGCTCGTACTCACCTGCGACCGTGGGGCGAAACCAAACGGGGATGCGTGAGCCAGGAATGGCGTCCTGCGAGATCCGCATGTGCTGCAGTTGGAAACCGTGGATGACGTCCTTCGAAGTGATTTCCACCACGGTCGCTTTATGGGTCACGAGGTGCAGCTCATTCTTCGAAACGATGTCGTCCTTGCCGGCGGGATCGTTTGGATCCAACCCGATTGGACTCACCTTGATGTACTCGGTGCTCTGGCGGCCGAATACCCCATCGGGACCCGGATAGTGAAAATTCCACGCGAACTGCTCGGCGATCGCATGCACCCGCAGTGCTTCACCGGCGTCCGGAAAGGAATCCGAGGTCACACGCTTTCCCCAAAGGGGCAGGCCGAAACCGAGCAGCAACACCGCTTCGATGAGCACCACGGAAAATTCAAGATGCGCGGAGGCTTTGCTATGCACTCCGTGGTAGTTCGCCTTCGGGTTCCGGCTCCTGTGAAAGCGGAAAATCGTGTAGAGGAAAAACAACGACCAGCCCACGAACAGGACGGCCATGAACCAATGGCAGAACTCGAGGAAGTGATCGACGAGGTAGCCGTGTTCGGAAGCATTGGGCACGATGCCCAGCAGTTTGTTGATCATTTAAATGGACCCCTCCGCCTCGTGCATGGACTCGGCCAGTTGGATGTGCGGCGGCAGCGGACACGCGGCGCGGTGCTTCAGGTAAAGAGCAAACATCGCCAGTGAGCCGAGCATCACGGCGATGAATCCGATCATGAGAAACATCGCGGCGTTGATCGCCCCAGCCGACTTGCTGTTTGCATCACCCATGCAAGCGGTGCAGGCCTGCGCCGCTGTTGGCAGATGCAGCAACACGAGGGCGAGGAATGCGCCAAAAAAGCGATTGATGCGCGGAGTCTTCATAGAATCAGCTTGCGAGTTTTGCGGACGAAATAGATGCCATAGACCAGCAGTCCGACAGCGACCACGGCTGAGGCGATGCCGAAAGGACGAGCCACGTCATTGACGAACGACCACACCGCGCACCCAGCCGCGAGCAGGATCGAGAGGAAAATGAAAACGATATGGAAGCCCTTGAGGGACATTTAGCGGACGGCTTGTTGTGTGCCGAAGATCGGGTCGTACCAGTGGAGGAGAGTCAGCAGAAACATCCCTACGACAAATATCCCGGTAAAAAGAAGGAAACGCCAAATGGTCGGCCGCTCGCCTTTCAAGTGCATGAAGATTGCGCCCACCAGGCACACCTTGAACGTCGCGACCGCCATACCGACCACCCAGTTCATCGCGTGGCTGCCAAAATCGACGTAGGACAGACCGACGGTCACCGCGGTCAGGACGATCAGGACTACGCCGACAATCAGGTAAGTTTTGATGTGCTTCGCCACGTGCTCCGCATCGTGGGAGTGATCGTGCGCTGCGGCGGTGGCGTCGGTGCCGACAGCGGAATGCGCCGGTTCAGGTGCGTGGGAGTCGCTCATGCGGTTTAGAGTAGGTAAAAGATCGGGAAGACGAAGATCCAAACCAGATCGACGAAGTGCCAGAAGAGACCAACGACCTCGATCCGGTTCGCCTGATGCTCAGGGTTCTTGCGATACAGTTTGCCACCATAAAGGTAGAAGTACGCCATCACGATGACTCCCCCGAGCACGTGCAAGCCATGCAGGCCGGTGATGGTGAAGTAGATCGCGAAATAGGAACTGTGCTTGGGCGCGAAGGAACTCGCCCAGGACACGTCCTTGGCATCAATGGTCGCGATCTTATCGGTCGCATGCTGGTGCCAGAAGTGCGGGCGATCGTTCGCTGGGTTGCTCGGATCAGCGTTACCAGGATCCAACGCCAGCTCAAACTTCTCAATCGTGACGCCGGGAATCCGCGCCATCTTCTCCATCTTGGCCGGACTGACTCCAGCTTTGTGGTCGAGACCCTCGACCTTGATCAGATTGGCGCCGTGTCCCTCTCCGCCTGCAGGATGCTCAACCAGCTTAAGCTTGTTCTTTTCTGCAAAGGTCGCGAGGGGAGCACGATCTCCAGCCACCGTTACCTCGACTGCTTCAAGATGCCCAGAGATCTCGTATCGAGGTGAAAGGCCATTGGACCTGGCGTGTTCGTTGCCAAGGTAGGCCTCATACTTTGCCGTGGACTCCTTCTTAATGTAGGCGCCGAAGTGAGCGAACTTCTCCGGATACTCAAAGACCAGCTTGATGAACAGGAAGAGCAGGCCGCAAAGGATCGTGGTGAGGAGATAACGCTGCGCCATCACCCAGTTGCGCATCTTCAGGTTCGCCCAGGTCAGTACGATCGTCACGGACGAGGCGATCAGCACCGCGGTGTTAAACGTGCCGATTGGCACATTGAGCAGCCCGTGTGGCCAGTATCCGTCTTCAGCGCCGAGCCGCAGGAAAAGGTATCCGGAGAACAGGCCGCCGAACAGCATGACCTCGGAGGCGAGGAACAGCCAGATGCCGAGCTTCGCGTTCCAAAGACCGGTGTCAGGCCGGCTGGTGACTTCGTAAGGAATTTGCATCGGCGCTAGTGCTGTTTCTCCACCGACTGAGAGTTCGTGTTTGCATCCTGATCCGGCGCCTTGCTGTTCGCCGGAGGATCGGTCTGCGGAGTAAAGTCGGCATCAGCGCCCGGAACGCTGTATTCATAAGGTCCACGGTGCACGCTGATCGGCTTGTCGAAATTGCCGTGTCCGGGAGGCGATGGAGCGTCCCATTCCACGGTGGTGCTATCCCACGGATTGCGGCCGATTTTCTTCCCAAACTTCATACTCCAGAAGAAGTTGAAGATGAAGGGCACCTGCGCGAGGCAGAGCAAATAAGCCGCCGTTGAAATCACCGTGTTCCACTCGAGCCCGGTGTGCCCGAGCACCACAGCTTTCGAGAGCTGTTCGTACTGCGCACCGCCGTCATACCACCTTCGGTGCATGCCGGCCATGCCCTGGAGGAACATGGGCATGAACAGCACATTGATAAAGATGAGGGACGCGAAGAAATGGATCTGTCCGAGCAGTTCGTTCAACTGCCGACCCGTCGCTTTGGGATACCAATAATAGATGCCGGCGAAGATCGCGAAGATGGTTCCGGGCGCGACAACGTAGTGGAAGTGCGCGATCACGTAGTAAGTGTCGTGCAGGTAAAGATCGGTCGCGTTGAACGCCAACGGGATGCCGGTCAGACCGCCGATGCCGAACATGGGAAGAAACGCGGCGGCGAATAACATCGGGACCGTGAACCGGATCGAGCCGCCCCAGAGCGTAATCATCAACGCGGTGAGCAGGATCACCGACGGAATCGAGATCATGATCGTCGTCGTCTGGAAGAAGGCCGCAACCGCCGCACCCATGCCGGTCATGTACATGTGATGCGCCCACACGACGAAGGATAGGAATGCGAGGACAAAGATCGCACCGACCATCGCCTTGTAGCCGTAGATTGGTTTGCGCGTGTTATTCGCGATCACCTCCGCGACCATGCCGATGCCGGGCAGGATCAACACGTAAACCTCAGGATGCGCGAGGAACCAGAACAGATGTTGCCAGAGCAACGGACTGCCACCACCCGCCCAAGGAGCGACGTTACCGTTCACCACCAGGCCGGTCGGCATGAAGAAGCTCGTTCCAGCGACGCGATCCATGAGCTGGAAAATGCCAGCGGCCTCCAACGGCGGAAACGCGAGTAGCAGGAGAAACGCGGTGACGAACTGCGCCCAGACAAAGAAGGGCAGGCGCATCCAGGTCATGCCGGGCGCGCGGAGTTGGATGATTGTTGCGATGAAGTTCACCGAGCCCAGCAGCGACGCGGTGATGTTGAAGACCATCCCGGTCAGCCAGAGCGTCTGCCCATTCCAGAAGGTCAAGAACGCTGAGTCCGCGATTCCGGCCAGCGGTGGGTAAGAGGTCCACCCTGACTTAGCCGCACCACCGGGAACGAAGAACGAAATCAACATGAAGATGCAACTGATGAAGAAGCACCAGTAGCTTGCCATGTTGATCTTCGGAAAGGTCATGTCCGGAGCACCAATCTGAAGCGGCACCACGAAGTTTCCGAAAGCCGCGAAGGCGATCGGCACAATGCCGAAGAACACCATGATCGTGCCGTGCATTGCGCCAAACGCATTGTAGCCATCGGCGGTGAGCATGCCCGGTGCGCCGGTTTCGCTCGCCGCAAAAGCTGCAGTGCCGAAAATACTCTGCAATGCTCCGCCAATCATCGGCACCGCCTGGCCCGGATTGGCCAACTGCCAGCGCATGACCAGCATCAGGCAGAACCCGAAGAACAGGAACGCCAGACCGGTCAGCCCATATTGGATGCCGATGACCTTATGATCGGTGGAGAAGATATACTTCTGCCAGAAACCGAGCTCGTGATGATCATCGTCATGCGCGTGAAGGTGGGCGTCGCCTTCATGGGCATGCGGAGAGGTGATTGCGGCCATACGTCGAAAGAGAAGTCGGTGATTTTAACGAACGTGCAGCGCCTCGCAACGGCCTGAGTTCGAAAAAGGGGTTAACATGGAGAAGCCGTGGCCTGCTACTTGGCCGGCGCGGGGAAATTCAGAAGCTCAGCCTCGGTCCACTGGGCCGTGCGGGCGGCAAATTCGCTGCGCACGGCAGTCACAAACTCCGGCGTTACACCTTTCTCATCCTTATTGCCAAAAGCGTTGCGCACGTAATTCACCACGTCCGCGACCTTGCTGTCGTCCTTCATGAATGGGAACTGCACGTCCACGGGCAGCATGATGTTGTTGTAGGTGATGTCCTTCACTTTGATCGGCCCCATCACTCCTTTTAGAACGATTGCGACCATGCGCCGGGCATCACCCGTCGTGTAATCCGTCTGGGCGATGGGAGGGAAGGCGCCGGGGAGTCCCAAGCCGGTTGCCTGATGACAAACCAGGCAGGTCTGCATGTAAACGCCTTTGCCACGTTGGATCGAGCCGGCAAGGTCAAACGCGCCGGCAGGGGGAGCGGCCGCGGCCGGATCCTGTGCGCCGGCTGTGGACAGACTTAACGTGATAGCGAGGAGAAGAAGGGTTGTCTTGGACATGACTGAGAGAATTAGTTTTGGACAGGGGCGGCGGATGCAGCCGGAGCTCCTGGAGCGGGCGCGGGTGTTGCAGCTGGAGCAGGTGCCGCGGGGGCGCCTGCGGCGGGAAAGTTCAGGAGTTCCGCTTCCGTCCACGGAGTGGTGCGTGTTCCGAACTCCTTGCGTGCGGCGCTGACCATTTCCACCGTCACTCCGGCAGCGTCTTTGTTCCCGAACGAGTTGCGCACGTAGTTAATCACGTCAGCCAGCTTGGTGTCGTCCTTCAACACAGGGAACTGCATCGGCACCGGCATCATGATGTTGTTGTACTGCATGCCTTTGACCTTGATCGGCCCGGCGACTCCGTTGATCAGCATCGCCACCATGCGGCGGGCATCGCCGCCGACGTATTCCGATCCCGCCAACGGCGGGAACGCCCCGGGTATTCCCGCGCCCGTCGGCTGATGACAGGCAAGGCAGGTCTGCATGTAGAGGGCTTTGCCGCGGCCGATCGAAGCCTGAAGATCGAGGGGCGCACCGCCTTGCGGAGCCGGTGCGGTCGTCGCGGGAGCCGCGCCAACCGGCGGTGCAGCCTTGGCGGGAGTCCCCGTCGCTGCTGGCGCCGGTGCTCCAGCCGCAGCAGTCGGTGTGGCCGCCGGTGTTGCACCAGCAGCGTCAGGCAAGGTTGCGTCTTCCGGGATCTGCAAGAGATCCGCTTCCGTCCACTGTGCTTTGCGGCCGGCAAATTCCTGCCGAGCCGCTGCGACTTTGGCCTCGCTGACTTCCGGGGCGTTGTTTCCCCACTGCGCTCGGATGAAACTCACGACCCCGGCAATCTTCTTATCGGTCAGCGTAGTCTCCCAACCCATCATGTTACCCGAGTAGGTTTGCTTCTGGCCGCCAATGGTGATCGGGCCAGTCAAGCCCTTCAAGATGATCGCCACCAGGCGTTTCTCTGATCCGATGACCCATTCGGATTTAACCAAAGGTGGAAAGTTCGCAGGCACGCCCAGGCCCGAACCTTGATGGCACGAAAGGCAGTTTGCGCCGTAAACACTTTTGCCCTGTTCAGCGAGCGACATGGTTGCCGCTGCACCGGCACCGGGTCCGGAGGTCCCTTTCGTCGGGATCGGGAAGAGCACATTCGGCGAGCTTTCGTACTCGTTGAACACCTTGCCGCTCAGACCACCGTGGAAGACGCCAAAGTAAGTCCCGGCCCAAACCATCACCGCACCGCAAACACCGGTCAGCCACATCGGAATGGGTGTGACGTTCGCGGAAGGTTCCTGGTGCTCCCGCTGGATGGATGCGTGGACTTCCGTGACGTCGGGCGTCTCCTCGTAATCGACGCGATCAGGCCGGTTGGCCATTTGTGGAGGATCGTTAGGCTCGCTCATTTTGCGGCGGCCGCCGGAGCGGTGGACTTTACTTCAGGCAAGGCATGACTGCGATCAAGGGACATGAGGTATCCGACCAGGTCTTTGGCGGCTGCGGTGGGCACGACTTCGTAGCCGTCCTCGGGCGCATCGTCACCGGTCAGGTTTAAAGCTTCAGCCGAACGTTGGCCGCTGATCTTTCTGGTTTGGAAAAGATAACGGTAGGGCGGCATGTTCGACTCCTTGATGATCGCCTGCGGTTCGTAAAGGTGCAGCAACTGCCACGCAGCATCGCGTTTGACGGGCTTGCGCTTGTCGTCGGGATCGGTGCTCTCGTTGCGCCACTTCGCCGAGCCGATATTCGCCAGGTCAGGACCTAATCGCGTGCTGCCGAGCAAAGGCGGTTGTTCGAAGACATAGTCGCGCGCGACGGTGCGGCGCTCACCCCACCCGCGCTCCAGGTCGCTGCCGTTTTGCACGTCCCGCACCTGTTGGGAGTGACAGTAAATGCAGCCTTCCGACTTATAGACCTGACGCCCCCGCTCCGCGACACCCCGATTCCGAACGGGATAAGGATCAACGACCTTCCCCTCCTCCTCCGTGAAGTGTGGCTGAAGGCCGCCGATTTGTTTCTGCGGGATGACCACCAGCGCGTAACACGAAAGCGCGAACGATCCGATGATCAAGGCGAAGAGGCTAAGCGAACTTTTCATCTAGTGAGTCTGCTCTTCGAGCGGAGCAAAGAGGGTAGGCTGGCCGCCGGGTTGCCCGATCCGCAGAAGCATGAGCAGGAAGTGTAGGGCAAAGATCAGGTGGCCAAGAGCGATAAGCACCCAGCCAATGGAAGCGCCGGGCAAATAAACAGCACCCATCTGAACGATCTGCGCGAACGTGGCATCCGGATCATTGAATGACAGACCGGACGCGATGCCGCCGAAAGCCAGCATGGAGATCAGCGTGCCCCCGCCATAAGCCGAGCCATAGAAGTGCATCGTGATCAGCGAGGCCGAAAGCCACTCGCAACCAACGAGACGCGGCAGGATGTAATAGATGGCTCCGAAGATCACCATGCTGAAAAACGCGTAGAGCACGATGTGCAGCTGTGCGTTTTGGAACTGGGTGAAATGCAGGATGCGATCGACGGAGCGCAATGAAGCCAGAAGACCGAAGACGCTGCCGACGAGGAACGCGACGACACCAAAGAAGGTGAACCGTAGCGTCGGCGAGTGATACACCATGTGGTATCGGTCGTGCATCGTAGCCACGAGATTCACGGCCACCGTGACGATCTGCACGAGGAGCAGGATATTCGCCGAGATACTCAAGGTAACCAGCCATGCCGGCACCGGTCCCCCACTTAGGCGCACTGCACCAGTCAGTCCCGCACAGAGGATGAAGGTGCCAAACCCAATCGCGGCCACGTTATAGCTAAAGATCGGCCGGTTCACGATCTTCGGAATCAAGTAGTAGGCGATCGCCAGACCGACCGCAGTCACCCACACGCTAAGGAAGCTGTGACTCGCCCACGCGGCGATGATGTTCTGCACAACGCCCTGCATCTGCGGCAGCGTCTTGGTAAGGTGCGCGGTGGCAAAAACCCATGGGAACCAGACAAACGCACCGAGAAGATACCAGACGGAGATGTAGGCGGAGCTTTCCTTGCGAAGACCAAAGAGAAGCATGCCCCAAAGCCCGACCAGCGCGTAGCCCACGAGCATCAAGGCAGCAGAAGTGCCAGGAATCTCCAGCCACTCGATCCCCGTCGTGCGACCCGCCAGGATGTTGATGATGCCGAAGGTGAGCCCGATTTGCCAAAAGACAGCCCCCACTATGAGCACGCCGCCGAAGCGCACCGGCACTCGACAAAGCCGCGCCATCAACCAGATCGCAACGCCCATTCCAGCGAGACTGGCCCAACCGTAGGTGATGATGTTGGTGTAAGCAGGCCAGAGTCGGCCGTACGTCAGGAAAGGAATGTCCGCGAGAAACCGAGGCTGGTGGAGCTGGATCGAAGTCACCAAACCGAGCACCGTCGCAGCCAGGAGCCACAACACGGCGTTTCCGAGAAAGAATAACACCGGGCCTCGGGTGGAGGCATCGATCGAGGCGCGTTCGACTGCATCCATCGAACGAACAGCCGGGCGTTGGTAATTGGCCCCGCTGGGCGACGCTGACGGCGGCGAGGAGGAAACGGGAGCAGGAGCTTCGACGGCAGTCATTTCGTGGTCGGGGAAGATTCAGGCCAGTTGATGAGGGCAGGCCGGGAACTCACGGCAGCGCTTGCGTTGCCGGCGGCCGGTGGGGCTGGCTCCGACGCGGGAGCCGGATTGGCCGGGGCAGGTGCCGGGGCCGCCGGCG
>JAQGOK010000069.1 GCA_028293645.1 Chthoniobacter sp.
TTCCGAATCAACTTGCCGCGATGCCGTAGCACGGCGTAGTAGGTCCCGGTCGATGAATATCGGTAGAAGCACTCTCCAACCTTCTCGAATGTCCCCCGCTCGGCTGGCGTCGTCGGCATTCGCGGCACGGTCGGAAATAGCTGCGACTTTCTGATACCGCGCAATTTGGGCAGTTAGCTCAGTGGTAGAGCGGCTCGTTTACACCGAGTTGGTCGGGGGTTCAAATCCCTCACTGCCCATGGATAAGGCCTCCGTCCGAGAGCGCAGTGATCCGAACCTTCGCTTTTCTGTGAGTTCCGCCGTCGTTCACCGAGGTCTGGCTCAGGGCGATTTCCGGGTTGCCAGAGCGACCGGAATAAATGTCCTTTAGCGCGCTCTGCCCGGCTCGGAACTCCAGCGTCGGCAATTCTCCCTTTATGAAAACCCCTCGGCTCGTCCTCCTCTCGTCAATCGCCGGCCTCGGCGTCTGTTTGCCTCCCGGTTCCGTCACGGCGGCACTGGTGGATACCTTTGATGGCGCTGGCAGCCCCGCTACTGCCACGCAGTTGGGCGAAGGCACCGCGCCCGCAGTGATCGCGGACGGCACGAACAACGTCCTTCGCCTGGTCGATGGCATCAACAGTCAGAACAATCACTACAGCTACAGTCTGACCGATCCCGGCGCGTTCGAGACCATCAGCGCGTCCTTCGATTTTCGCATCACTCCCGGCAGCTCAGGCCTGGCGGATGGTTTCGGGTTCATGCTCATCCCGACCGCACTTCACGGCCAGTCCGGCGATGGTCCCAATCCGACAGCGGAGGAACCGAATTCGGCAGGGGCCTTTGGCGTGGGCATCGACGTTTACCCGGGGATCAACAATGTCTCGACCCATTGGAATGGATTTCAGGTGAACGAGTTGCAGCTTCCCACCGTTGCGCCGGGTGTGAACTTCCGCGGCAACCAGCTCTTCAACCGCGCCCAGATCGATCTCCAGCGTGTCGGCAATGGCACCAACGTCCGGGTTTCGCTGACGGAGAATAGTCTCGGAACGCCCGGCACCCCTTACCGGGTGATGGAGATCACGATGCCCAACATGCTCCCGTTTGAGAACCGGGTGCAATTCGCCGCGCGGACTGGCGGTGAGAACCTGAAGCTCGATCTCGATAACGTGAACGTCACTTATTCCAACCCGTTCACTGCGGCCCTGCCTGCGGCGCCGACCGGGCACTTGTATCAGGATTTCGATAGCACCGGCACGACCGGCTATCGTGCGGTGCAACTCTCGCAACGCACGGACGCCGTGTTCCGACCGGGGCCATTGATCAAGGCGGAAGACGCGGCATCGGACGGCGCGTTCATGCGGATCGTAAATGACGCGACCGAAGGGCAGGCCGGGCACATCGCGTTCGATCGCGCTTTCGATGGCGGCACTTCGACGCAAACCGAGGTGTTGCAGTTCGATCTCCGGCTTAACTCTACCAACCAACCGGCCGACGGCATGGGCGTCCTCTTCCTGCCTACTACTCACCCGAACTACAACAATGGCGCCTATACTCCGGTGGGAGATGGCATTGGTTCATCCGAGCAACCCAACCATCCGGGCGTGCTGGCTCTCGGCTTCGACGTTTACCCCAATGGTGGTCCGGACATCGCGCCCGGCGTTTCGCTGCATTGGGATAACATGCAAGTCGCCGACGTCGCGCTGCCATCCGGATTGGGGCTCAATCAATTCCACCGCATGCAGGTGCTTCGCGAAGCAGTCGCGGGCGGGTTGAACGTGAGCGTCATTGGTATCCCCGATGTGAACGGGGTGGCGGGCGCACCGGTGACCATCATGGATCGCGTGTTCGTGGCGGGGGCGAGTAACTACGATTATCGGGTGCAATTCAGCGGCAGGACCGGCGGCGCAGATGCCGATCACGACATCGACAACGTCTCGGCATTTCAAAACGCGAAGGCGCTTCAGCCGCAAACGGGAACCACGTTCGCGCTGGGCGAAGGATCCGGTTACAAAACCTTCCTTCACCGGGAAGGTGCGCCAGCCGCGCTGCTCAACGAGGGAGGCCCAAATGGCACCTTCCTGCGTTTGATTCACGACGGAGCAGGTAGTCAGACGAACAGCATCGCGTTCGACAAGCAGACGGATGGTACCGTGGCGGGTGCCACTGGCATCAACGTCAACTTTGATGCGCGTGCGTTTAGCATCGATACGCCTGCGGATGGTTTTTCCCTGCTCCTCATCCCCACGGCGACTTACGGCGATCTCGGTGCGGGTCCCCTCCCCGGCGAAGCGGAGGAGCCAAACCTTCCCGGCGTGTTCGGCTTGGGCGTGGATCTCTACAATGGCGGCACGCCCTTCAACGAGCTCTCTCTCCATTGGGATGGTCTGACGGTCGCTAACATGGACGTCGATCCCGCGTTGGTCGATCTCGACTCCGGAGTCTTCCATCACTACCGACTCGAACTGCGGCCCAGCGGCGCTGACATGTTGGCTGATCTGATTGTGACTCCGGACAGCTTTGGAGCGCCTGGCACTCCAGTCACCGTCTTCAATGACGTCGTGCTGCCCGGGATGGGCCTTTACGATTATCGCGTCGAGTTGGTCGCTCGGAGTGGCGGCCTGAATATGGCCGTCGATCTCGACAACGTGCAGGCACAAACCGTCCCCGAACCCAGCAGCGCGCTGCTTCTTGGGCTGGGCGGTTTGTTGTGGAGCGGCGCCCGCCGGCGCACGCGCAGCGTGTAGCCCAGCCGCTGGAGTTTCGTGATCCCGCCGGGTTAAACGACCCGACGTGGATCAGCGACTCCGGCCTGAAGCTGGACGCTGGTCAGGCTTCCCGCTCAGTCAGATCTCGATCGACCGCTGCTCCGCGTGTGATCGCAGGGCTGCGTCGAAGAGCTCATGACTCGCGACGGCTTCGTCCGGCGTGACGCAGCCGAATCGATCGCCGAGCAGGCCTTCGCGTTCGGCAACGAACGCGGCCCACATCTGCTGGAAGCAATCGCTGAAGCCGGCTTCGAAAATCCCGCCCGTCACAACCGGAAACGCGCTGGCCGCGTGACCGACATCGTAGCGTTGCCAAACCTGCTCGCGGTCGCGCTCAAAGACCCAAAGCGTTTTCGGCTCCTTGGTGGAATAACGCACGCCGCCATCGGTCCCGAGCGCTTCGATAAACCACGTGTTCATCTCGCCGGGTGCGAGCCGCTTCGTCTCGAAACGCATCGGCACGGGCGCACCATTCACCACGACCTCCGTGTGCAGCATGGCGTTGTCCCAGGTGTCGCAAGGAGCCATGCCGCCTTTGCCGTCGGGACGCTCGGCGTAGATCTTCTGGAGCTGCGCGAACACGCGGGTCGGCTTCCAGCCGAGGCGGAAAGGCAGGTGCACCGTGTGCATGCCGAGATCGCCCATGACCCCGATCTTTCCGCAGAACTGAGTCTGACGTTTCCAGTTGATCGGCTTCGTCGGGTCGAGATCGCTGGAATGATGGAAGCCGCTGCGGATCTCGAGGAGATGCCCGAGTTCTGCGGTTTGCAGGTAGCGGAACGCCTTCTGCACTCCGGGCAGAAAGGGAAACTCGCTCGAGCAACGCACGAAGCGGCCGAGTTCCTGCGCGGTGTCCCGAATCCGCTGCGCCGCGGCGAGATCGATGCCGAACGGCTTTTCCGCGAGCAGATCCTTGCCCGCGCGCAGCACGTCGAGGTAGATCGTTTCGTGGAGGTGATGCGGCACCGCAACGTAAACAAAGTCCACGTCGCTGCGCAGCAACTCGTGGTAGTCCCCCGTGAGCAAGGAGACCGTCGGAATCTGCCGGAACCAATCGCGCACCTTCTCCTGCACGTCGCACACCGCCGTGAGTTCCAGGCGCACCGGGAAATCGAGCAACGCGAACCAGCGGCCGAGCGCGCTCGCGACTTCGCGGCCCATCAAACCACCACCGATGATCCCGACTTTGAGCGTCTTCATGCTGCCTTGATCTGCTTCGCCGCTTCCGTCGCAGTGGCGCCTTCATGCACGATCGACATCAACGCGCGAGTCATGCCGGCGGGATCGTGATGCTGAATGATGTTCCGTCCATAGACGATGCCCGCGGCGCCTTGCTGGATCAGCTTCTCCGTGCGCCCAAGAATCTCGGAGTCGCTCGCTTTGCCGCCACCACGCACGAGCACCGGAATGCGGCCGGCAATCTCCACCACGTTCCGATACACCGAGACGTCGTCGGTCGGATCGGCCTTGATGATGTCCGCACCGAGTTCCACCGCCTGCCGAACCAGCGGCAGGATTTTCTCCAGGTCGCCATCGACGAGGTAACCGCCGGCCTGCTCGTTTGGTCGGAAAACCAGCGGCTCAATCATCAGCGGCATCGCGTAACGATCACACTCCGGCTTGAGGCGAAGGATGTTTTCGATGCACTGATCCATCACCTCCGGCTCGCCGGGAATGCGGAAGAGATTCACCACCACGCACGTGGCATCCAGTCGCAACGCCTGCTCCACCGGCTGCGCGATCATGCGGCTGAAAAGTGAACGTGGCAGTTCCTTGCCATAGACGTTCGCCACGTCGGTCCGCAGAACGAGTGCCGGCTTTTCCCTGCCGGCGATGCTTTGCAGGATCGGCGCCTGGCCGATCGTGAGCTGAATCGCGTCGGGCGCCGCTTCGACGAGCGTGCGGACGCAAAGCTCGAGGTTCTCGATGCCTTGCAAAAAGCCGCGCTCGTTGAAGAAGCCGTGATCGACTGCGACGTCGAAACAGCGGCCGGATTTCGCGTTGAAGAGTCGGTTAAGGCGGAAAGCTTTCATACGGGGACGCGCAAGGTGCGGCATCGCGTTGCGCGCGGGCAAGACGGAAACCGGGCGCCTGCATCGCCGCGGCCGCGATTGCGGCTTTTCTTCGCGGAAGACGCGAGACAACCATGGAACATGCGCACGCCCCCCTCCCGCATCGCGCTGGCCGCGCTTTGGCTGGTGAGCCTCGCGCCGTTGCAGGCTCAGGAGCCGGTCGCATTCACCGGGCAACTCAGCCTCGTCCGCTACGATCTGCCTCGCGGCCGCTCCGATGGCTACGCTCCGACGCGTCAACTCGCGCGCCGCAAGGATGGTCCGGACGCTGTGGACTGGCCGGAGTTCACGCTGAACGGACAGCCGATCTGGCGTGAAGCGAGCGAGGCTTCGATGCCGCTAAAGCTACGTAAAGGTGCGGCCGCGAACTCGCCGTTCCAAATGCCGGAAGACGATCTGATCGAGCCCGGCGGGCATTGGTTTCGCGCAATGGAATGGCGCTGGGGCCGCTCGCACATTTACACCGCGGATCGCACTGCGCGTTCCGCCAATGCGGGCGAGGCGTCGAACGGGCGATATGAACTCTGGGCCTTTCCAATCGTGGTGCAGGGACAAGGCGGGCCGGTGGTGAAAACCGTCGAGCTGAAAATCGCCGGGCGGGTCATCTTCCGCCGCGGTGGTCCCTGGCGTTCGCTGACGTTGCTGCTTCCGGCGAATGCACGCGGCACCCCGTACGAAATCACCGTCGATGGCCGCGGTCCGGTGCAGTTCGACGTCGGACTGATGCCGGTGAAGCTCGGCGATCCGCGCGAGCGCGCGTTGCCGGTGCGCGCCGAATTTCCCGGAGACGGACCGAAGATCGCGATGTGGAATCTCGAACGGCCGGAGGAGTTCCCCAATCCCAAGGAATGGCAGGCGGACTTGCAGGCGCTCGGCCAGCCGCTGCCTGCCATGCCAGTGGTGGAGCGGCTTCCCGGCCTGCAGCGTCATCTCGGGATGGAAGTGCCGCGCTCGCCTTTCACGACCTACGCAATGGCTTTGCCGCATGGAATGAGCGGTGGCTTTTTCCGCAAGGGCACCGATCCCGACGCTTACGCGAAAGTCGTCGCGGACTCCGGTTACGACGCCGTGTTCGATCAGGCGAACAACCTGCCGGCGCCCGACAATGCCGAGAGCTTTGAAAAGCGCGCGGCGGCTTTGGCGAAGCTCGGGGTTCGGCTGGGGCTGCAATACGATAACAACTGGACGCGGCCATCGCTCCAGCATCCGAACCTCAGCTTCTTTTCGCACACGCTTCCAGAGTGGCACGCGCCGCTTTACCGAAGCCTGTCACTCACCGCGCAACGCTTCGCGCGGTTGCCGAATTTCGCAGGGATCGACATCGGCTCGGATAACGCGGGCTACGTCTCCTTCTGGCATTGGGCGCCGCCGATTCCCGATCGTCCATGGGGCGAAGCGATGATCGAATTCACCGGCAGCGCGCAGCCGCGGATGGCGCGTGCGCCGAGTCACGGCCCGCGCGAGCTGAGCTTCGAGCAGCCGGTCGCAACCCAGGCGGAGTTCATCAAATACGTGGAGCGATATGAAAACGCGTTTCGGCAATACGGCTACTTCGCCGAGGCGGTCCGCGAGGTGGATACGCAGCTTGTCTTTACCACCGGCTCGTTCGGCAGCGCTCCGGGAACGGGCGGCCGTGGCGGCTGGCCATGGGCGAGCCTGCCAGGTCGCGTGATCGCCGAAGGGCTGACCACGCAACAGGCTTACGACTGGAACGAAACACACGCGGCGAAGCCGCTGCACAACGTCGCGCTGATCGATCGCTTGCGCAGCTATCATCCGCAAAAGCGAACCTGGGCGTTGCTCGACAACTTCCAGTTTCTCCACGGGCGGGAAGCGTGGCAGCGGGCTTGCGCACTCGCCCTCACGCGCGGCGTTCAAGGGCTCGGCACAAACTTTCTTGCGAGTCCCGCGGGTGAGATGGCACGGCCGGATGTGGTCGCCTTTCAGACGGAGATGAACGCGTGGATGCACAAGTATGGCGGTGTTTACGCGCGCACCGAGCCGCTGCCGACGATTGGCGTTTTCTACGGCCATCATCAGGCTGTGCAGCGGCGCGTTTTGTCCGGGGCGAATCCCACGCCCGAGCAACTGCTCCGCGGCTCGCACGAAGGCAAAGTCGCGGAGGCGCTGTTCCTCTGTCACGCCGCGGGCTGGCCGGCGCGGGTGATCACCTTCCAGGAGCTGATGCGCGGCACGCTGCCGGTTTCAATGAAAGCGATCCTGCTCGTCGGACTCGATCGCCCGGACGAAACGTGGGCGTGGTCGCACGGACTCGAGCCGGCGCTCCAGCAACTGCTCGATCGCGGCGGACGAATCATCGCAGACGAAGAGTCGGTGAGCCCGGTGCCGGTCACGCGGCCGGGCTTGCAGGTCGCCGCTTACATCCAGCAAAGCCACCTCGACGCGACGCCACAGTTGTTCGCGCGCAACACCGGGAACATCTCACGTTTACGCGAGGCGATGGCGGACGTGCCGCGGCCAATTGCCGCTTCGGATGATCCGCTGCTCTGGGCGATTCCGACGGAATGCGGCGACACGCAGTTCGTCACCGCGATCAACCAAGCCTTTGCCGAAGGCGACGAGGCGCAGGAGATGTTGCGCCCGGCAGATCCGAAAGCGACCAAGCCAGAGGTCTGGAAGACGAAAGGCAACGCGAGCCTCTTTGTGAAGCCGCGGAGCGCTCGCCTCGGATGGAATACGGAGCGGCCGATTTATGATGTGCGCCTCGGCCGCAAACTGAGCGGTGAAGAGGCTTCCCAAGTGGATTTCACCCGCGACGGATTCCAATGGTTCGCCCTGCCGTCGAGGGAAGTAGTCGAGCCGCAGATAACCATCAGCGCGGGGGTGTCCGGGTTCTTCGAAGCCAAGCCGCAGATGAGTTCGGGCGGTGTCACGATGTCCGGAGTGCCGGTGGAGATCACCGTTCGAGGCGGCGGTGAATCGGCGACGCTTTACTCCGCGACCGGACGAACCGTCCGCCTCCCCGCGAAACGTCAGCAGCAGCCGATGGAGTATGAGGTCACCGTCACGGAACTGCTGAGCGGGCTGAAGACGATCGTTTCGCTCCACGAATCCCCTCTCCCTTCGTCCAGGATGCCGCCGGAGAATCCCGTGCGCGTTCGGGATCGCGCGGCCCTGGCCAGGTTTGCCGCGCGGAAGCACGTCGCACTGGCCATCGCGCTCACGCCAGAGCAGCACAGAAACTCCATGATCGTTGCCCAGGCAAACAGTTTGCGGGAGCACTACCAAAAGGAAGGCCGCATCATCGGCGAACTGGCCACAGCTTGGGCCGGCGGCGTGGTGACCAGCTTGCAGCCGCTGCGAAGCCCGCACCGCTTTCCACAATGGCAGACGATCGCTGCGGATCTGGTGCTTTTCGGCACGCCCGCGAACAACGTGCTGCTGATGGATCAAGCCCGTGGGCAGCTGTTTCCCACCTCATTCAAACCCGGGCCAAGCGGGTGCGCTGAGTTGCTCTACACGCGCTCGCCGTTTGTCGGCGAATACGACGCCGTCAACGTGATCGCCGCCGATGCTGCCGGGATCGCGGCCGGCGTCGCGGCGCTTAAATCCGCCGTTGTGCGATCGGGCAATTAGTTCGCCGCGGAGCGTCCGTCGCTTTCTGCAGAAGCTGGGATCGCGCTTGCATGGCGCATCCGTTTTCCCCAAACAACTCGGCCTATGCCAAACCCCTGGACCGGAAAAGGAAACCCTTACACACGCCAAGAAGTCCGCGACCGTCTTGAAGCAACGCTGGCCAAAGGCGAGCCGATCATCGCTGCGGGTGCAGGTACCGGAATCAGCGCGAAGTTCATCGAAAAGGGCGGCGCGGATCTCATCATCATCTACAATTCCGGGCGCTTCCGCATGGCCGGCCACGGCTCGACCTGCGGCCTGATGGCCTACGGCGATGCCAACCAGGTTGCG
Organism: Chthoniobacter sp.; assembly: GCA_028293645.1. GTDB lineage: Bacteria > Verrucomicrobiota > Verrucomicrobiia > Chthoniobacterales > Chthoniobacteraceae > Chthoniobacter. Next base: position 8,747 of record JAQGOK010000069.1, read on the forward strand.
ATGGATATTGGCGAATACGAAGTGCTGCCGATCGTGGAAGAGGTGCCGGTGATCTGCGGCGTCCACGCGACCGATCCGCGGCGCCGGATGTGGCATTGGCTCGGCCGGGTGAAGGAGATGGGCTTTTCGGGAGTGAACAACTTCCCCACGCACACGATCGTGGACGGGCACTTCCGCAAGGTGCTCGAGGAGACCGGGATGGGCGTGCAAAAGGAATTCGAGATGGTATCGCTGGCGCACCGCATGGACCTTTTCACGGTGGTTTACGTCGCCACGCCGGATGAGGCGAAGGCGATGGCGGAAGCCGGGGCGGACGCCATCATCGCGCATGTCGGCACTACGGTTGGCGGCTCAATCGGGGTGACAAGTGCGACCTGCTCGATCGACGACGCCGTGCAACGCACCAACGCGATCATTTCCGCGGCTCAGACCGTCCGGAAGGACATCTTTTTCCTCAGTCACGGCGGCCCGATCGCGACGCCGGACGACGCCGCCTACGTCAACGAACGCACCGACTGCGTCGGCTTTGTGGGAGCGAGTTCCCTGGAGCGCCTTGGCGTCGAGGACTCGCTGACCGCCATTACGCGGCGCTTTAAGAAAATCCCCGCACCCGCTGCTCAGAAACGGTAGCTTACTGGGCCGGTTTCGGCCCTTCCGACGGAGCTTTCGTGCTGCTGACCCCGGCTTCCGGCCTCGTCCCGGCGGCGGACGATTGGACTGGATGCTCCTGCCGGTAACTATCTGCACGTTCCGCCGGGTAGCCCCCGCTTGCTCCGCCCACTGACGAACCGGCGGGATTGTCGGGCTTGGCACCTTGGTTCTCGAGCGGACCAGGCGTTCCCATCACCGAAGCGGGCGGCGTTCTGTTGCAAGCCGTGAGCATCGCTCCGGCAGTGAGGATGAGCAGGAGATTTCGAGAGAGCGTCATGATCGATTGCTAGGTGTGCCGCCATTTCGCGCGTGCGCCTGTCAATGCGCTCAGGTGGACGGCTGAGTCGCAGTTCGGGAAGCTGCGCCGGCCCCCTCAATCGCGCACTGCCGTCCAGTGCACTTCCTCCGGGTCAACACGCTTGAACGGCCTTTCTGATGCCCGCTGCATGCGGGCACTTACCGATCGCCGTAGAGATTGAGCAACGGTCAGCCAGGCTAGCCAGCAACTCGCCTTTTTGCGCGTGCGTTTACTGACGCCGCCGTCTCGCAGCGAACGCAACCCCAGCAAAGCCGAGCAGCAGCGCGGAGCCCGGCTCCGGCACGGTATCGAGCTGCACTTCAGCGATCTGCATGCTGTTCGAGCCGGGCTCGTCTTTCACCGTAGGGAAGATGATCGCGTAACTCGTGTATGCGACCGAGTTGGGAAACGTCACCGTTTGCATAAAGGACGTGCCGGTCAGTGCACTGCCCTGAGGATTGCGATCGACCGGCAGAGCCAACGGTCCCGACGCGATCAGCGCGAAATCCGAGATACTAAAAGGGCCGCCGCCGAGCGAGACGTTCGTGCCGTAGATCTGGAAGGAAGAAGGATCGCGAACCGGCCCGTCGTTCGCCGTGTGAAGCATCAACGCACGGGCGATCTGCGCCGACGCAGCAGTCACCACAATGCCAGTGTTGAGCTCAGCAAAGTTGAGGTATTTGTCGCCGGTATTATCGATCGCATCGAAGGGCGGCTCGTTTGAGGGAAAGAAGTTGTCCGTGTAGACGGCGCCGCCGCCGTCCGTACCCACGACCGCCACCTCGAACATACCGGCGCCGTTGTTGCGGACTCCAAAGATCGTATTACTGGGCGAGAAAATGGGGACAGCTTGCATCTGCGCTGCGAGCAGGCAGAGGCTGAAAGCAGTCAGGGGGAGCTTCAAGTTCTGTGGCGATAGCATAGAGGGGGAGTTCAGCGGAGGGGGGATTCCGCGGGGGATGCT
>JAQGOK010000080.1 GCA_028293645.1 Chthoniobacter sp.
GCATCGAGGTGGTCGCGATGATTGAGGATACCGACTGGCCCCTTCCAGCCGCTGTCGCGGATCGCCCGCAGCATCGCGATTTCCTGGTCGCCTTCGCTGAGGTTGATGATCTTCCGTCCACGGCCATCGGCGCCCAGCTCCATGCCGTTGAGATTCACCGCGAGCAGGTGCGGCTGCATCTTCTTCCAGAGCTCCGGGAACCGCGCGATGTGGGCGTGCCCGTGGTGAAAGTTGTAGACGATGCCGACGTTGCGCACCCCGTCGCGCGCCAGCCGCTCGATGATCGCAATCTGATTCTCCGGCTCGCCAAACCAGCCGCCGTGATTGTAGAGCGCCACCTTGCAGCCCAGCGGCTGCGCAGCTTCCGCGATCGGTTGAATCCGCGCGGCCTCACGCTCGACTTGCGCCGCCTGCTCGGCGTCATTCTTCATCACGCCTCCGCCGCCCGTGACCCAAAGCTGCGGCGTGATCTTGTGTCGCTGAATCACCGCCAGGATATTCTTCGCCTCGTCATTCAGTGCGCCAGGAAACCACCACGCCGTGAACTCGATGCCGTGCTTTTTCATCGTCTCGACCTCCGCATCGAACGTCGGGATGTGCTCCGCCCGGTAGTCGTAGGCGAGTCGCTTGATGCCGAGCCGATCGAGCATCTTTGCGCGCTCCTCGGGTCCGCGCTTCTTCGTGTCAAAAGGAACGATGCACCACGCCACGAGGTTCTCCGGCGCGAACAAGCCGTCTGGTTTCGCCGCCGCCGCGCGGGAGTCAGGCAGATACGGCGGTGCGGGGACCTGCGCGCAGACCAACCCGGGGATCAATAAAGTCAGGAGGAGGTAACAAAATATTTTCATGAGCGGGACGGGCAAGATACGGCGCCTGCCTACACTGTCAGTGACCGGCTCCGTCAGAAAATTACACTTTCGCGCATATCGCTCTTCGCTGAGCAAAGCCCCGACGCGAAACCCATTCTCCTGAAACTTGCCGCAGAGATATGGGCACCGCATGATGCGGTCCTGAAGCCAAAATTGTGTTCCGCGAAACTTTGCTATTTAAAGCCTCATTCATCCACTGCAGCTTGCGCCTCTTGGCACTGATCGGTCTCTGCACCTGCACCGTAGCGCTGACGGCAGAAGACGCGCAGGCCCCCCATTCAGTAGGCGACGTGTTCTCCGACCAGTGGGTAGCAACGGATGGGGCCGGCAGAGTCGTGCCCGGGCGTGAAGAATGCGGCCCGGTGAAGAGGGATAAGTGGGTGGGCATCTTCTACTGGACCTGGCACACGGCCAAGCGGCGTGGCCCTCATGACGTGACCCAAATTCTGGCTGCGGCTAAGGGGGGTGAAGTGCAGTGGCCTCCGCGCGGCGACTATCATTGGGGTGAGCCGGAATTGGGTTATTACACAATGACAGACCCTTTCGTGATTCGAAAGCATGCCAGCATGTTGGCGGACGCAGGGATCGACTTCATCGTTTTCGACACCACCAATCCGCCGCACACCTTCCGGGCCGAATACGAGGCACTCTGTCGGGAATACACCGCCATGCGCGCAGAAGGCGCGCGCACACCCGCCATCGCCTTCATTGCACCTTTCGGCGACCCACGCCCGGTCACGGACCAGCTTTGGCGCGACCTTTACCAGCCGGAGCAGTGGAAAGACCTGTGGTTTCTCTGGGAAGGCAAGCCGCTCCTCCTCGCCGACAAGTCTTACATCAAGGACCCGGCCATGCTGGATTACTTTACCTATCGGCGACCCATGCCTGACTACTGGCTCGGGCCGAGCGGACCGGACCAATGGAGTTGGCTTGAGGTCCATCCGCAGCACGTCTTCCGAAACAGCGAGGGCGAAGCGGAGCAGATGAGTGTGGGCGTTGCGCAGAATGCGTTACCGAACACGCCGGGACCTGCGCCGATGAGCCACAACCTTGGCGCAATGGGTCGAAGCTGGCACGACGGGAAGAAGGACTCACGGGATGGCGCGGTGAGCCTCGGACTGAACTTTAACGAGCAATGGAAACGGGCGATGGACGTTAATCCAGAGGTCGTCTTTGTGACGGGATGGAATGAATGGATTTCCGGTCGCTACACTAAGTGGAGTAAATACACGGATGCCGGCTGTTACTTTCCCGGCGGACTTTTTGTGGATACCTACAACGCCGAATATAGCCGCGACTGCGAACCAATGCGGGGCGGTTTCGGAGACAACTACTATTACCAACTGGCAGCATGGGTGCGGCGCTTCAAAGGCGTGCGGGAGCGAGCACTCGCCAAAGGACCAAGCGAGATCACGATCGACGGAGACTTTCAGGACTGGACGACTGTTACGCCGGAATTTCGCGACACCATCGGGGACACGATCCATCGCGAGCACAAGGGCTACGGCGAGCTGATCTATCGCAACGATACCGGGCGAAACGATCTCGTCCTCGCGAAGGCAGCCTACGACGAGACGAAGGTGTATTTCTTCGCGCAAACTTCAAAGCCCGTTACCCCGAGGGCGGATCGTAACTGGATGCTGCTTTTTATTGATGCCGATCAGAGCTCCGCGACCGGCAGCATGGGATACGACTTCGCAGTGAACCTGGAGGTGACCAATAACTCCGAGACGACAGTGAAAGCTTGGCGAAACGGGACTTGGGAAACCATCGGGAAGGCAGAGTATTCGGTGAAGGACAAGGGTCTCGAACTGGCAGTCCCGAGAACGATCATTGCGCAAACCGGCAGAGCTCCATTGTTCGACTTCCATTGGGCCGACAACATCCAAAGTCCAGTGGAAGCGTCGGACTTCGGGATCAACGGCGACAGCGCACCCAACCGGCGCTGGAACTATCGCTACGGAGTCGCGCCTTAGAGAAACGGATTAAGGCGCTGCATGCTCCAGTGCAGCGGTGATCACCTCGCGCCCGACATAGGCCGATTCGACGCCGCCGCGCGGCACTTCGACATGTGCCGTCCACGCGATGCCGTTCAGGACCAGCTTGCGGAAATCGTCGTTCTTCCAGTTGTCGTAAAAGTGACCGCACGTCGTGCCAAAGCCGCGTCCGCCATTCTCGCCCTGCCGAGCCCAAGCGACCCAGCGTCCATCGGGCTCACGACCCGTGAGCGCCGGCACGGCGAGCAGCGGCGTGACCGACTTGTCGCCCGGCACAAAGCGGAGGTTGTGATAGAACTCTTCGTTCATCCGAAACGGTTTCACGCCGCGGACGATATGGTGGCCCGGCGTGGGCAGCGCTACGTCGGCCTCGAGCGTAGTAATTGCCGAATACCATTTCTTCCGGTCGTTCGTTTCCCATTGGAAATAACCGCCGGTCCAGCGAAGGACCTGCTCGCGAAATTTCTCGGGCGCGAACGTAGAGAAATGGAAAGTCACCAGCCCGCAACCTCGCTGCGTCAGGCGATCCACGGCCGCTACCCGCTGCGGGCTCGCGAGGTGCGGGGCTTCCTCATAGAGATCCCCGTCGCGGCCGTCGGAGATGATCATAACCGTATCGGCATCTTCGAGCGTTCGCTCGTCCTTTGGCCACCCATCGAAGTGCATCTCCACTTGCACCTTGTCCCGAACGTTCGAGCGATCGAGCAGCACCTTCAGCAGCTTCACCGACCACGGGTAGTCGTGAATGCCATTGCCCTCCGGTCCGTGGCTCTTCTTGCCAGCGATGAGGACGATCTTTTTGCGATCATCAGCGGCCTCCGCAGCCGTGTGCGCGACCACGAGGGCGACGAGGAGAACGATGGCGTTGCGAAAAAGGGACATGCTCTTGGTGATTAGGAAAGGGTGATTTGAGCGAACTTCGGCGCTACAACGCACGGGGCGTGATGCCGAAAACGGTGCCAACCGGCTCAAGCGCAGCGAGGTTGTGGCCGGTCATTAGCAGATAGTGGTGCGACGCAAGATTCGTCATCAGGCGATGGCCGTTTGGGACGTGAATCACGCCGCCGTTCAGGCAGTCGGAACCGGGATACTGCGCGTAGCCGGTGAGCTCGCCTTCGATCACAGTCATCGTCTGCATGTCGGGATGGAGCTTGGCGAGCGTGATGGGACCTTCGGGCATGCGCGCATCGATCGCGTGTGCGTTTTCATCAACGATCGCGAGAACCTTTGGCCGCAGCGTCCAACTGTTCGGCTTTGCAAATGAGGGCGGCACGACGCCGAGATAGCCGCAGTGCGCAACGAGGATGTAATCGCGCGGATCGCCTTCCACTTTCGGAAAATCGCTGATGCGCTCGTGCTTCAGCGCAGCCTGCCCCATGAGGAACGGGTAGAGATTCGTCATGATCGTCGGCGCGCCAGTCGAGCGGTGGAGGATCAGCTTCGTCAGCATCGAGACGATGTCCGCTTCGCAGCCCCAGATCAGGCCACGCTGCTGGTAAAACATCGCCCACGCGAGGCACGGCGTGCAGTCGGAGAAATACGATTCGTTGAGGCAATTGATGCCGACGCCTTGCACCGCTGGGTCGTCGCCGATGTCGCGCTTTACCGCGAGGTAGAGCTTTACCGCGGAGTTCAGCGCGCTCTCGGAAAGGGCGGTCGGCCATTCCCATTGCGCCCATTCTTCCTTCGCGTCGGCGTCGGGGATTTCCTTCGCCTCGGCACCGAGCTTCTTGAAGCTGCGCTTGTCGATCGCAATACCGAATTTCTCCAGCATCCGCTGCACGCACTCGGTCTCCCACCAATAGAACCGCTTGAAGATCGGCGCCTGCATCCCTTCGCCGGGATCGTCCTGGTAAACGACGAATTTGCTCGTGCGAAGCTGCTGCTGCACCGCCAGTGCGCGCAGCACCGTGCAGGTATGCTCGATGTTGTAAGGCGCTACGATGCGGTCACCTGCACCTTCGGTTTTGAGATAGGTGATGATCTCCCAATCCCACATGGAGAGCGTGCCGAACTCCGAAGTCAGGATCAACAGCGGCAGCTTCAGCGCGCGGAAGTCTTCCACGCGGCGATAGGCTTCGCCGAGAAGCTGCGGGAAGACCGCGGCCTCGCACGCAGGCAGCGGCGACCCGAGCGGCAAGGGTGCGAGAAACTCCGCATCACCGGCGAGAAGCGCCTGGAGATTGGCCAGCTGCGTGTC
>JAQGOK010000086.1 GCA_028293645.1 Chthoniobacter sp.
AGATCTTTGGCCTACATTTTTACTGCGGACCAGAGGACCTTAGGGAGATTTCCGCCGCAGTTCCGTTTGTATGCTCGACCCAGAGCTATCCCTTTGAAGTGCGAGCTGAGTTGCTGCGACCGATATGCACTCTGCCATTGTGACCCCAACGCTTCTCTTTCGGAGGTGCCGGAGCGCGAAACGTTCGGTTTTCTTACACTTATCGCATCTTTTCAGCCTGAGAAAATCCCCTCACCCAGCGTATCACGCTCAAACGCATTCGGGCACAGCTATTGCTCCGAAGTGAGCAACATCGACGGGAATGGCGCGTTACTTCGGAATCGCGCAGGCAGACTGCCACATTGCCGTCGATGCTCCTCCGTAGCAGGTCTCTTGCGAACGTAGCCTCTCCCTGCCTCTCTCCTGTTCATGGAAGAGACTCCACGCCGCGACCGCCTTTTAGACGACTTACCAGGGCCGCGCGTAGTCGCTCTCCGGATCCGCTCCGCTTGTGAGGACAAGGCAAGTCAGACACACCCACACGAGCACGAATAAAGGAATGAGGAAAACCGCTACTGCTGCGGAAAGCGCCAAGCCCACGGAGTGTGACACAGTTTTTCCGGCAACCGCGAGGGCCACGCGAGCCTTCGCTTTTGCCAGGGGGAAGAAGGAGAGCGCGTTCATCACCGCGGATCATACGAACGCTTCACGCGGTAGCAAAGAGGAGGGCTGCTGATAGAATTGTCGGCGGCCATGGAGAGGCCACGTAGGCGCTTTACCTACAGGAATCGGTTTTCTGCTGGTAGTGACTCGTCCCACCGTGTAGAGGGTGGACCACGGTAATGCCGGAGTTGTGAACGATTGTCGGTCCATCAAACGCTGAGAAGTATGCGCACTGAAGAAGCTCTTCTTCTTCTCGCACCTGACGGAGCCATCCGCTGGGGAAACCGAGCAGCGAGCGAACTGCTGGGCTTCACACAGGATGAGCTCGCGACGATGGCTCTGCCCCTGCTCGGTACGCCATCCGCCGGCCCAGTTGCCTCCGCCTTCCGGGCGCTCTTGAATGGAGAAAATCGAGAAGCCCAGGGCACTGCGCGTTTCCCTAGTAAGGATGAAAAGCGTATCGCTGTGCACTGGACTCTTTGGACTCTTCCTTCTGCCGCCGGGGAACGGCAGATTCTGCTATCGCTTTCGGAGACGGCGCAGGCCTCTGAAGAAGGTCCGATCACGTCCGGCTACCGAGACATTTTCGAGCATGCGGTCGAAGGCGTTTTCCGAACGACTGTTGAGGGACGGTTCCTGGAGGTAAATCCAGCGTTGGCGAAAATGTACGGCTACAGCTCTCCATCCGAGTTGATGCACGGAGTTCGAGACCTGAACCACCAACTCTACGTCGATCCAAGCAGGCGGACGGAGTTTGTGAGAATCTTGCAGCAGCGAGACTTTGTAGCCGATTTCGAGTCGGAGGTCTTCACCGCGGACGGACGGGTTATTTGGATCGCCGAGTATGCTCGGACCGTGCGAGGGCTGAATGGCCTTCCCATCTACTTCGAAGGAAGTGTCATTGACGTCACTGAGCGCAAACAGGCGGAAGTTGCGCTCAAGCGGAGTGAAGAGAAATTTCGGCACTTGGTCGAAATGACCAACGTGGTGCCGTGGGAGGCAGACCTCGTTTCGGGTCGGTTTACCTACGTTGGTCCGCAGGCAGAGAGATTCCTGGGATTGTCAACGGACGAATGGCTCGAACCTGGTTTCTGGGATCGGCGCGTGCATCCCGAAGATCGAGAATGGGTCTCCATCGTTCGTGGTGAGGCTATTCACAAAGGTCAGAGTTTCGAGTGCGAGTACCGCATGATCCGGAAAGACGAGCAGGTGGTCTGGACCCGGGAAATTGTTAGCCTGCTGCCGACCGGAACTGGTTACGGCACGCTGGGCGGCTTCATGCTGGACGTCAGCTACCGTCGTGAGGCCGAGGAATCGCTACGGGAAAGTCAGCACTTCATCGAACAGATTGCGAGCGCATCGCCTACGATTTCGTATCTCTACGATCCTTCGAGAGAGCAGAGCATTTATGTCAATGGCCGTGTCCGCGACATCCTCGGCTTCTCCAGAGAGGCTCTTTCGGAAATGCAGCCGCTTTTCATCCTCTCGCTGGCCCATCCCGATGAAGTATCCGGGCACCGGGAGCATCTGAAGAAGGTTTACGAGGAGGCGCCGACGAAAATCATCGAGCGAGAGCTACGCTTGCGCAGTTCAGAAGGCACCTGGGTCTGGCTCTACAGTCGCGAATGCGTCTTCAAGCGTGACTCCGCCGGTCTTGCCATCCGGATTATCGGTACAATGGAGGACATTACGCTCCACCGGCACGCGCTCGATGAGCTCGAAGCCAACGAGGCGCTGTTTCGGCGCCTGGCCGAAACGACGAGAGTCGTCCCCTTCGACTACGACCTTGCTTCGAATCGGTTCACTTACGTCGGTCCGCAAGCCGAAGCTCTCTTCGGGTGGCCCATTCAATACGGCTCAACCCTTGATGCATGGGCCGCCGCTTTGCATCCCGACGATCTCCTCGAAGGCTGCCGGTTTACCACCTTGGAAGACGGAGAACTCCCGCAAGAATTTGAAACCGAGTTCCGCGTATGTACCCGGGACGGTAACACCGTCTGGCTGCGCCAGTTCGTGCATCCCAGCTTCGAAGAGGACAATCGACCGCACGTCCGAGGCTTTTTTCTGGACGTTACCGAGAACAAATTGCTGGAGGAAGAACGCGAACGATCCAGAGCCGAGATTCGGGAGTTGGCAGCACGGGCGCAGAAAGTACGCGAAGAAGAGCGGATGAGCATGGCCCGCGAAATCCACGACGAATTAGGCCAATCGCTCACGTCTTTGAAACTGGATCTTTCCTGGATGGGTGGTCGCATCGCGAAGCTGACGCCCCCATCAGATAGCCGGAGCCTCGCGGAGAAAATTACGCACATGGAACAGGTAATTGCCGGCACGCTGCAGATCGTTCGGCGAGTGCTCTCGGAGCTTCGCCCTCCGCTTCTGGATGAATTGGGCCTCGCCGATGCGATCGAGTGGCATTCGACGGACTTTGCGCGGCGCGTGGGGCTCCGGTGCGATCTTAAGCTGGGGCGCTCCGAAGGTGTGCCGATCCAGGTGGCACTCGCGACGTTCCGTATTTTTCAAGAGATCACCACCAACATTGCCCGGCATTCCAAGGCGAGTCGGATGAGTGTTCGCCTGGAGATCCATGATTTCTGGTTGATCCTTGAGGTTAGCGATAATGGAAAGGGCATGTCGGATCCCGAGAAGGGTAAGAAAGGACACTATGGGCTGCTTGGAATGCGTGAACGGGCATGGGCATTTGGCGGACGCCTGTCCGTCGAGAGCGAATTGGGCAAGGGGACAACTATCTCGGCCGCCCTACCGTTACCCCGACCGCTTTTGGATTTGCCGAACTCCGCGGGGATCCGCCCGGACGAACTACCATGTGTCGCCTGAACATAGTTGCGAGGACATCTTGAATACTTCGGACCGCCTCGACTCATCCTTCTATCATGGCTAAGCCAATCCGGATTCTGCTGGTGGACGACCACTTTATTGTTCGCCAAGGCTTGAAGGCGATCCTGGTTGAGCAGTATCCAACGGCGCTCTTCGGTGAAGCAAGCAGCGCAGCGGAGGCTCTCGACCTCGGGCTAAAGCATCCTTGGGACGTTGTGCTTCTCGATGTAAGCATGCCCGGGCGCGGCGGTATGGATGTGTTGAAGGATCTCCGTCAACAAGCGCCCAAACTGCCGATCATTGTCGTCAGCATGCTCCCTGAGGAGCAATTTGCGCTTCGTGTGCTAAAACTCGGCGCGAACAGTTATATCCGCAAAGACAGCGCTGGTGAAGAGTTGATCAAGGGAGTTGAGGCAGCTCTAAAACAGGCAAAGTATATCACCCCGTCGATCGCAGGGTATCTGGCGGTCCACTTGGAAAGAGATCAAGAAGGACCCTCTCACGAAGCACTTTCGAACCGCGAATATCAGGTAATGTGCTTACTCGCGTCCGGACAGACGGTAAAGGAAGCAGCTAATGATCTCTGCCTCAGCGTCAAAACGATCAGCACCTATCGGAGCCGGATCCTTCAGAAGATGAATCTGAAGAACAATTCTCAGCTCATGCACTACGCAATGCGCCACAAGCTGGTTAATTCCGAGAGCTAAGCTCAGCGGCCAAGGCCTGGGTGCGCGTTTCGTTGCTCCCTTTGTTACGACTTACCTGAAACCGGAATGGCGATTGTGAAGGTGCTGCCCTGCCCTTTGACGCTGGAAAACTCCAGGGTGCCTCCCATTGCTTCCACGAAGGCTTTGGAAGTCGCCAGGCCCAGGCCAATGCCAGCGATGCCACGCTTCTCCGCATCGAGCCGCTCGAAAGGAGCAAAGACCTTTTCGTGATCTTCGCGCGCGATGCCACAGCCGGTGTCGCGAACGTGGATCCGCCGGCCCCCAGCCGCGGACGGTTCGCAAAAGACCCAGACGGAACCGTCCAGCCGATTAAACTTCACGGCGTTGGAGACGAGATTTGAGAGCGCCTGAGTCAGCCGCTTCCGATCGGCCACCACCACCGGTTCGGTTAGATCGATCTCGCAGTTCAGATCGACTCGCTTGTTCGCCGCCTCGTTGCGGACCTGCTCCAGGACCTCCTGCGCCACTTCCGTGAGGCTGATCGGCTCCAACGCCATTTCCGCGGCATCCGGCTGGAGCGAGGAGATGTGCAAAAGCTGATCGATCAAGGCCAGCAGTTGATTCCCGGCGGTCAGGATCTGGCCCACGTGTCCGGACTGTTCTGGCACAAGGTCATCCATCTCCAGCAACTGACCGAAGCCCATGATCGCGTTGAGTGGCGTCCGCAGTTCGTGGCTGGCTCGGCTGAGCAGTTCGCTCTTGGCTTGGTTGGCCAGTTCGGCCCGTTGTTTCGCTTGCAGGAGTTTCTCCTCCGCCTTTTTGCGCTCCGTAATGTCGCGCGTGACTGCTGCAAAGCCGCGCAGCTTTCCGCTTTCGTTGCGTAGCGCGGTGACAACGACGTTCGCCAGAAACCGGGTGCCGTCCTTCCGCACCCGCCAGCCTTCGGTTTCGAGGCGTCCCTGGGTCTCGGCGGCCTTGAGTTCTTCCTGCGTCTTGCTGAGAGAACCGTCGGCGTCGGGATAAAAGCACGAGAAGTGCGCACCGACGATTTCGTCCGCGCGATGGCCATGGATCCGCTGTGCCCCCGAGTTCCAGCTTTGCACCCGTCCACCCGGGTCGAGCATGAGAATACCGTAATCCTGGACGCCTTCGACGAGCAGCCCAAACCGCTCCTCTGCCTCGCGGAGCCGCTGTTCGGCGCGCTTCTTTTCCGTGATGTCCGTGGCGATCGCGCAGACCGCGTAAACGGAGCCGTCCGGGCCGCAGAGCGGAAACTTCACCACAAACGAGGTGCGGAGGCCATCCTCGCGCGACATCGTTTCTTCAAACTGGATCGGGCGCCGTGCATTGCGGACTTCGACGTCACTGCCGGTAAAGACCTCGGCTTGCTCCAGCGGAAAGAGATCGAAATCTGTTTTCCCGGTGATTTCTTCACGGGGCACTCCGGCCAGGCGCTCGAACTCGCGGTTCACGAGCAGATAGCGGCCGAGCAAATCTTTCACCACGATCACCGCCGGCGCGTTGTCGATGATTGCCTGCAGACGGTTTTCGATTTGCCGTCGTGCGCCTTGCGCCTGTTCGCGTTCGGCCATTTCGGTCTGCAACCGAAGATTGGTTTCGGAAAGCTCGGCGGTCCGGGAAGTGACGCGCGCCTCGAGGTCATTGTGTGATTCGCGCAAGGCCTCTTCGGCGCGGCGCCGTTCCGTCACGTCCGTGGCGACAGCCGTCACCCCGGTGACGTTCCCGTGTTCATCGCACAACGGCATCATGCGCGAATCGAACACCACACCGTTGATTTCGTGCGTGCCGCTCACTTCCTCCCCGGAAAGCGCGCGGATGCAGTCGCCGCACATGTCTGCGGAATCGGCATAGACATCGAACACCGATTTGCCGACCACCTCTCCAGGGGTCAGCCCCAGCAGGCCGAGCGCGTTGCCGTCGGAGAACGTCAAAGTCCCTTCGCTGTTCATGGCCCAGAGGACCACGGGCGCTGTGCTGACGAGGGTTCGCAGCCGATCCTCGCTTTCGCGCAATGCGTCTTCCGCTTTCTTACGCTCGGTGATGTCGTGCATCACCACGATCGCGCCGAGCTTGCGGCCCTTGGCATCGCAGAGCGGCTGACTGGTGGCAACGACCCGCCGGGCAGGCTTGTACCGAGGCACGATCAACATCTCCGTGTTGCGCATCGGGTCACCCTCCAGAGCGCGGACCAGCGGAGCGTCGTCCCGCTTCAGTGCAGTCACGCCATCGGCCGCGAAGAGGCTGAAATGTTCATCCCAACGCTCGGCCGGCACCGAGCGCCGCGGCAAACCGTGAAATTCGCGGGTGGCGCGATTCGAGAAAGTGATCACCCCGGCCGGGTCACACGCGATGATTCCGTCGTTGATGTTCTCGAGCACGACGCGGAGGAACTCGCGCTCCTTTTCCAACGCTGCGGCGCTGTTCGCGGCCTCTTCCTCCATCCCGTGCACCGTGCTCCGGAGCCGGGAGAGAAGCGTCCACGCCAGTGCCACCAGGATGGTGGCGAAAATCGCGATTTCGACCTGCGCATTGTAGAGCCCGTACCAATGTCCCGCGAAGACCAGCGCCCCGATTCCGACCGGTCCGATGATGATCCACCGCATCCAGCCACGCACGAGCAACGTGCCGCGACACGCCGTCATCGGTGTAGCTGCCGGTCCCTTGGCCGGAGTCGATTTGGAGTGGCTCACGCGCCGCATGGATGCAAATCACGTGCCGGGCGCCACATTGAATCGCACCGGGGATGCAAGGAACTCTCTGTTGGTTCCTCGCAGTTGACTCGGCGAAACGGCTCCGCATCATGCGCGGCTCTCCTCGCCCATGATCGAAAAGCACCTCGCCAAACTCGTCACCGAACTCAAGCTACAACCTCGCCAGGTCGCTGCGACTGCGGTGCTGCTGGAGGAAGGAGCGACGGTGCCGTTTATCGCGCGTTATCGGAAGGAGAAGACGGGCGAACTCGATGAGGTGCAGATCACGGCGATCCGCGATCGGCTCGAGCAACTCGAAGAGCTCGATAAACGCCGCGAGGC
>JAQGOK010000104.1 GCA_028293645.1 Chthoniobacter sp.
TGCAATCTTTGCTGACGGACCTCATCGAACTCTCCACGACCGATGAAGACGCCAAGCGGGTCATTCAGAAGTACAACATTCAGCGCACTCAGCCCCCGGCGGCGACCACGCCGGCTGCCGCTGCGCCTGCGACGCCGTAGCCTTCGCTGGGTCACAGCACGCGTCCCTGGTGCGCGCGACCGTCAGCCGGAGCTGGAGCGGCCGCACTTGTTTCGGGATCTACGTTGATGGCGAGTTCGCTCGAAGACTCCGCCCGCGGCATCGTCCGGCGCCTGCAGGATGCGGGATTCACAGCGCTTTACGCGGGCGGGTGCGTTCGTGATCGGCTGCTTGGCCAGGCTCCGCACGATTACGACATCGCCACGGCTGCGAAGCCGGAGCAGGTCCAGGCGCTCTTTCCGCGGAACGTCGCGATCGGGGTGCACTTTGGCGTGATCTCGGTGCTGGAAGGTGGGCACGAATTTCAGGTGGCGTCGTTTCGTGCCGATGGTCTCTACCTCGACGGGCGGCGACCAGAGAACGTGACGTTCTCGACCCCTGAGCAGGATGCGCAACGGCGCGACTTCACGGTCAACGGTCTCTTCTTCGATCCGATCCGGGAACAGCTCATCGACTACGTGGATGGGCAGCGCGACCTGGCCGCTCGGTTGCTGCGAGCGATCGGCGATGCGAACGACCGTTTTCGCGAGGACCGTCTGCGGCTGCTCCGCGCGGTTCGTTTCGCGACGGTGCTCGGGTTCGATCTGGAGCCGCGCACCTGGGAAGCGGTTTGCGCCAGCGCGGTTCACATTCATGAAGTCAGCGCCGAGCGGATTCGCGAGGAGTTGGTGAAGATCTTCGTCTCACCGGAGCGAGTCCGCGGCTTTGATCTGCTCGACCAAAGTGGCCTCCTTCGTGAATTGCTGCCCGAAGTCGAGGCGCTCAAAGGCTGCGAACAACCGCCGCAGTTTCACCCCGAAGGCGACGTCTTCAAGCACACGCGCATCATGCTCGGTCTGCTGCCCGCCGAAGTCTCCGCCCCACTGGTTTTCTCCGTCCTTTTCCATGACATCGGAAAGCCGGGCACGTTTGCGGTCGATCCGACGGGGCGCATTCGTTTCAGCGGCCACGACAAACTCGGTGCCGAGATGACCGAAGCCGTCATGTCGCGGCTGCGTTTCTCCCGCGCCGAGATCGATGCGACCATCGAAGCGGTGGCCAATCACATGGTCTTCAAGGACGTGCAGCAGATGCGAGTTGCGAAGCTGAAGCGCTTCATGGCCCGTCCGTATTTTGAGGACGAGATGGAGTTGCACCGGGTCGATTGCACGAGCAGCCACGGGATGCTCGATAATTACGAGTTCCTGAAAACCAAACGCGACGAGTTCGCGCATGAGCCGTTGATCCCGGAGCCGCTTCTCACCGGCCGCGATTTGATCGCGCTCGGGCTCAAGCCAGGGCCGCAGTTCACCACGATCCTGGAAGCCGTCCAATCGCGGCAACTGGAAGGATCACTCACGGATCGCGACGGTGCGCTGGCGTTCGTCCGAACCGAGTATCTGAGCACTCCGCCGTTGTGAAAGCGAAGCACCCGCCTAGACTGCGCGCCTCCCATGTCCATCGAACACACCGACCCGGTTAACGCGCGCATTCTCGCCGTTTCTGAAGACAACATTCAGGGCTTCGTGCGCGAGCCGTTCGTCGAAATCGCCCAGCGCAGCGGCGTGCCTCTTGAAACCGTCATCGAGCGTATCCGGACGATGCTCGCCGCCGGCACGATCCGCCGTGTCCGGCAGACGCTCGTCGCCAGCAATCTCGCGGAAGGCGCGCTGGTCGCGTGGAAAGTGCCGGAGGAGAAACTGCAAGGCGCCTTCGACTTCATGTTTCAGCAGGATCCCTTTAGCGGACACGTGGTCGTCCGCTCGACGGATCAGCAGACCACCGGCAGCGAATACCGGCTCTGGACCACGCTGAAGACGCCGGTCGGCACTTCCATGGACGAGCATTGCCGCGTCCTGATGACGCACACCGGATGCACGCATTTCAAGCTGATGCCGGCGCGCGGAATCTTCGCGCTCGGAGTCGGTCACGTGCGGCGCAAGACCATCGAACCCGGCGACAAATCCGCGGAGCCTGCGCGGATGATCAAGGTCGGCATCGCGCAGCTCAATGAACTCGAGTGGGAAGTGCTGCTCGCCTTGAAACGCGAACTAACGCTCGACGAGGTGCGGGTCGGATTGTGGGAAGCACGCGCCGCGGAAGCCGGGGTCGATCTCGAGACTTTTTGCCGCATCGCGGAAGAGCTGAACCGCCGCCAGGTGATCGGCCGTTTCTCCACCTTTCTCGAGCACGTGAAGCCGTCGCAAACCGGAGTGCGCGTCACCCGTTTCAATGCGCTCTTCCACTGGCGGGTGCCGGTCGGCCGCGAAGTGGAAGCCGGCAGCGAAGTCGGCCGTCACGACATTCTCACACACTGTTATTGGCGTGAAGGCGGTGCGGAATTCAACCACGTCAATATCATGGCCGTCTGCCACGGCACCGAACGCGATCGCGTGTTCGCTCACAAGGCCGCGATCGATGCGCACCTCGAGCGCTGCGGCATCCCCATGCTCTACACCAATGTGTTTTGGGGCGGCCGCAGCGAGATCAAGCCGAGCGAAATCTCGCCGAAGATCCATCGCGAATGGCTCGCGAAAATGGCGAGCCCTGAACCCGCGCGCATCTAGAGCTTCGGCTGCGCCCGTTTACCGCTCGGGCTTCTCGATCTGCAGGTAACTCGGCGTGCGGTCTTTGCCGCCGCTCATCGCTTCGATCCGCATCTCCTTGAGGATCCACAGGCCGTCGCCGAGTGATTGACCGGAGATGACTTTGAAGCGGCGAGCGACCTTGCCATCCGCGCCGAGCGCTTCGGCTTGCATCATCGCGCCGTTCTTTTTGGCAATCCATACTTTGACTGCGCTGTATTGCGATTCGCCGCTGCCGGGCGGCGCCACACGGACGATCCAGCATTTGGTCAGCAGCATCGTTTGCTCTCCTTCGACGGTTGCGTTCGGCCAGTAGAGGAACCGCATCGCCAGGTCTTCGTAACTGATGTCGCTGCCACGCACCTTGTCGTCGAACCGCGCGGCAGTGACCTTCTGCGAGCCGCCTTTGCCCATCTGCTCGAGGCGTGAATCCTTCTCTCCCAGCTTCAGCAGCAGCGACTCCGGTGGATCCGTGAAATCCCAACGGATCGCGTTCTCCGACATGGTGAGCTTGAACGGGATGGACTGCGCTCCGGTTCGCAGTCGGCCGCTCAGCGACTGGTTTTGCGCGGCTTGAGCAACGCGCACCGTCTTCAGAATCTCGCGGGCATCCGGAGTCTGCGCATCGGCTGCGAACCCGCTTAAACACAGCAGAAGCGGGCACAGCAATCGTGTCTTTACTTGAAAAAGCGCGGCCATAATCTCGCGACACTCCGCCATCGGCGAATGGACCAAAAGCTTCTTTTTCTCATCAATCGCGAGTGGACGAGCGCGGGAATGGATCGGTTCATGGCGCTGGTTTCGAGCTGGGCCGCCTGGGTTCCGTTCGCGATTTTGGCGGCCGTGTTTCTGGCGGTGAAGGGCGACTTCCGGATGCGCGCGTTCCTGCTCGTGACGGGTCTGGTGATCGGCTTCAACGACGGCGTGCTTTCGCGAACTTTGAAGCGGGTCGTTGATCGACCGCGTCCGCATCAATCGGTGAATGACGTGCGCGTGGTGGATCTCGCAAAAGCGACGCCACGGTTTCTCGCGGTGTTCAAGCCGGCAAAAGTGAAGATGTCGCGGATCACCCTCGAAGAAGTCGATGGACGCTCGTTTCCTTCGTCGCACACCATGAACCTCGTTTCGTTCGCGGTGTCGGCGATCTGCTTCTTTCGGAGCCGCGCGTTGTGGGCGCTGATCCCCGCTGGACTGGTGGCGTATTCGCGCATCTATACCGGCTCTCATTGGCCCAGCGACGTGCTGGTTTCGACCGTGCTCGCGATCGGCACGTCGTTGCTGTTGATCGCCGGACTTGATCTGCTTTGGCGTCTTCGGGCTGGCGTCTGGTTCCCGCGCTGGCACGCGCAACATCCGCGCCTGCTGCCGGCATGACCGCGCGCCGGTTGCTCCTCGCTTTCCTCGCCGCGCTGACCTTGCTGCGGCTGCTGATCATCGGGCAGATCGAGCTCTCGCCCGATGAAGCGTACTACTTCCAGTGGAGCGAACGGCTCGACTGGAGCTACTTTTCCAAAGGTCCCGGCGTCGCGACCGCGATGTGGCTGAGCACGAATCTGTTCGGTATCAGCGAGTTTGGCGTGCGCGTTCTCAGCCCGTTGCTCGCGCTCGGCACGAGTCTGCTGATGCTCTCGTTCGCGCGGCGTCTCTACGGCGAGTCGGTGGCGATCTGGACCGTGCTGATGATCAACGTGATCCCGATCTTCAGCGTCGGCGGCCTGGTGCTGACCATCGATCCGCTCTCCATCTTCTTTTGGATGGCGGCGCTTTACACCGTCTGGCTCGCGCTCGAACGGAGCCCGGACTTCAGCCTCTGGTGGCCCGCGACAGGCGCGCTGATCGGCCTCGGTTTTCTCGCGAAGTACACCAACGCGATGCAGCTCCTTTCGATCCTGCTGCTGCTGGCGGTGACCCCGAAGTACCGGCGCGAACTCGGCCGCCGTGGCTTCTACACGATGCTCGGCACCTTTCTCGTCTTCACCGCGCCGCCGATTATTTGGAACGCGCAGCACGACTGGATCACGCTCCATCACCTGACCGCCCGTGGCGGTTTGGGAACGGCCGCGAAGTTTGATCCCATGGAGTTCCTGGCGTTCCTCGGAGCGCACTTCGGCGTCTATTCACCGATCCTTTTTGGTGGAATGCTCGTGGCGATTTTCTGGAGTTGGAAACGCGTCGCGGTGTACTTCAAATCCCGCTTCCTGCTGGCGTTCACGCTCCCGCTATTCGCGCTCTACTTAGCGCTCTCTTTCAAACAAGCCGGCGAAGCAAACTGGACCGCGCCCGCGACGATGAGCCTTGGTTTGCTCGCGGTCGCCTTGTGGCATGACCGGGCGCAAGAGCACCGCTGGGCGCGCCGGATCGCTTTTGCCGGGCTGCTCGTCGCGTTCGCGATGAGCCTCGTCACGGTCGATACGGAACTGCCGCGCCGGCTCGGCATTCCACTCTCGTATGATCTCGATCCCAGTGCCCGGCTGCGCGGCTGGCGTTCTGCATCGGAGAAACTCGAAGAGGTGCGAAACGAATTCGAGGCCGCGCACGGCCAGCCAGTTTTCCTGATCGCGAACAAGTACGGCACCGCCGCGAGCCTCGCCTTTTACCTCCGCGACCGTCGGGCCCAAGGGCCCGGGCACCCGCCGATCTACGTGCCGGAGTCGGCGTTTCCCGAGAACCAGTATTATTTTTGGCCGCGCTACGATGAGAACGTCGAGGCGCCGGCGGGCAATAATCCCGAGCAGACCTATTACACCGAGGAAGGTGGCTCGAATCCGTTCCTCGGCCGCACGGCTCTTTATGTGACGGATCGAGCTGAAGAGCGGCCTCCCTCATCGATCAAGCGCGGCTTTGAGCGGGTCGAGATGATCCGCTGCATCGATTTCAGCCGGCGTGGTTTGCCGCTCCGGCAGCTCCGCGTCTTCGCTTGTTACAATTACCGGCAGGTATCGCTCTGACCCGATCGGCGCGTCTCCTGCTGAGGAAGCAGCATGCGCCGCCTTCTTCGACTCGCCGCTCTCATTGCCTTTGCGGCAACTTCCTCCGCCGCGCCCGTTACGGTGAAGGAGATCGATTTTCTCCTGCGGCAGCAAACACCGGAAGCGGAGATCCTCCAGCAATTGGAAGCTCGCGGGTTGCTCGGGCCGTTTGATGCCGCCGCCGAACAGCAACTCAAGGGAAAGGGCGCGTCCGCCGGGCTCTTGACGATTCTTAGATCCGGCAGCCTCCTGCTTTCACCGCAACAAACCGCTGCGGCCCAACGACGAGCCGAGCCGCAGTCCGTTCCCGTGCCGCCCGACGCGCGTGCTGTTGCCGCTCCCGCAATGCTCTCGCCGGATCACATCCTGCGGCAGCTCGAAGGCAAACTCGTCGCCATGCAGGGCGACGAGCTGAAGCCGTTCGATGCGCAGTCGCTGCGCAACGTGCGGCTCTTTGTCTTTTATAACTCGGCGGCTTGGTGCGGGCCCTGCCGCAAATTTACGCCGCGGCTCGTGCAGGCTTACAAGGTCCTGAAAGCAGCGCACCCGGACTTTGAACTCATTTTCCTCAGCAGTGACCGCGACGAATTCAACATGCTCAGCTACATGCGCAGTGCCCGCATGCCCTGGCCGGCGATGCGGCTTGGAACCGAGGCCGCGTTGAAGAGTCAGTATTGCGCCCAGAGCATTCCGTGGCTGGTCTGCGTCGATCGCACCGGGCGCGCGCTGACCACGAACGGCGTGGACAAGAAATACCTCAATCCGGAGGAGGTCTTGCAGGCCACTGAATACCTGCTGACGCAAATGAAGTGAGTTGCGGCGCGGGGCTCAGCGATCTCGCAACGGAGTTCCCCGTAGCCACTCGCGTTTCGGCCGGGTAAAACGGGCGGATGATTTCCGTCGTCATCCCGCTCTACAACGAGCGGGACAACATTGAGCCGCTTCAGGATGAACTCGCTGCTGCGCTGGCCGGCATCGAACACGAACTCATCCTGGTGGACGACTGCTCGTCGGACGACACCCTGCAGCGCATTCGCCGCGACTCGAACGTGCGGGTGATCGAGTTCGAGAAGAACTCGGGCCAAAGCGCCGCGATGTATGCCGGCATTCATGCCGCCCGCGGTGAAGCGATCGTGCTGCTCGACGGGGATCGGCAAAATGATCCGCACGACATTCCGAAGCTCCTCGCCGCGCTCGAGAGCGGCGCGGATCTCGCCTGCGGCTACCGCGCCAACCGCAAAGACACGACCTTCAAACGCGTGCAGAGCCGGATTGCAAACTTCGTGCGCAGCCGCTTCACCGGGGATGGCGTGCGGGACACCGGCTGCACATTGAAAGCGATGCGCCGCGACTGCCGCGAAGCGCTGGTGCTTTTCCACGGCATGCACCGCTTTATCCCGGCGTTGATCAAAGGCATGGGCTTTCGCGTGGTGGAGATGCCGGTAAATCACCGCGCGCGCGTCGCCGGCGTGAGCAAATACGGCTTCGGCAATCGCGCGTGGAAAGCGACCTGCGATATGTTCGCGGTCAAGTGGCTGCTCTCACGCCAGGTGCGCCTGCGAATTCGCCCGGCGCCCGCGGTGGAAGGTTGAGAGCCTAGATCACCACGTTCACCAACTTGCCGGGAACGACGACGATCTTCTTGATCTCCTTCCCGGCGGTCCACTCGGCGACTTTACTGCTCGCGCGGGCGATCGCTTCGATCTCCTCGTTCGTCGCATCTTTCTTCACCACGATCTTGTCGCGCACCTTGCCGTTGACCTGCACGGGCATCTCGATCTCGTCCTCGATCAGCAACGCCGGATCGTAATCGGGCCACGGTTCATCGACCAGCGGGTGCGTGCCGCCCTCGTCGAAGCCGAGCGTTTCCCAAAGCTCCTCCGTGAGGTGCGGCGCAAAGGGATTCAGCACCTGCAAAAGCGAACGGATTGCCACACGCGGACGAGGTGCCGCCGGGATCAGCGCGTTCACGCAGATCATCATTTGCGCGAGCGCGGTATTGAAGCTGAGCGATTCGATGTCTTCGCCGACCTTCTTGATCGTGGCGTGGACGACCTTCGCGATCGCCTTATCCATCGGAACGTCCTGCACCGCACCGCTGACGATCCATTCGCCGGCCTGATTCTCTTCCATGATGAGCCGCCAGACTCGGGCGAGAAAACGCGAGACGCCCTCGACGCCAGCCATTGACCAGGGCTTCGTCGCTTCGAGCGGCCCCATGAACATTTCGTAGCCGCGCAACGCGTCGGCGCCGTACTGCACGATCACGTCATCCGGATTCACCACGTTGCCGCGGCTCTTGGACATTTTCTGTCCGTCCTCCCCGAGGATGAGGCCTTGATTGACCAGGCGCTGGAACGGCTCGGGCGTGCTGACGTGGCCGAGGTCGTAGAGGACCTTGTGCCAGAACCGCGCGTAGAGCAGGTGGAGGACGGCGTGCTCCGTGCCACCGATGTATAGATCGACGCCGCCGGGCTGAGGCTTCCCGGCCCCGGCGCCCGGCGCTGCGTTCTCGCTGCTCGGTGCGGGGTTCTCCTCGGCGTCGAGTTCGACGCGTTCGGCAAACACCGCGGTGTCGGCCATCATCGGACCGAGTTCTTCGCGGAGCATTTCGCCCGGCGAGCGAGGCAGACCGCGCGGATGAATCTCCTGTTCCTGCTCCGACTCGGCGGCGGCGGCGTCTGGAACCGGCGGAGCGACGGAGCGCCCGGTCATCCAGTATGCCTCCGCCTGCCGGCCAACAAACCGCTCAGCATTGCGCGGATCGCAATAGCGCAGGTAGTACCAGCAACTGCCCGCCCACTGCGGCATCGTATTCGTCTCGCGCATCGCGCTGGCGAGTTCGTTGGGAGCGGCAGGCGCAGGAATTGCCGCGACATCCCCCGGACCCGCGAGTCCGAGATCATTCACGCCAGACACAATCTGCCCTGCCACGAGCGGTGCCTCTTCGGCAGCCGCTGCACGCGGCGTGTAGCGGACCCATTCGATCGCTTTCGCGAGCGGCGGCTCGCCGGTTCCCGTCGGTTTGAAATCCGCGAGTTCCGGCGGGGTCAGCGGGAGTTCGCTGGCGTCCAACGCGCGGTGCTCGCCGTTTTCCCAAACGATCGGGAACGGCTCGCCCCAGTAACGTTGCCGGCTGAAGAGCCAGTCGCGCAATTTGTACTGCACGCGCCCGTGCCCGAGCTTCGCTGCTTCGAGCCGCTCGGTGATTTCCGCCTTCGCCTCGTCGGTCGGGAGCCCGTCGAGCGGCCCCGAATGGATCGCAAAACCTTCGCCGGTGAAACATTCCATCGGCTCGACGCTGCACGGCACGCTGCCACCCAGCCCGAGGCTCGGCGCTTCGCTCACCACCTGGCGGATCGGCAACGCAAACTTCTGCGCGAATTCCCAGTCGCGTTGATCATGCGCGGGCACGGCCATGATCGCGCCGGTGCCGTAACCCATGAGCACGTAGTCCGCGATCCAGATTGGAATGCGTTCGCCGTTGACCGGATTGTGGGCATAAGCGCCCGTCCAAACGCCGGACTTTTCTTTGGCCAGATCGGTCCGCTCGAGGTCGCTCTTGCTGCCAATCGTCGCACGATAAGCCGCAACCGCTTCCCGCTGCTCGGACGTGGTAACGCGGTCCACCAGCGGATGCTCGGGTGAGAGCACGAGGTACGTCGCGCCGTAGAGTGTGTCCGGTCGGGTGGTGAAGACGCGGATTTGCGGCGCCTCCTCAGAGACCGGAAGGTCGCGCCCGAGTTCCTCGGGATCAGCCGGCGTGTCGAGCACCTTGAAGGAAACCTCCGCGCCTTCGCTGCGGCCGATCCAGTTTCTTTGGAGCGCCTTGATTCCTTCCGGCCAATCGAGGCCGTCGAGTTCATCGATCAGCCGTTGCGCATAGCTGGTGATCCGCAACATCCACTGACGCATCGGACGGCGCTCGACTGGATGGCCGCCGACCTCGCTTTTGCCGTCCACGATTTCTTCATTGGCCAGCACCGTGCCGAGCTCAGGGCACCAGTTCACGGGTGCTTTGGCGACGTAGGCGAGGCGGCTGCGCGGAATCAACGTCGCGCGGGTGCGGGAGCGCTCTTCGGCGGAGAACTTCAGATACGCGGCGTGCGTGCCGGTGAGGTAAGCATTCCCTTTCCACTCATCCTGGCGCCGCGGCTCCTCCGAGAGCGCGTCTTCCAGCAAAGCAATCGGCTGCGCCTTCTTGAGCTCCGGATCGAAGTAGCTGTTGTAGAGCTGCAGGAAAATCCACTGGGTCCAGCGGTAGTAACCGGGATCGGTCGTGTTCACCTCGCGCTGCCAATCGTAGGCGAAGCCCAGCCGCTGCAACTGCGCGCGGAAGTTCTCCACATTGCGCGCCGTATTGATTGCGGGGTGCTCGCCCGTCTTGATCGCGTGCTGTTCCGCCGGAAGGCCGAACGCGTCCCAGCCCATCGGGTGCAGGACATTGAAGCCGCGCATCCGCTTGTAGCGGGTGATGATGTCCGTCGCGGTATAGCCTTCCGGATGTCCGACGTGCAGGCCCGAACCGCTCGGGTAGGGGAACATATCGAGCACGTAGTACTTCGGCTTGCTCGCGTCGAACCCCGGATCTCCCGGATTCGCCACGTGAAAGGTTTGCGCGGCCGCCCACCGGGCCTGCCACTTGGGCTCGATTTGGTCGAAGGGATACGGTTTGCGGCGTTCGAAGCTCATGGGCGAAGGGGCGGGCACTCTGGCGGTGGGTGCCTGTGCATGCAAGGCGCAGCGATGGTGTTGAGGTCCCTGAACTCTTGGGCTCGACCGCGATTGAATGAATCGGGCATCTCTGGGCCCGCTCCCCCATTCCCATGCCGCGTCTTCTCCTCGCCACCACGAACGCTCACAAGACCAGCGAGTTCCTCGCCCTGCTCCCGGACTGGGATATCGCGGACCTGAGCACCCATCCGGAGTACGTGCCGCCGGAGGAAACCGGCACGACCTTCGAAGCCAATGCGATCATCAAAGTCATCGCCGCATCGAGGCTTTCTGATGATTGGACGCTCGCCGACGATTCCGGTTTGGAAGTGGACGCATTGCAAGGTGCGCCGGGTGTTTATTCCGCGCGTTACGCCGGCCCGGAGGCCAACGATTTGGAGAATCGGATGAAGCTTCTTCGGGAGCTCAGCGCGGCGGGGGCACGAGGCAAAGCGAGGAGTGCGCGGTTTCGATGCGTGCTGGCGATCGCCCGCAATGGAGCGGTGCAGGCGACGTTCGCGGGGGCGGCCGAAGGCATGATCAACAATGCGGAAAGAGGGGCTGGCGGCTTTGGCTATGACCCGCTTTTTATCCCCGAGGGATACTGCCAGACTTTTGCGGAACTCGATGCGGCAACGAAGAACCTGCTCAGTCATCGCGGACATGCGCTGAATGCCGCGGCGGAGTTTCTCGCTGGGTTACGAGAAAGTCGTTGACGTTTTTCCGCGTCCCCGCTTAGGACTGCGCAGTTCGCGCTCTCCGCAGATCGTGATCAGCCGTTCACCCCTACCGCTTTACCACCCACACCGATGAAAACGCTCTCCCGCCGCTGCCGCAAAGTCGCTCCGCTTATTCTTCTGGGTCTGCTTCTGGATCAAACTCCCGTCAATCAGTCCGCCCAGGCGTTGGTCGGCGGCCCTTTCGACGATAACAACTTTCCTGGTGTGAATGCGGACGGCACCTATTCCGCAACGGTCAGCGGCAAGAATCTCATCGGCATGGTGATCTTCGGCGTCAGCGCATCGTCCGAACAGAACGGGCGCTTTTCCATCTTCCATGAAGGCTTTGTGCACTACGGCGTGGCAGCTGGTCAGGCCGATCTCGGTTCGCGGCGGCTCTTCGGATCGTTTCTTGGCGTTGCGGCGCTCTCAGGAAACGGCTTTGGCGGCGGGATCGTAGAGAGCACAGGCGGTTCTGCGAACGTTCAGAATGCGGGTGGCATCACCCAGACTCTAACGGTCCGCTCAAGCGTCGAAGGTGCATGGAAGGCGCAGATCAAGGGCTATCCACAGTCGGTGGTTTTTGAAGGCGAGGGACAGCTCTCAAGCACGGCCAACAGCGCAGTGTTCAACACCTTCGAGTTGGCGACGTCTCCGAACGGAGTCGACAGCTTCATCACCACGATCACCTCGCCAGCGAATCCGGACACAACCGTGGATGAGCCGGCGACCGTGGATGATGTCTCCATTGGAGGTCAGATTCAAAGTTCGCAAGTGCGGTCCTCTACCCCTTTCAAGATCCGCGGCTCCCGGACCTCGCGCACGCTCTTCACTGCGTTGAACAACTACGCATCCATTCCTCCGATCGTACCGACGAACCCAACGACGCCAACGCCGACGCCGACGCCGGTCGTCCCTGGCTTGCCAATCGTGGCGCCCTAAGGCGCGCTCTCAACGTTTCGCAGTTTTGCATCCGCCGGGCCTCGCGCCCGGCGGATTGCTTTTGGGCCATTGACATCGCCAGCAGCGCTGGCTTTGCTCCACCTCCCTTACCGACCTTGATTCGCTCGGCTCCCCAGTTCCACCTCTTCAGACTTGGCGCCCGCCGTGGTTTCACGCTGCTGGAGATCGTCATCGTGCTTTTGGTGATCTCGATTCTGTCGCTGTTGTTGATCCAGAACTACAAGAGCCTCGAGGCGCGTGCCGCACGCACTCGTTGCGCCTCAAATCTCCGCAACCTGCACATTGCGCTCGCCGCCTACACCCAGGATCAGAATCACTGGCCACAGTGTCCGTTTGAGCTCGGCGATGAGGGCTTCGACGACTGGTGGATCAAAGAGATGTCGCGCTACAAGCTTGGCCGCTCCAATTGGGAATGCCCGACCTGCAAGCAGATCATGGATGCGGAAGCCGGAAAGAAAGAAGGGAAGAAGGAAGACAAAGCAATGATCCACTACGTCCCGACCCCCTTCGACGACGGCGCCCGGACTCCTTACAAGTGGCGAACGCAACCTTGGGCCGTTGAGATCGGCGACTTCCACGGGGATGGAAATCTGATCGTTTTTCCGGACGGCACGATCCGAGGCTTCAACCAATACGCGGCTGAGCGCTAGCCGCGCCTGCGGCCGGGTTTGTCTGGGTTCTGCAGACGACGGCACAGCGATTCACGTTATTTTGCGCGCACCCGCATTTCTTCGTCCATGAGAGTGCCTTTCAGCCTCTTCCTTGCTCTTCGCTATCTGAAGCCGAAGCGCACGTTCGTCTCCGTGATCACGGTCATTTCCGTGCTCGGCGTGACCCTCGGCATTGCGGTGTTGATCGTCGTGATTTCCGTGATGACCGGCTTCGACCAGTCGCTCCAACGCGCGATCCTCGGCTTCGAGCCGCACCTGCGGGTGAGCAATGGCGAGCTGCTCCGCTCCTGGCGGGAAGCGCTCACGCAGGTTGAGTCGATCCCTGGCGTGATCGGCGTGGCGCCTTATGCGCAAGGACCGGTGATGGTCGAACACGAAGGGCGCGTCTTCACCCCGGTGATGCGCGGCATCGATCTCGGAGCGGAAGAAAAGCTCATCGACTTGCGGAAGTTCGTGGACGAGCGCGGGCTCGGCAGCATGGACGACATGACCAGCGATTCGGTGGTGCTCGGGATGTCCCTGGCGCGCGAACTGGGAGTCACCGTCGGGGATCAGATCACCATCTATGCGCCGGGCAATGTCGGCGCGATCATCTCGGAGCTGAAGCGCGAGGAAAGCGAACCGGACTCGAAATCAAAAACCCTCAAGGAGCTGAAGAGCGACATTGTTTTACCCGCCGAGCTGAAGGTCGTGGGCATCTTCAACTCCGGTCTGAACAGCTACGATTCGACGTTCTTGCTGGTGCCGCTTTTCATCGCGCAAGAGCTCTACGGACTCAGTGATGCGGTGCATGGGCTTTCGGTGAAAACGAGTGATCCGTATCGCGCCGGGGAGATTCAAGCGCTCATCAATGACAAACTCGATGGTCTCGCGGCCGCGGTCTCGTGGTTCGATGAGAATCAGCAGCGCTTCGATGCGATCCGCATGGAGCGTCATGTGATGTTCTTCATCCTGATGTTCCTGATCATCATCGCGGCGTTCGGCATCACCAGCACGCTCATCACCGTGACGGTGCAAAAGACGCGTGAGATCGGGATCATGAAAGCGCTTGGCGCGACCTTGGGTCAGATCGTGTGGGTATTTCTCGCGCAGGGGATGTTCGTCGGGTTCTTCGGAACGCTGTCTGGCTCGCTCCTCGGCCTGACGCTCCTCCATTACCGCAACAACTTTCGCGACTGGCTTTCCTCGACGTTGAACATGGAGATCTTTCCAGCCGGCATCTACGAGTTCGAAGGCATTCCCGCGGAGGTGGTGCCGCGCGATGTCGTGGTAATCTGTGTGAGCGCGTTCCTGATCTGTTCGGTCGCGGCGCTTATCCCCGCATGGTTCGCGGCGCGCCTCGATCCGGTGAAAGCGCTTCGTTCCGACTAGCGTCTCATCCGCGCGCCGGAGCGGACCCTCGGTGCGATTTGCTGTCTTGCCTCGTTCACGGTCGATCGCCAAGGTCCGCGGCGATGAAACCCCGGTGCCCTTTCTCCCTCCTGCTTGCGCTCGCCACCTTGAGCCTCCCCGCTGCTCGCGCCGGTGAGGCGATGAATGACGGGAAGAAGACGGTCGTCGAGCCGACTACCACGGCCGTGCCCTTGACCCTTTTCCGCCTCCGCTCGAGCTACGTTTTCGAGAGCGATTTCGACAACAGCAACGACACGGCCGGTGACGCGTGGTCCAATACGTTCGAGTTTGGTCAGCGCTTCCCACTCGATCTGGGCTGGCCTCAGAATCCCGATGGCCGCTGGTTCTTGCGCTTGGGTGCGGATTACACCCGCTTCGATTTTGATCACTCCGGCACTGCGCCGCTTCCGGCAACCTTGCAAAGCATCGCGGGCGTGATCGCGCTGGAATACATCCAGGCGGGTGAAGTCGGCATCCTGCTCGAGACCGCGCCGGGCGTGTATTTCGAGAACGACGTGAACTCCGGCACCTTCGATTCGCCGACGAAACTCGCGGCCGCTTTTCCACTTACCACCAACTTCTATCTCGTCGCTGGCGGCACCTACAGCGGCCTGCGCAGCTATCCCTTCCTTCCCGTCATCGGCGCGTTCTGGAGGATCAATGATCGCTGGACGCTGCGCGCGATCGTTCCGGAGCCGCGGTTGATCTATCGCGCGACTGATCGCCTGGCGCTGTGGGTTGGCGGTGAGATCGCCGGTGGCTCGTTCCGCACAGACGACGATCAGGACCGCGATCCGGCGCTTCGCAAAGCAGTTCTGACTTACTCCGAATATCGGGTCGGAGCGGGATTCACCTACGGCGACGGTGATCGCTGCGCCGTTGACGTTGGTGCGGGTTACGCTTTTGAGCGGAAGTTCGATTACCATCGCGCAGACGAAGACTTTCAAACCGAAGAGGGTGCACCCTTCGTGAAGGTCACGCTTCGGGCGGCTTTCTAGGGGCCTCGCTGCTGAAGAGCGCCAGGACCGGCGCAACTGCTTCGCCCGCTCTCGGACGTATGGCAGTCGTTTTCTTCGTCACCAAAGATCTGAGGTGTCCCCCGGGCTTCCTCTCCCGAGCATGTGGGAGGTTTTCCGGACGCGGTTCTCCAGGATACCTATCACTTCACAGGTGACGCCAAGGAGTTGACCCTACGACGGAGCTGAATTCCGTGGCGCAGAGATCGAGGCGCTCAACCAAGAGTTAACGTGGGACCGAAGTCTCGAGGCAGCCGGGAGACTGGCCATTCACAAGCCCGAGCGGAACGGCAGCGTTTCACGAGCGATGCGAAGCGTATCGCATCGAACATCTCGCTCCGCGTGAACACGCCCAATTCAGGTTCTCAAACGAGCCATTCAACTGGCCCAGAAGGCCATGGCTTCGTGCGAATACCTGGTATTCAGGGGCGATTAAGCCTCCAAATGCCCGGCCCTACGGGGAGTGGTAGCCGCCCATCCGGTGCTCGACACGCTCTGCCCGGAATTCGGCGGCAAACCGGAATTCCTACTCCTCGTCGTCCGTGTCGTCGGCGTCGTCTTCGTCGTTGAGCGGCGGGAGATCGTCGGCCGTCGAAAACTGCCGCTTGCGCTTCGCTGCAGGGAGCGGCGCCAGGGTCATGGTGATGCTCTTGCCCATGAGCTTCGCCTCCATTTCCACCTGCGCCATCGAGCTCAGATCGGTTTTGACTCGGCCCATCAGTGACATGCCGAGATCCTGGTGCGCCATTTCGCGACCGCGGAATTGCAGCTGCACGCGCACCTTGTTGCCCTTGTCGAGGAACTCTTCCGCGTGTCGCAGTTTCGTCTCGTAGTCGTGCTCGGCGCAGTTCACCCGAAACTTGATTTCCTTGAGCTTGCTCCCGGTGTTCTTCTTCTCTTTTTCCTGCTTGGAAGCCTCGTACTTGAACTTGCCGAAATCGACGATCCGGCAGACCGGCGGATTCGCATTGGCAGCGATCTCGACCAGATCGAGACCGAGATCCTGAGCGCGTCGGATCGCATCGGAGAGCTTCATCACGCCAAGCTGTTCGCCTGTGGACGCGAGGATCACGCGCACCTCGCGCGCGCGAATCCGACCATTAACACGGTTCTGTATTTGAATAGGGAGACTTGGCTTTCTAGCGGACGTGGAGCGACACCCGCACAGATGGTTTTTTCAGGTTCGCAACGCTTCCCGCGGAATCAAATTCGACGGGCACGGCTCCGGCTCGCCGCGCTTGCGAGGCGTTCTGGCGACAGGCTCGCAGTTTTCGCCGCGCACCCGGACGGACGGTTTACGCGACGATTGGCGAGTGGGCAAGGCGAATCTCGGCGGCTCCGCGAGCGTCAATCGGACACTCATTCCAGTGGGGCGATGGTGCCGCACCTATGACTTAGGCTGCGCCGCCTGCTGCGGAGTCGAAGAGTTGCTGGCGTTCTTCAAGGCATCGTATTCGGCACGCGCCTTTTCCGCCTGCGCTTGTGCCGCCACCACTTCTTTTTCGAACGAAGCCAATGCGAGTTCGGCCTTCGTCTTCGCTTTTAGCGCAGTCTGCGCCACAACTGGTACTTCGGTCTTCAACTTCGCAATCTGAGTTTCAAGTTGAGGACCCGCTGCCTTGGTTTTGGAGAGTTCCTTCGAAGCCGTCGCCGCCTTGTCGGTGAGCACCTTCAGGTCGGTCTGATGCTTCGTCACCTCGTCCTTCAACCGGGCAAGTTCCGATTCTGCGGCCTTTACCGCTTCTTTCGTCGGAGCCGCGGGCAAGCCGGGTGCGGCATCCAACGCGGTCTGCGTCTGCGCGATTTCCGCTTTCTTGGTCTGCACGAGTTGATCGGCTGCGGTCCATTCGGGAGTGCCTGACGCCTTGCCTGCACGGGCTTCGCGCAGCTTGGCCACTTCGGCAGTTTGCGCTTCGAGCTTCTTCGCCAGTTCTGCCCGAGCATCGGGCTGCGAGCTGGCCGCGATCAAAGCTTTCAGCGCGGTCTCTTGTTGCGCCACCGCCGCCTTCGCAGATGCTTCAGTCCGACTGGTCGTCTCGATGGCCTGCTGCGCCAGGGTGTGAGCCGCCTCCACCTCCTTCAGCTTCGCAGGCCATTCACTGAGCGCTTTCTCCGCGGCGGCAAGGTCCGCGCCAATCTTCTCGGTCGGCTGAAGCGCATCCTTCACCGCCTGCACGAGGGCTTCCCGCTGAGCCTTCTTTTCCGCAAGAGTCGCTCTGGAGTTGTAAGCGCCCTGAAAGACCTGGGCGAGACGCCAGCGGTTTAGCTCCGCTTGAATCACCACCACTTGCGCCTCCGCTTCGCTCAACGCTGCCCTGGCTTTTGCCACGGCGGTGTCATCCGGGGCGACTGACGCCGCTGCGACGGAAGGAGTTTTTGCGGCAGCCTCGAACGCGCTTTGCGTCTGGGCGAGTTCCGCTTTAGCCGCTTGAACCTTGGCATTCGCCTCAGTCCACTCTGGGCTCTCCGCGGGTTTGCCAGCGCGTAGTTCGCGCAGCTTGGCCAGGTCGGTGTTCAGTTGCGCCAGTTTCGCACCGAGATCTCCGGCGGTGGCGACAGCGTTTTGGCTCAGCGTCTTCGCGTCGGAAGCAGCTTGCTCCGTCTTCAGCTTCAATTCCGCCGCGGCGAATTGAGTGCGCAAATCGGAGACAGACCGCTGGGCCGTTTCGAGGCGTTTGGTGGCATCTGCCAGTCGATCGATCAGGCTCGGCGGATTTGCCGAAAGCTCGCCGAGCGGCTTTCCGTCCATCCCCGAGACGCGGATGTTGCCCGTCCAGTCGCCCGCGATCACGCGTTCGCTGCTCAGCCCCGCCCGAAGCGCGATATCTGCGAAGGGCGGCGTTTCCGCGAGCTTCTTGCCGTCCTGACTCCAAACCTTTGCAA
Source organism: Chthoniobacter sp. (assembly GCA_028293645.1). Taxonomy (GTDB): domain Bacteria; phylum Verrucomicrobiota; class Verrucomicrobiia; order Chthoniobacterales; family Chthoniobacteraceae; genus Chthoniobacter. Next base: position 18,050 of record JAQGOK010000104.1, read on the forward strand.
TCTTGTCGCGACCGGCCGTGACCAGGCGGCCGTCGGGCGTAAAATCAACCCAGGCAGCGCCACCGGCGTGCGCGGCCCAACTGCGGATCTCTTTGCCTTCTTTCACATCCCACAGGCTGACTTTCCCGTCCTCGCTCGCGGAGGCGAGAACCCCCGGCATGAACGCGAGCCCGGTGACCATCATTTTGTGTCCGGGCAATGAGTTGTACTCTTTGCCGGTGGCGCCTTCCCAAAGCTGCACGCCACCATTGCGATCGGCCGTCGCCAGGAACTTGCCATCCGGCGAGAACGAGATCGCGGTGATCCAGTCGGTGTGTTTCTTGATCGAAGCGACCAGCTTGCCGTCTTTGGTGGCAAAGATTTTGACCAACTTGTTCGGCCCGCCGAGCGCGACGAACTGCTGATCCGCGCTCAAGTCGGCGGCGAGCACCTGATCCACTTCGTCGCCGAGCGTCGCAATCCGATCGCCCGTCTTGATGTCCCACAAAACAACTTTGCCGGATTTGCCGCCGAGCCCGCCGCCCGTCAGCAGAAGCGCGCCGTTGCGGCTGAAGCGGATGATCGCTGGAAAGCCTTCGGGAAACGGCAGCACGCCGAGCGGCTGAAGCGTTTCGGTGTGGTAAAGAACGATTTGGCGCTGACCGCCGACCGCCACCACGGGCGCCCAGGGGCTCACTGCCAAAGCGGTCAACGCGTTGGCTGCGCGCGTGCGAACCACGGGTTCCAGCGACAGTTCGCCCGGCATCGGCGGCGGACCGTCGGGCTTGGTCAGCGAAACAGTCGCGACCTGAACATTGTTCGCCGCGGCGGCGACGGCTTTGCCGGTCGCAGTTTCGAGGAGTTGTCCGGCGATCCATTGTTCAACAATCGCCAGCTCCGAATCTGAAAGCTTGTCGCCCTTCGGCGGCATCTTCGGTTCCTCCGTCTGCTTGACGCACTTAAAGAGGAGGCTCGCGGCGGCATTGCCGGATTGCACGACCTTGCCGTTTTCGCTGCCCTGCAACGTTCCCTGATAAGTCGAAAGATCGAGACCGGCTTTCTTCTTATCCGGGTTGTGACAGTTCAGGCACGCATTCCGGAAAACGGGGAGAACATGATCGGCGAAGTTGATCTTATCCGCCGCCTGGGCGGTCAGGCTGACCGCGATCGACGCGGAGAGAATGGCAAAACGTTTCACGCGCGGCTCAATGATTGAACATGAATTCCTTGGCGTTCAGCAGCGCCCAGAAGATGTCGTGATACGCCTTCGGCTGTTCTTCCGTGACGCCCCAATATTGCTCGAGCTTGATCAACTCCTCGTCGGTGGGCGCACGGTTGAAGCAGCGTAGATACAGTTCGCTGGCGATCTCGCGCGGCGTGCGGTTGCCGCTCATCAACTTCTTGATCACGCCACCTTGCGCGATCTTCCCCTCGACGGTGGTGCCGTTGATCAAGTGCAGCGCCTGGCTCAGCGTCGGCCCGACTTCTTCACGGCTGCAGACGACCTCGCGATCGCGACGTCCGAAGGTGGTGAGAAAGTAAGTCGTCGTTTTGCCGTCGGCGATTTCAACCGCCCGCGCTCCGGCGGGGAGTCCTTTGTGTTTGTCCTTCGTCTCCGTGACCTGGCTGATGCAGTCGAGCATCACCTCGGCGCGCATCCGGCGGATCGTCGCCTTGGCGAAGTTGCGGTCGTCGAGCTCGTTGGTTTCATTCGCCCGCGTCGTCGTTTGATATGCGCGGGAGTTGCAGACTTCGCGGACAATGCGCTTCAGATCGTAGTTGTACTCGACCAGCTTCTGGCCGAGCGCTTCGAGCAGTTCCGGGTTCGACGCCGGGTTGGAAATGCGCACGTCGTCCACGGGCTCCACGATGCCGCGCCCCATGTAGTGCGCCCAAACCAGGTTGGCGATGTGCCGGGAGAGATACGGATTTTCCGGTGAAGCAATCCAGTCGGCGAGCACCTGCCGCCGATCCTTCCCCTGCGTGTCAGGCTGCTCGCCGCCGAGAAACTTAGGCGGAACTACGCGATCTCCCACGGGGTGTTTCGATTCGCCGCCGCCGCTGTTGAAGATGATTCGCTCGCGCGGGTCTTCCCCTTGTTTCCGACCGACCTGCGTGAAGAACGCCATGTGGCCGCGATAATCCTCCATCGTCCAGCGGTCGAACGGATGGTTGTGACACTGCGCGCATTGGATGCGGATGCCGAAGAACGCCTGCGCGGTATCTTCCGCCAGTTTGATTGGGTCCGTCTCGAGCTGGTAGTAATTCGCGGCTGGGTTCTCGAGGTTGGAACCGGTGGCGCTGATCAACTCCTTCGCGATCTGGTTGATCGGGACGTTCTTTTCCAACTGATCCCGCAGCCAGTTGTAATACAGGAGCACCGCTTTGTAGCTGCCTTCATTGTTGTTCGGGCCCGTCCGGATTTGCAGCAACTCGCTCCATTTCAGCGCCCAGATATCCACGAACTCTTTCCGGTCCAGCAACACGTCGATTGTCTTCGCGCGTTTGGCCGGATCCGTGTCCGCGACGAATTTCAAGACTTCGTCGCCCGTCGGCAGCGTGCCGGTGATGTCGATGAACGCGCGGCGCAGAAAGGTCTCATCGTTGCAGAGGCCGCTCGGCGTGATGCGCAAGTTCTGCAGCTTTTGATCGACGAGTTGATCCACGAAGTTGCGTTGCTCGATCTTCGGCCACTCGAACTGAAGGCCTTTGGGAATCACGATCACCTGCGTCCCCACGGTGAAGGTGGCGAACCGCGCCATAACAAACGCTTCGCCCCGTTGACCGGTGGTGATTTCCCCTTCGCCGCCGATTTTCGCCGAGGACTCGTTGCTGGTGAGGAAGAGCGCCAGCTTGGTGACGTCGCGATCGCTTCCGTCCGAATAGCGGGCGCGCACGGTAATCTTGAATTGTTGACCGGGGCTCTCCAGCACGAGCTTCTTCGGCAGGATCTCCAGGCTCGTCGGCACCGCCACGTCCGCAGCGTCATTCGGCGCGCCGGCTTCCAGCCAGCGGACCAGCGTCTTCGTCAGAGCGCTGTCTTTCTCGAAGAGTTTGCCGCCGGTGTGCGGAGCGGCGCCGGTCGCTTTGGTGATCACCATCGACTCCTCCGGAATCGCGAGATTGATCCGGCGGCCAGCGAGTTCGCGCGTGACGCGATAATGATCGCCTTCGGGATCGAAGCCCCAGAGCGAGAGACGGAAACCGTCCTGCCCGCGCGCCGCACCGTGGCAGCGGTTGCACTCCGCTTTCATGAAAATGGGCATCACATCGAGCCGAAAGGAGACCGCCTGATCGACCTGCGCCTGCTCGATCTTAACCGGAACCTCAAACGCCTGATCTTTGTAAGATACCTTCACCGTCGTTGCCCCATCAGCCAGCGGAAGCACCACCCCGTTCTCGACCTTCGCTTTCGTGGGATCAGCGACGGTAAACTTCGACTCGCTCGTCACGTTGCGATGCACGCCATTCGCTTCCGTCATGCGGACTACCAACGATTGGCTGTCGCGCTGGAACTTCAGATTGATGTCCGCCGGGTAAACGGAGAACGCCGCCTCCGGCTGTTCCAACGCGGCATGGATGCTGAGTGATGTGAGGCCGAGCGTGCAGACCGCCACGCCACGGAAGATGCTGCGCAAGCAGCGGGAAAGAAGGCGCGGAGGGTTCGCGTGGATCATGTTCATTTTTTCGGCTCTTCGTTTTTGGCAACGGCAGCTTTGTCGATGCGGAGGATGCCTCCGTTGGCGAAAGTGGAGGTCATCGGTTCACCGTCTTTGGTGAGACTGAATTGGCAGAAGAGCTGTTTGTGCTGGCCGGCCGGGGCGTTTTTCTCGGCCTTGACGGTGAACTTCACTTCCTTGGTCTCCGTCGAGATTTCCTGTTCGTCCGCCGTCGTGTTGGGCGGCAAGCCGACCAACTGAAGCTTCGCCTTTCCTTCAAAGGGCGCCTTTGACTCCAATTGCACGGTCACCGTTGTGCTGTCGCCTTGATCGACAAAGGTCCGGGCGATCTTGCCGCTGGTAAATGGCGCTGCGACCTGGACTTCCACCAACTGCGTGCTGAACCAGACGGTGCCCTGGCCGAAATCAGCGCTGCCGATCACGCAGAGTTTCCACTTCTGCAAAGGCGCGTTGCCATTGGCGCTCACGGTCACAATGCCTTCGTTTTCGTTCTCCTTGATTTGCGCGCTGCCTGCAGTCCCGAGGCCGGGCGGCGTGTGAAGCAACGCAAGCGAGATGGCGCCCTTGAAGTCATTCTTGCGCTCCGCCACGACCTTGAGGTTGAGCGAGCCGGTTTGCAGGACCGGGACCATCGGCTGGACGAGGCTGATTTTCACCGGGATCTCGCTCGTGATCTCGACGGGCAGCCGATCCTCTTTGACGGCGTAGAAAGATTTCTGGTTTCCGTTCTCCGCTACGTCGAGCTCGTGCTCCACGGCACTCAGCACGACCGTGTCTTTCGGTGGCTCGGTGAGCTTCGCCTTCATCACGAACGTCTTGGCGGTCTCCGCCGCGTCCGGCGCGGCTTCCATGATCATCGGGATCGTATCGACGCTCTTGTCCATGATCGGCGCGCTGACGTTCAGCCCGGGTGGGAGATCGACCGGTTCCATCTGGATATCGCCGGCTACATCGGCGCGTTTCACCCGCACAAGCGAAGCGTAGCGGTTGCCTTTCGGCACGACGAAGGCTCGACGCTCCTGATTAGAGTTCTGGACCATCTCAGGAAGCCAGTTGGTGATCTTTGGCTGAATCCCGGTCAGCTCGATCCGATACGTAAAATTCGGGCCACCGCGGAAGAGATGATCTCGGATGGTGAGATGATACTCGCCGTCCGCGGGCGCTTTCCACCGGACATAACTGTCCGACGAGCCGCTGTCGTCATTGCCACCCAGGCGGGCGCCCTTCGCGTCGTAAATGTCAAAAATAGAGTCCAGCGGAGACCGAAGGCGCCGGGCGTAAACGGAGATATCGACCTGCGCATCTTTTACCGCCTTGAACTTGAAGCAATCGACGTCGCCCTTTTCCTGAATGATCCCGTTTAACGCGACGGGAGCCGCCAGCACGGCGTCAGTGGACGTCTTGATGTCGTTGTTCGGCTCGGCCTCGAGCACGTTTGGAAACTGCGAAACGCGGAGATAGTTCGGCTGTGGCGTCGGCTGATCACCCTCTGAGAACAGCGGGAAGCGTTCGTCCGGTTCTGCCGGCAACTTCACTGTTTTTTCGATCACTCCGGCAGCGTCACCGATGAGCTTTACCTTCATCTCCTCGCCCGCAGGTCCGCCGGGAGGATACACCGCCACCGGGCGTGCGAATGAGCCGATATTCAGCAGATAGTGGCACTCGCCGAGACCCGAGTTCGTGCTGTCGCGCACGGTAAGCACATACTTGCCATCTTCCGGAACCATCACGCTCGCGACGGGATCCTGGCGGGTTAAAGCGCAGTCATCGAACTCGCCGAGCGGAGTTCCGTCCGCCTTGGAGATCAGGAGATGCGGATCGTAAAGCTGCTGGGTCTGCAATCGTGCCCCAATCACTTCGGCCGTGAGCCGCTGGCCTTTCTTCAGCTCGACTTCGTACTGGTCCTGATCGTCGGTTTGCGTGCGTCCATAGATCGTTGCTCCCAGCGGGACAGTCTGGGCTTTCGCGGGCGCATCCTTGCTCTCCAACTCCTCCACCATCGGGAATGGCGAGACGTAGAAGAGCCGCAGATCTGAGATCCCGGAGGCCGTCACCGCCCGGAACGTGTGCTCTCCGAGTTGCACCTCCGGAGCGACTTTGACCTTCACCTTGAACTTGCCCTTTTCGGCTGTGACGGCCGTGGTTTCAAACCCCGGCGTGTCGAACATCAGAGACTTCGCATCGGCGAGATTGCTGCCAGAGCAGGTGATCTCGATCTCCGATCCGCGTTGTCCACCTGCGGGGTAGGTATGCGTGACGCGCGGCGATCCGGCATGCGCGATACTGCCCGAGAGGCAGAGAGCCGCCGTGGAGAGGGCAATGCGGGACGGGTTCAAACGAAAGAACATCGGCATGGGGAATGGAAATCAGGATCGAACACGGGCGTCCTGCACTGATCGGACCAGCCCCGCTGGCTCGCTCAGGTCGGTGCGCCGCGGGTGTGTGTCGCGATTAAGCGAGCAGATCAGCCACGACTTCGCCGTTGCGGACGATATCGATTGGACGATTGCCAGGGGCCATCAGCTTTTTCTCCGGCTTGATGCCGAGCTGATTGAACACCGTGGCCGCCATGTTTTCGACCGTGAGCGGATCGCTGTCCGGCTCGGAACCCGTCGGATCCGACGCGCCGTGGACGTAGCCACGCTTGAAGCCGCCGCCGGCGAAGGCCACCGAGAAAACGCGCGGCCAGTGATCGCGTCCCGCGTCCTTGTTGATCTTCGGCGTGCGCCCAAACTCGGAAGTAACCATGACCAGGGTCTTGTCGAGCATGCCGCGCCGATCGAGATCGGTGATCAGCGCCGCGTAGGCCTGATCGAACTTGGGGACCTGCTGCTGGATCCCGCCGGCGATGTTGGCATGCATGTCCCAACCGCCGTAGGTCATCGAGACGAACCGCACGCCGCCTTCAACAAGGCGCCGAGCCATCAGCATCCGCTGTCCGGCATCATGCGCCCCGTACTCCGCGCGAATCTTCTCCGGCTCAGCGGCAAGGTTGAACGCTTCACGAGCCGATTGCGAAGACACCAGCGAGTAGGCGGACTGGTAGAAGCTATCCATCGCGGTCAGCGCATCGCTCTTCTCCACCGTGCGGAAATGCTCATCGACCGTGTTCAGAATGCTCCGGCGACGTTCGAAACGTTCCGGGGCGATTCCGTCGTGCATGTTCAGATCGCGGACTTTGAAGCCCTTGTTCGCCGGATCGCCGCCGAGGCTGAACGGACCGTGCGCCGTCGAGAGATACCCGCTGCCCGCGAATTCGTTCGGAACGTTCGGGATGCAAACGTAAGGCGGCAGGTTATTCCGGGAGCCCAGCTCGTGGGACACCACCGAGCCCATCGCCGGATACTGCAAAGCCGGAGAAGGCCGGTAGCCAGTGAACATGTTGTGCGTGCCGCGTTCGTGCGCCGCTTCGCCGTGCGTCATCGACCGGACCACCGTGATCTTGTCCGCGATCTTGGCGGTGTTCTGCATGTACTGCGAAAACTTCACCCCCGGCAACGCCGTATCGATCGTGCTGAGCGGGCCACGGTATTCGATCGGAGCGAAGGGCTTGGGATCCCACATTTCCTGATGCGCGCAGCCGCCGGGCAGGAAGATGTGAATGAGCGACTCCGCCTTGGGTGCGATCACTTCCGCCAAAGCCGCCTCTTCCGCACGCAGCTTGAAGAAGTTGCCGAGGCTGAGGCCGAGGCCACCGACGAGGCCCACGAAGAGGAACTCACGACGGGAGGCTTTCCGGAAGTGCGACGGATCGTCGTACCAGGTGACGGGTTTGATTTCGCTCATAGTTGTTCTGGTTCTTTGGGGCGGGGAGGCCGGCAGTTTAGGACCGGACCTCAAGAACGCAACGGATGCGTTGCAGTGTACCTGCCCCTCGTAACACCCAAGCGAACTTTGATCCTTAGCGATTTCTTTATGGTACTTGCAGGGCGCTTGAACCGGGCGTCTTCCTGAATCGACCTAAACCTGCACGAAAAAGGGGAGACCGAAATCGGTCTCCCCCTTCCAATTCAAGCTGCAGCGCTCCTGGGTGAGCGTCAGAAGCTGCGGACGGTCGTCGATTCCACGGAGGAAGAGCTGACCGGCGCACTCCGAACCGCCGATGTTTCGGTGGTGGTTGACGTGGTCATCGCTTCATCGTCGGTCTCGCAACCGGAGAACAATCCGACGGTCAGAACCGCGGCAACGCAAAGGCAGAGATGTTTAATGTTTTTCATACTTGGTTAACGCCCCTGCATCGCGAGCGCCTCATTAGCTGCGTGTATGTAGTCTCTGATTTGTCGAATGGCTGTCCTGAGCCCTTTGACGACAGAGACTTACTCCGCCGGTGCCGGCGCGACAGTGACCTTCATCGAATTCAACTGCAGCGCTCCAAACTGTGAGACCAGCGCCACGTCGGCGGCATCGCGCCCGTAGGCGATGGAGATCCGGTTGCCACGGGCTTCGGGCTGGGTCGGATCGAAGGTGTACCAGCGACCGCCGACGAATGCCTCAAACCAGGCGTGCAGATCCATCGGATTCAACCCGTGCAGGTATCCCACCACCATTCGCGCTGGGATGTTCAAGCTGCGGCACATCGCGATTCCGAGGTGCGCGAAGTCCCGACACACGCCATGGCGCGCATCGGCGGTTTCGAGCGCCGAGGTCGAGGCGTTACTGGTGCCGTATTGGTATTTGATGTTTGTGGCGATCCAGCAACGGATCGCTTCTGCCTGCGCGTAGCCAATCGGCGCGTCGCCGACGATCCCGCTGGCGAGCGAGTTCATCTTGTCGGACTCGCAATAGCGGCTCGGCAGCAGGAACTGCAACGTGCTTTCGGGCAGTTGCGCCACGGGCACAAATGGCGCCTGCGGCTCGACGTCGATCGCATCCGCCGTATGCGCCCGGCACGAAGCGTGAATCTGAAATTCACCCGGCGGAATGACCACCCGCTGGCAGAGATTGCCGAACGGGTCGGTGTATTCGACCACCGGGACATGCGGCTCGAAGGCGTACTCCTCGCGGGTCACCCACTGGCCGAGCCCACTGCGTGGTCGCAGCATGAGGATGACCGGGATCTCGGCATGCGCCGTAAAGACGATGTCGCAACTGGCGTCGAGGATCATAACGGCGGCAGCGCGAGCTGTTCGGCACGCGAGCGTTCCGAGCGACTCAGCGCCTTACAAGCCAGTGCCCGCTTCGAGCGTCTGCCGGCCTTCGTAGATGATGTCCTTGTAAGTCCCACCGGCCGGGATCATCGGCAGCACGTGCTCGGTGTACGGCACCATCACTTCGAGGAGACACGGTCCTTTTTCGGCAAGGAACCATTCCATCGCCGCGCGTAAATCCTTCTTGTGCTCCACGCGGCGTGACGGAACGCCAAAGCCTTCACAGATCTTCATGAAGTCCG
>JAQGOK010000154.1 GCA_028293645.1 Chthoniobacter sp.
CACGACTTCGAGGAGCATCCCCAGATTCTTCTGCGATGCGAAGCGGCCGACGTACAGCAGCCGGACCGGCGCGCCGGGCAGGGGAGCGGTGCGTTCAACCGCCAGGAAACGGTCCAGATTGGACGGCACGACCGGCTTCACCGCCACGCGATCCGGAGCGTAGCCGGCGCCGACCAGCCGCCGCGCGGTGAGCTGTCCGTCCACCTGAAGGCCTTGTGATTGGCGCATGACCCACCGGCTGATGGGCGCGTGCAAACGGTGCGACCATTGGCTCGCCAGCCAGTGCTCGTCATAGGCGTTTGGCCCGTAAATGCAGACGTTGACGGGCAGGCGAAAGAGCTTCCCGAGAATGACCGCGACGAGGCCGGTCACGAGCGGATCCTGCGCCTGGATGAGGTCCACCTTTCGCGAGCGCAGAACCTTCCAGCCGATCCACAGCATGCGCAGAATGCTGTCGAGCGGCGTGAAGGCGTCGGTGGGAATTGCCTCGAAGTTCGGCGCGAGCCGCAGCCGCTGAAGGCCGTGCGGTTTGTAGGAGTTGGTGACGACGACATACGCGTCGAGCTGCGTCGCGTAGCTTTTCATCCGCTGCACGTCCTCGGAGTTTTCGCCCTCCCACAGGCCGCGCGTGAATCCGAACGAGAGGATGGAAAGGCCGCTCATGACGCTTCCTCCGCTTTGAACGTGATCGGTTCGCGCGGGGTTGCCAGCGCGGCGTAGAGGCTCCCTTCCGTCGCGGCGACCATCGCTTCGAAATCAAAGTGCATCCGGGAACGCGCAGAGGCTTCCTCGGCGAGGCGTTCGCCGAGCGCGGGATCGCGCCAGAGCTGCTCGATCGCGGATTTCAGCGCCGCTCGATCGCCGACGGGGACGAGGAGCCCGGTCGCATCGTGCTCGACCACTTCGCTGGTGCCTCCGGCATTCGTAGCGATCACCGGCGTGCCGGCGGCGATCGCTTCGAGAACGACATGAGGAAGGCCTTCGTAAGTCGAGTTGAGGATAAAAGCGTCGGCCTGGGCGAGATAGCCGTTCACGGCAGCTTGAGGCACATCGCCGAGGAAGACGGTCCGCGCGGCAACGCCGAGAGATCGCGCGAGCGCTTCGAGTTCGGTGCGGAGTTGTCCATCACCGGCGATGACGAGCCGGGTCTCGGGGAGTTCGGGCAGGAGCCGAATGAGCGGGTCGATGCCTTTCCAAGGCACGAGCCGGCAGACGGTGATCAGGGTCTTTCCGCTCCATGAAGGGAGTGGTGAAGCGCTCTCCGGAGCGGTGACCCTGGCGACCGCGTTGGGGATGACGTGGATCTTTCCCGAAGCGATCTCCCAGCCGCTGACGATGCGTCGAAGATAATGGCTCGGAACGATGATCCGCTCCGCCAGCTTCAGCGGAAAGCTGCGCACGGAGTCGAGCAGCCGGAGCAACGGCGATTTTCGAGCCGCCTGATACTCATCAATCGTCCCGCCAAACCAGCCACGGCCAACCGCCCGTTCCCATGCGTAATCGCCGACGATCTTGTGGACTGCCGGCCGAACTGCGAGCAGGGCGCCGAGCGCCGCTTCCGCCCCGAGGCCGTTGACGTAAACGAGATCGTGGCGCCACGCGGCCCGCCAGACGGTGAACGTGGTGAGCAGAATACGCGTCGGCCAGAACCGGCCACGGGGGAGGCGATGCACGCGGAACGGATGGATTGAATCGTCGTGCGGCAGTCGGTCGCTGAGGCAGATTACTTCGACCGCGTGCCCGCGGCGGACCAGCGCGGCGGCCATCTTCGGAACATAGCTCGCGGGACCGCCGCGGTCTGGTGGGAAGATCCCGGTGACCATGAGGATGCGCATTGCTCCGGAAGGCGCGGCTCCGACACGGTGACGTAGGCGGCTCACCGGAAACCAAAGGCCAAGCGCCAGCACGCTGGCCAAACCGACTGAGACGGAAACGATTGAACCTATCTTTGCCGGCTGCCGCGCGAGGCGGAAAGCGCGGACGTAGGACGCGGGGAGCTTTGAGCGCGGGAAGAATTGCGGCCCCTGTTCGGAGTAAATCCAGACGTAACGGTCGCTGGCTTCAAGCGCTGATCGGAGGGCGATTTCGAAGGTAGGGGGAGAGAAGTAGTTTTGGGTCGTGGAGCGGGTCTGCCACGGCGCGAGTGGCGATGGAAAATCGAGCCGCAAACTCATGCCCGGCGTGATCGCGGCCTGGTAGGCGGCGGGGTTTCCGGTTACATCCGCCGCGCTTTCGATCTCGGATCGGGCGGCCATGAACTGCGCCCGCGTTTTGTAGCCGTGGCCGAATTCCCAGAGGTCCACGAACTTCGCCTGCGGGGCCGATGCTTCCAGCAGACCGTCCAGAAACGCCGGCAGCAGTGCGTAGCGAGTCGCGTCGAGTGGCTGCCTCTCGCGGAGCTCGCGGGCTGGCAACGTGTAACCGTAAAGCAAGCCAACGGTGATTTCCGGGAAGAGCTCGCGCATCGCTCCACCGAGTTGGCGGCCACGCGATCGCGCGGCCGCGGCGTATTCCGCAAATGAACGATCCGCGCGTTGCTCTCGGTGGTGACCGTAGTTGAAGAGCTCGCAGTCGTAGTCGTAGTGCTCGGGATCGAGAAGGAGCCCGCGGCAGCGGCCTTGACGCGCGATCGTGAGGAGCACGCGCCAGTTGTTTTCGATGGTCGTCCAGCGCACGTCATCGAACCAGGAGAGCCCTTGATCCTGATCTCGAGTTGCGATGGCGACCGGGAGAAAGTTGTCCGTGAAGCGCTTCCACCGCGGCTTTTGCAGATCGGTGATGGCGCTGCCGAATCGGCTGAGATCGAACCGTTCCGGGCCGAAAATCTGCCAGCCGAGCAGGTTGGTGGTGGAGCCATCGCCGGTTGTCGGCTGCGTACGATCGAGGGCAATGTTGATGCCGACGCCGTCGAAGGGCATCCGCTCCATGCGCGCCCAGTTCTTGGCGACGTAAGCCGAATCGCGCGTGTTCCAGCCGTGGTAGATGACCTTTTTGTCCGACGCCGCGATCGGCTCGGCGGCACGGACCAAAGCGGCTGCGCCCGAGACGAGTGCACACAGAACCAATGAGCGGAGCAGCTGTTTCATGTGCCGGGATTCAGCGCTTCGCTGCGGCGCTTCCGCCGTACACCTCGTCCCGTCCGTATCCGGGGGCGTGGTAGTGGTAATAGTAGCCGCCATTGCGCGTCGGCAGGCCGTTGAGGATGAAGCCCGGCACACGCGCACCGCTTTCGCGCAATCTCTGGAGAGCCCGCACCGCCACGGGCGCCGGAGTTTTGCCCGCGCGGACCACCAGACAGACGGCTTGGGCGAGCGACGCGAGGACGAGCGTTTCACTCACAGCGAGGACTGGCGCTGTGTCGATGACCACGCGATCGAACCGCGTGAGAGCAAACTGCAGGAGGTCGGCAAAACGGGTGTGGTCCACGAGCTCGGCCGGATCCTCAACCGCGATCCCCGCCGTGAGAATCGAGAGGTTCTCGATGCTGGTGATCTGCGCGGCTTCGCCGAGTTCACAAGTGCCGCGCAGCAGCTCCGCCAAACCTGCGGTCCGCTCATTGCCGAGGAAGACACGTCCGATGCTCGGCAGGCGGAGGTCGCCATCGATCAGCAACGTCCGGTGTCCTTGCTGCGCGAAAGCGACCGCGCAACTGATCGCGCAAAAGCTTTTCCCTTCGCCCGGCACCGCGCTGGTGAAAACAAGTGTCCGCAGGTTCTCTCCCGGCGCGACGAACTGGAGCGCCGTGCGCAATCCGCGAACGGTTTCCGCCACGGCCGACGGAGGCTTCTCGAGGAGCAGCCGGCGCGCGTCTTCAAGCGTCGTCTTCGCGCGAGTGGGAATCGCCGCCAGGGATCGCAGCCCGAGCGCCTGTTCGGCTTGATCGACGGTCTTCAGCGAACGATCGAGCAGGCTCGAGCCGAGCGTCAGCGTCGTGCCGACCGCCGTTCCGACGCAGATGCTGAGCAAGATGATCAGGCGTTTGTTCGGCTTTGCCGGCCGGGTGGGCAGCAACGCGGGCGTGACTACCCGGACGGTGTGTTGGGAAATGCTTTGTCCGATGGCCGACTCTTTCACGCGACTGAGGAGCGATTCGTAAAGGGCGCGGTCGGAGACCACGTCTCGCTCCAGGGACCTATAAGGGATGGCGATCTTGCTCAGCTCCAGCGCGAGTCCTTCCTGTCCGCGGAGTGCCTGCTCGAGTTTCCCCTCGGTGGTCTGAGCTGCCTCGAGGCTCGCCTCCATCATCTCGGACGCTTTGGCGATCGCGGCGTCGAGCGCGGACTTCAGCTCCGCCAATGCACTGGCGGCCTCGATGAACTTCGGATGCTCGGATTTGTAACGTCGGCTGAGCGCGGCGATCTCGGTTTCCTTCTCGCTCAGCTTGCGCCGCAACTCGCCGACTTCGCTCGCACCCGCGATGCTCGGCAAAGCCAGCAAAGCCTCGCGGGAACGCGCGGGCGCGGTTTGCAATTGCGCGAGGTCGGTCTCCAGCTTGAGCCGGTCCGCCCTGGCCGCGGTGACATTTGCGCTGAGCTCCTTCAGCCGCTCGATCACGATGTTCTCCTTCTCCTCCAGCGAGACGGCGCGATGTTGCTCCTTGTAATTCTGAAGCGCCTGCTCGGACTTCGTCAGTCGCGCTTTCAACTGCTCGGCCTCTTCCCGAAGACTGGAGTGCGCACCTTGCGAAACCGCGGCGCGCGCTTCGGCACTTTCGCGGAGAAACTCTTCGACGAGGAGCCGTGCGAGCTTCTGGGCCATGGCGGGGTTCTCGTCCTCGATGGTGACATCGATCAGCCGGGTGCCGCGCCGGATGTCTGCTGAAATCTGCGAGGAAAGCGCGGTCTGCAGACGCTCGTCCGAAGCCGGCCGCTCAATGTGCGGGAGAAAAGCCGGATCCCCAGCAAGCTCGGGATGATGCACGAGACGCAGCGCGAGCGACGGGCTGAGAAGATTCTGCTCCATGGTCTTGAGCACCTCCTCGTCGGCGAGGTCTTCGGCAGCACGGTATTCGGCGGCGAATGGTCGCTGCAGTTGCGGCTCCACCTGCACCGTGGCAGTGGCCGCATACACTTTGGGCAGTCGCGCCGCGTAAAAGAATCCCGCAGCGCCACACACGGCCGCACAGACGGCCACGACCCAGAGTTTATCGCAAAACAAATGCCACAACGTGCGCAGGTCGGTGGGTAGAGAGATCACTGTCGGATCATGACCGGGGGCGGGCATAACGCTCAAAAAAGACGCTCGCCGACCGTGATCAGGTCGCCAGCTTCCACGGCGAATGGGCGCGACTTCTGATCACGAGCCATGCGCGTTCCATCCACACGGAGAACCATTTCCTCGCCGCTGGTGCGTCGCTTGACCGTGATCTTTCCCGGATCGGCGATTCGCGTGTAACCGCCCGCGATTCCGATCACCTGCACGAGATCGAGCGCCTGACGTTCTGGAAAGCGGTAGGTGCCAGGCCGTTGCACCTGGCCGAGAACGGTGAAGAGCCGCTTCGCCTCTTCCATGACGGAAAGGGTGACTTGCGGGTTGACGAGAAAGCGCGCCTCAAGCCGGTCGCGAATCAATTGAGTCGCCTGCTGGACCGTGAGCCCGACGATCGTGATTTGTCCGATCAGCGGAATGGTGATGCGGCCGTCCTGCGGAATGCGCGTGGCGACGTCGAGATCCGGTTCCTGGAACACCTTCACCTCGATCAACTCATCCGCAGCAAGGACGTGACTTGCGGAGACCGCGGGAACTGCGGCATTGCTCCTCGCCTGGGCTGGCGCTTGCCCATCGGCTCCGGCCGTGAGGCATGAGAAGGCGAATGCCAGGAGCAAAAAACGTGTTCTCACGATCAGCATTGTTGGTGTGGAGATTACAGCACGTTCAAGGCCTTCCGTGTGGGATTCTAATAACTGAGACTGAATTGGACCGTCGTCTGGTTATTCGCGAACTCAGATTCCTCACGGTTCGAGCTGTTCCGCCGATGCTCGTAAATCAGCCCAGCACTTCCCCAGGTTGCGAAGTGATACCACAGGCCGGGACGGACGAAGAGATACCGGTCCTCCCGCTCGTCAGCTCCGAATTCCTCCGTGTAGCTGGCAACTTGATAGCCGCTCACCAGGTCAAGATGAGCGCTGCCGCTAAAGCCCTGACGCAGCGAGAGCGCAACGCCTGTCGAGGTGTAGGAGCGGTCCGGTTGCTCAATCGACGTTTCGAGGCGCCGGTAAGTCTCGATGCCGACATCCGTCCGAGCGCCCGGCAACCACGCAGCCCGAGCGGCAAAGATCGGGTTCGTTCGGTCGTCCGCGGGTTCGGGCGACTGACGAAACTCTACGCCGCCGCGGAATTCCGCCTCCAGTTTCTCGCCCAGAGAATAGGTCGCGCGCGCCAGCAGTCGCTCAAAGACGTGGTCGCCTCCGGCCTGCACCTGCACCTGTCCCAGTGCCGCTCCGAGTCCGACCCGGACCAGCGGGGTGACCGAATAATCCATCGAACTTTCCGCCCGCCACTCCACGGTGCGCGCGTAGTTCTCCGGCTCGTTGATCCTATTGGAAAACTCCAGGCCCAGTGCCGTTTTGCCGGTGAGCTGATAGCTCGAAGTCACCACCGCCGTCGAGGTCTTGCGCCTGATCCGGTCGCCGACGTCTGTGTTCGTCTCCGACTTCGACTCAAGGTGCAATGTCGCGCCCAACGTGAGTTTCTCCCGCTCCCACCGGGCCGAGATCCGACCGTCGTGATCGAGGGTGTTTTGTGAGCGTGTCCGCGCAAACCCGAGCAGGAGCGCCGTGTACTGGACTGCGAGATGATTGCCGCTGGATTGCTCCCAAATTGGCCCGGTGCGCCGCACGTCGCGGGAGCGGGCCTGATCTTCGTCGAAGTCCCAAAAGCCAAACGCGACGCCCGGTGCCAGGGTGAAAATGTAGTCGGCTACCTGATCCTTCGCTTGGATGAAGATGTTGTCATCGTAGGTAGCCGACGCATTCAACTGCGGTGCGAACCTCCACCGTCCTCGCCGTGCTGAGTCGCCCGCACCCTCGACGGCAAGAACGGGCTCCGCGGCGAGGGGGGCAGCGTCTTCCTGGACGGGTTCGGAGACCAGGAGCGAATCCCCGAGACTTTCGCCGCCGAACCCCTGAACCACCGGCTCCGGTCCCGGCAGTGGCGCCTCTTGAGAGAAACCCACCGACCAAAGAGAGACACTCGCGACCACATTCGAAAGAGCCCTTTTCACGGGCTCGAGAGTTAGCACCAGCCGTTCTGGCCTGCAACTATTATGAAAGGAATGGCAGTTATTGGACCCGCCCGGCGAATGTGGAGTAGCCTGCGTTGTTCTTGCGGCGACGATCGTCGGAAGTCGTGGATGCCGACGGTGAAGGGGCATCTACGCGAGCACCCCAAGCGTGGACCACCGGCGTGAGAGCGACGAGCGGCGGGCGCTCGGCTACTTGCAGCGACTGAACCTGGCGGGCTTCGACGCGAAGGGACAGATCAACTCGGCCTACGGCCAATCCGGCGTCGGCATGTCGGCCGGGTTGAACGTTGATTTCGGCCCGTTGATCATTCCGTTCGTCCATTTCGAGACGGGCGTGGAGCTCTCCGGCGGACGCACGGCGCACAGCTCCTTGTGCTGCAACGGATGCCGCAGCGCATCTGGCTGATCAAACGAGCCGAGCCGATTCGGCGGTTCACCCGAATAGATCCGCGTCGCGCCGAGGCACTGCGACGCCGAGCTTTTTGTAGGCGGCGGGGAGCGCGACGCGGCCTTGCGGGGTGCGTTTGATGTGACCCTGCATGATCAGGTACGGCTCATGGACATCTTCGAGCGTGCCAGCGTCTTCGCCGATCGCCACGGCGAGCGAGTTGATGCCGACCGGTCCGCCGCTGAACTTCAGGACGAGCGCTTCGAGGATGCGCTTGTCCATTTCATCGAAGCCATCGAGATCGATGTCGTGCAAGGTGAGCGCCTGATCGGCGATCTCGCGGGTGATGTAGCCGTCGGCGCGGACTTGCGCGAAATCGCGGACGCGGCGGAGCAGGTTATTGGAGGTGCGGGGAGTGCCCCGGCTGCGCGCGGCGATTTCGAGCGAGCCGGGATCATCGATTTCCACGCCGATCAGACCGGCGCTGCGAGTGACGATGCGCTGCAACTCGTCGGCGGTGTAATAATCGAGCCGGCAATTCATCCCGAACCGGGAGCGCAACGGTGCGCTGATCATCCCCGCACGGGTGGTCGCACCGATCAGCGTGAACTTCGGAAGGTTGAGCCGAACGCTTCGCGCGTTTGGGCCCTGGTCGATGATGATGTCGAGTTTGTAGTCCTCCATCGCGGGGTAGAGATACTCCTCGATGGCCGGCGCGAGCCGGTGGATTTCGTCGATGAAAAGCACATCGCCGCGTTCCAGCGTGGTGAGCAATCCGGCGAGATCGCCGGCTTTCTCAATGGTTGGACCGCTCGTCGATTTGATGTTCACACCCATGGCGGCTGCCAGGATGTAAGCGAGCGTCGTCTTGCCCAAACCGGGCGGACCGCTGAGGAGGATATGCTCGAGCACGTCGCTGCGCTGCTGCGCCGCCTGCACCATCAGTTCGAGCCGCGCGCAGACTTTCTCCTGCCCCGCGAATTCGCTGAACATCGGCGGACGCAACGAGATGTCGAAAGGCGTGTCGGGAGTCTCGTTCGGGGCCATCGGCGGTGGCGGATTAATGCGGAAGGCGCGCGTGCGCGGCAATGCGCAATGCGGCGTTGGCGCTTTCGGCTGGTTGAGTAGCTGCGGGCTTGAACCGCCCCGGAGCGTTGGCGCACGCTCGACCTGTCATGGCTGTCCGTCCCCGGAGTTTTTCGATCGAAGATGCGCGGGAGAAGATCACCGCGCGATTGCGCAAGGCGGGAGCGAAAGGCGCTTTGAGTCCGGTCACCCCGAAGATGTCGGTGGAGAAGCGCCAGACCTACGAAGAGGCACTCATCCAGATGGCCGGGGCAGGCTTGCTCGTGGCCGTCGCTGCCGGGGCGAAGACCAGGTATTTCCTTCCGGAGCTTGCTCCGAGTGCCGCCTCGGCGGCGGCAAAGATCGAGCAAGCGGCGGCGAGCAAACACCCTGCGGTGCTATCCTTGGTGGAACTTAAAAAAGCGCTGCCCACGTTGGAAAAACCGTTCGTCACCGAGGCGGTGCAGCAGCTCGAAGCCGACCTCCGCCTCATAAAGTTGGTGCACGGAAAGGCCTTCGTTTTTGCACACGCTGAGACGCTACGCACCCTGCTCGGGCCGACGGCCCAAGAGATTCAAGACCCAGCAATCGACCCGGATCGAATGCGCGACGCCTACCGGGCGCTGGTAGCACGGGGTGGTTTCCCGGCTGTGCAGATCGCAGCTTTGCAACGCGAGACCGGCGCCGGCCTGGACGAACTGAAAGCGTGGCTGCTCGCAGAGCATCGCAGTGGGCGCGCAGTATTCGGCCTCGGCGATTGGTCGCTCGCGGACCTGGACGCGCGTGCCGCGGCGATTGAGCTGCGCGGCGAACGACACCTGCTCGTGCGCCTCGAGGACTGAGCCTATGATCGAGTTCAACCCGTTCGATGATCTGATCGTCAAGGAGCCGCGACGGCCGGAGCCTGCGGTGAGCGGCTTGAACGAGCAGCCGCTGCGCGCCGTGCTGGCGCATTTCGAACGGCTCGCGGCCGGCGCTCCGCCACGGAGGGTGCAGCGTGCCGGGCAGGCGCTGCTCGTCACTTCGGATCAGCCGGGCTTTGGCAAATCGCATCTCATCGGGCGGCTTTTCCGCGCGCTGCATGGGCGGGCGACGCTGATTTATGTGCGCCCTTTTCAGAACGCGGCGCTGGCTTTCCAGTCGCTGCTCGCGGCGGTGGTGAAGGAGCTGCACTTCCCGGATCGCGCGGACTGGGAGTCGTGGAAGCCGGAGGAGCCGACGCAACTCGACGCACTCGCGCACGGCGTGCTCGGCCATCTCGTGGCCGATCTCGCGGAGAAGCAGGGCGACGGCGATCCCGAGCAGGTCGCACGGATTCGACGGGACCCGCTCGAAGCTTTTGCCCAAGGCAACCGCGGCGACGCCTGGAGCGATTGGATGCGCGCAACCTTTGAAGATCATCGCGTGGCGTATGACGCAGCCATGGCACGCAGGGGCTTGTCGCTGCACTCGCCCGAATGGTTGCGGGTGCTTTTCGCCTACGGCTACGGCTATCCCGATCGCATGGTGCGTCAGGCCTGCCTCGACTGGATTGCTGGCCAGAGCCTCAGCGCCGAGCAGGCGGGCGCGATCGGTCTGCGCGCGGCGGATGTGCCGCACGCGGAAATGTCTGCCGAAGATGCAAACCAGACGAGCCGGGAACGTTTGATCGATCTCGGCCAGCTCGCCGCGTTCTATCGGCCGTTCGTGTTTTGCTTCGACCAGACGGAAGCCTACGGGCATGCACCCGGGCTGGCGCGGACCTTCGGGATGGTCGTCGCACGGCTCATCGATGAAGCCGCAAATCATCTGACGCTGATCACTTCCAATCAGGATCCGTGGACGACCACGATCAAACCGCACTTCGAGCGGGCGGACGCGGAGCGCATCGCGCACCCTCCCGTGTCGCTTGAAGGGCTGCGGCGAGAGCAGGGCGAGGAGCTGATCCGCTTGCGGCTCGCTGCGAGCGAAGCGCCCGCGGAAGCCGCCACGGAGATGCTGGGCGGCGATTGGCTGAGCGCGCGTTTCACCACGGACCGCGACCGCGTCGGCACGCGGCAATTCCTGCAGAGCTGCAAGGAACGTTGGGAAGAATTGCGCCACCGGCCAGTGACGCGGACTTCGCTGCCGGAGCTTTACGAGGCTCGCCGTGTCAATCTGCTCGCCGAGCCAAAGCGGCTGCTTTTCGACGCGGACCTTCTGCAATGGCTGGTGAAAACCTGCGCCGATGGCCTGCCGGATTTACAAATTGCTTCAAAGGGCTCGGGCTATTTCACGACCGAATGGAGCGTCAGCGAGCGCCGGATCGTGTTCGGCTTCGAGCCGGGATCGAACTGGAAACGGTGGAGCGCCATCGCCCGCCATGCGCAGGAGCGGGCGGCGAAACAACCAGGGCTGAAAGCCGTCTGCTTCCGCGGGACGGAGCAGTCCGCGATCCCCGGGCCGGCATGGATGATCGGGCCGGCGATCGAGGAAGCGAAGCGGCGCTGCCTGCAACTGATCGTGCTGACGCGCGATGATTTCGCCGTCTTGCACGCCGGCTACGATCTTTACGCCGAAGCGCTGGGCGGCGACATCCCGCCCTTCACCAGCACCGACGTTGTGGCTTTTTTGCGGGAACGATTCGCGCATTGGTGGGAACGCATCCTCGCCCCGATCGAAAGCGCGGCCGAACCAGTTCCGCCGCCAGATGATGGGTCACGGATGAAGGCGCTCGCGGCGGAAGTGCGCGGGATCGTTGCCGCGCAAAAGTTCCTGAGCGTGGAGGAGGTGATTGGTAATCTCGCAGCCGCGGCGAGCCGGGAAGAGGTGCTCCAGGCTTGCGGATACAGCGCCGAGATCCGCGTCCACGCGCACCCGCAGATGACGGTGCTGCAATGGCAAAGCATCTGATCACCGTCAGCGAACTGAAGTGCGCCTGCCTCGATGCGGAGTGGCGCGCGCGCTGGTTGCGTGGCGAGAGTCCGCCGACGCTGGTTTCCGCCGCGAGCGGAAAACGCGAGGCCTTTCCGGTGCAGGGCACCGCGTTTCATCAACTCGCGGACCAGTTCACCGCGTGGCTGGTCCGCGAGGGCAAAGCCGCGGCTGAATCAGAGAACCCGGAGGCGCTGTGGGCTGCGCTTTACGAGCATTTCGCGCGGGCGAAACTCGAGGAATTGGCCACTGCCGGGAAGGTTCCCTCCGCGCAACATCTCAGCCAGGCATTGCGCGCATTTTGCAGCCAGGCTGCCAGACTGCGCAACCGGATGACCGGCTTTCGCTCGTGGCAGGACGTCTATCTCACACACGAGTTTGCCATCTCTGCGGTGCCGTTCGAAGGCGGGGCGGTGCTCGTCTCCGGACGGCCCGACGCAGTGCGCACGCATCCGGACGCCGGTCTCGAAGTCGTGGACTACAAACTCTCACGCGGCGCCAATCTGAAGCACGACCTGCTGCAGCTCGCGATCTATGCGCGGCTGCTGCGCACGGTGAAACCGGGGCTCCGCTTCAGCGGGGTGCTCGAGTTTTACGAGCCCGCGTTGCACACGATCACCGTTTCGGTGGAGGAGCTCGACGGAATCTTCGACGAAATCGTGGAGCCAGTCCTCGCCGAGCTGGCACAGAACGGCCCTGCTCCTGCCGCGCGGCAGGTTTCTCCGTCCGATCCGACGGCGAGCGATCCGGTGGCCGCGCAGATTGAGAAATGCTACGGCGATTTCAAGCTGCAGGTCCGCGTCCTCCGGCGCCGCGAAGCGCCGCAGCTCGTCCGTTACGAGGTCGAGCCGGCGCGTGGCGTCCGCGTCTCGTCGCTGGCCAATCGCGCGCAGGATCTGCAGGTCGGACTGCGGCTCCGGCAACGGCCGATCATTGAGGCCGCGCCGGGTTGCGTGAATATCGACCTGCCGAAGGACCAGCCTGACACGGTGCTGTGGAAAGCCCTGCCGCCGCTCGCGGCGCCGCTTTCGTTCTCCATCGGTGTCGGGATCGAGGGCGAAGTGCTGACCGCGGACTTTTCCGATCCGAACACCTGCCACGCGTTGATCGCCGGCACTTCCGGCAGCGGCAAGAGCGAGTTCTTGAAGTGCCTGGCCGCCTCGCTCATCGGCAAACATCCGCCCGGCGCGTTGCGACTCTCGATTGTTGATCCGAAGATCCTGACCTTCGGTGCGCTCAAGGATTCACCGCATCTGGATGGCCCGGTCATTACCGATGTCGCCGCCGCGATCGCCTGCCTGGAGTCAGCGGTGAGCGAGATGGATCACCGTTACGCCGCCCTGGCGCGGGGAGGTTTCGAAAGTCTGAGCCAGCGCGGTGCGCGTGCCGACATGCCGTTTCGCGTAATCCTTTTCGATGAGTTCGCCGATTTGATTTTGAGCGGCAAAAGCGAGCGGGAGCAGTTCGAGAACCTGGTCGCGCGGCTGGCGCAGAAGGGGCGCGCCGCGGGCATTCATCTCGTGCTGGCGACACAGCGGCCGGACAGCCGGATCGTGACCGGCCTGATCAAATCCAATCTGCCGTTGAAGATCTGCCTGCGGGTGGTCAACGCGATCAATTCGCAAATCGTCCTCGACCAGCCCGGAGCGGAGGCGTTGCTCGGGCGCGGCGACTTGCTTTGTGCTCGTGGCCACGGCCTTGAGCGAGCGCAGGCGCCTTACATCTCGCAGGAGGAACTGCGCGCTCTGGCCCGGCCGGGCTGACGCTCGCCAATTTGCCGTTCGCGCCGGGCCTGGCTTGGTGCAAGGTCTGCCCGCTCATGAGCACGATCGAAACCAAGGGGCTGACCAAGGTCTATCGCACCTACAAAAAAGCGCCGGGCTTGTGGGGTGCGATCAAGGGCCTTGGACATCGCGAGTATCAGGACGTGCGCGCGGTCGATGACGTCTCGTTTTCGATCGAGGAGGGTGAATTCGTCGGCTTCCTCGGACCAAACGGAGCGGGCAAAACGACCGTGCTGAAGATGCTTTCCGGATTACTCAATCCAACGAGTGGCTCCGCGAAGGTGCTCGGCTTTGTTCCATGGGAACGGAAGGACGAAATGAAGCGGCAGTTTTCCCTGCTCATGGGCCAGAAGAACGCGCTCTGGTGGGATCTGCCCGCGCGCGAATCGCTGGAGTTGAACCGCGCGATCTACGGCATCGAAACGGCGCGTTACCGCCAGATCGTCGGCGGCCTCACGGAACTCCTCGATGTGACCGACAAGCTCGACACGATGGTCCGCGAGTTGAGCCTCGGTGAGCGGATGAAGATGGAGCTGATCGCGGCGCTCCTGCATTCGCCCAAGGTGCTTTTCCTCGATGAGCCGACCATCGGACTCGATGTGACTTCGCAGAAGAAAGTCCGCGAGTTCCTCCGTCAGTACAACGGCGAGCACAAGATCGTGACGATGCTCACGAGCCATTACATGCAGGACATCGAGGAGCTCTGCCAGCGGGTGATCATCATCGATCACGGCCGCATTTTTTTTGATGGCCCGCTCGCCTCGATCATCGACCGCTTCGCCACGCACAAGATCCTCGATCTGCAGTTCGCGCAGGTGGTCACGCGGCCTTTCACGGAATACGGCGAGGTGCTCGAACAGACGCCGCAAAGTGTGCGGCTGAAAGTCGCACGGGCGCGAGTGAGTGAGACGTGTCTTGCACTGCTCCAGGCGTGTCAGGTCACCGACATCAGCGTGCAGGAACCGCCGGTCGAGGAGGTCATCCGGCAACTCTTCGGCGAACACGCCCAGGAACGCGCAACCGAGAACGCGCTGGCTCGCGCCTGAAGCCAGGCCAGAGGTCGGTCAGTGCCGCTTCATTGCCTCCTTCAACTCCAGCGCGTAGGACGGATTCACTTCAAAGCGGATCGCCGCATAGTTCAGCGTCGTGAGCGGCTCCGTGGGCGGGAAGCATTCCACATAGCCGAGTTCGCAGAGGCCATTCAAGGTGTCGGGTAGATCGTCCCCATCGATGTGAGTGCGCTCCTGGATTTCCGCGCCGGTGCTGCCACTCGCGTAATCGATCGAGCGGACCACTGCCTGTTCCCGGCCGCTGAGTTTAATCTGTCGCATACCTGCCAGGTAGCGGGAACCTTGCCGCGCGCGCTGGAACCGCTGCAGCGGACGGGAAACTTGCGCTTGCCCATCCGCGAGACGGTCCTAACAGTTCTCATGAGCACGATGAAAAGAGCCTCCGCGAAGATCATCCAACACTCCGAAGGCATGGGCACTCCATCAGCGGAAATGGTTCGCCAGCGGGCTCAGGAACTCGCGCTCATCAACGGTCACGCGCATTTCAGCGATGAGGACTGGGTCGCCGCGAAAAACGAGCTGCACGGCGGCCACGTTTTCAACGACAGCAACGGCGAATCGGAGATCCACTTGTTCGTTTCCGAGCACGACATGGTGGTCGGCTCGGTGGGCCGGCATGTGGAAAACATCTCAGGCGACGACAGCTTCAACGTAGTCGAGGAATTGATCGCCGAGGGGATGGATGAAGCCGTCCATGAGCAAATGCTCGCGGCGCGCCAGGCGGATCCTGACGTGGACGAGGAAGAGCCCGAATAGGCGCGCGGGTTACGAGTTCCGTCTAAAGCGGGCCGCGTCGGCCTACCCTTGTGTCGGAAGCGGCGGCGGCGGGGCGATCGGCGGTTTGCGTCCGGTGGTGAAAAGGCCGCGGCGGCTGAAGTTTTCCCAGCCCCAGCGGAGCCAGCGGATGAGCGCGGCGGCCAGCCAGAGTGCCCAGAGGAGCATGAGGAAACGATACCACCAGATCGAGACGGAGAAGCAGCCGGGCGTCGGGAGAAGGGTGCCGCTGCGCGGCTGATACCAGCGGAGAACGAGCTGTGAGGAGCCATTGCCGCGGATGAACATCTCGGGGTTGCCGAGCAGGCCGGCGCCCACCGCGTAGATGAGAATGCCGAGCGCCATGGCAGTGAGGCCAACGAGCAGGACCTGCAGCACATTGAAGTAGCTCCATGATCGGTCGAAGGATTCGTGGCCGCGCCACGCGAGGACGAACAGCCAGCCGATCACGAGCAACGCTGCGGGCAGCGGAACCTGCGTGAGGCCGATCACGAGTAGCATCCATTCGGTCGTGCGCAGCGGCGAATGCGGGATCCGGCCGAGGGCGAGTGCGGCGAGCAATGAGCAAACCAGGATCACCCAGAAGCGGACCGCGGGTCCCCGCCGCGGACCGTTTGCCCACAGGACCCAGCGATCTTGTGGCACCGTGATGACGGTGCTGATGTTGGCGCTTTCGACGGGCAGTTTCACCGCTTCGGCGCGAGTG
>JAQGOK010000173.1 GCA_028293645.1 Chthoniobacter sp.
AATCAGCGACGGCGACCGCGGAAGTCGTCCGGCGCGCCGCGGGCGGCTGGCGCTACCGCGAGATGCGCAGCGACCCGCCCGCCGCGTGGAAGCAACTTGCTTTCGACGACAGCAGCGCCGCCGCAGCGGAGTGGCTGCCCTGCACGCTGCCCGCAGGCTACGGGACATTTGGCGGCTTGACCCTAGGCACTGCGGTCAATGGCGGGCCATCCGCCGACCGGACGCGCACCTTCTATTTCCGCAAGAAATTCCAAGTCGCCGACCCGAGCGCCATCGAGTCGCTCACCTTCCGCATCCGGCGCGACGACGGTGCGATCGCGTGGCTGAACAACGACCCGACGCCCATCGCCAACTCCGCCGACCCGCACCCCGCCGGCGTGGTCCCCACGCCCGCGACGTACGCGACGCTCGCGCCGAACGCCACGGATTCCACGAGCTACCACAGCTTCACCGTGCCCGCCGCCAAACTCGTCGCCGGCGACAACATCCTCGCAGTCGAGGTGCATCAAACGACAATCACATCGAGCGACTTGCTGCTCGATTGCGAATTCATCGCGACTTACCTCGCGCCCTTCGAGCTGCACCTCGTCCGTGCCGGCGCCACCCCGGCTCTCTACTGGCCCGACCCAAATGCGACCATCGAGACCACGACCGACTTCAGCGGGTGGACGCCCATCCCTGGCGCGGAAAGCCCGTTGTTACTCGACTTCTCCGTTCCCAAGAAATTCTTCCGCCTCCGCAAATGACCTCGCCGTCCTCGACCGTGCCAGATTCCGCCGCAGCGCCCGCCGCGGTCCGCGCCGGACAGCGTGTCTTCCCATGGCGCATCCTGGTGGGCGTCGCGGCGCTCGTGGTGGGTGCGTGCGTCATCCGCCCGCGGAACCTCTTCGGCGAGTTTCAAACCATCGGTGTGGCCGCTTCGCTTGCATTTGTCGCGCTCGGTCTGTCTTTGCGCGCCTGGGCCGCGGCCTGCGCTGGCGGACACACCCGCAGCGCGCAGATTGAAGCGCCTCAGCTCGTTACCGGCGGGCCATACGCCTTCGTCCGCAATCCCATCTATCTCGGCAGCTTCGTCCTCGGCCTCGGGATGGTCGGAATCCTTGGCGATCCATGGCTTCTCCTGCCACACGCCCTCGTCTTCAGCGTCTTTTTTGGAATGATCATCCCAGCCGAGGAGCAGTTCCTGGCGGAGCAATTTGGCGAGGAGTACGCCCGCTTCCGCCGCGCGGTGCCCAGGCTCATCCCCAGGCTTCGCGCGTGGCCCGGCAGCAAGCACCCGCGGCTCTCATGGCGCGAAGCGCGAGGCGAAGCTTTTATCGCGCTCGCGCTCGTAGCAATTTATGGGGCCTTGCGGGCGTTGCTCCATTTGCAGAACTAGCCGTAAGGATATCGGCGAGGCTGATACCACTCCGAGATTCGCGGAAAGCTCGTCTTGGTGCTCGAAGATCGAGCAGGCGAAGGTGAGTCCCATTTCGAAGCCCGCCTTCGGGTAAAACTTTCGCCAGTCGCGCACACCCATGTGCCGCTGCACCGCCTGCCAGAAAGGCTCTAATCGGATGCGCTCTGAGTGGTTGCCGACGTATGCGAAACCTCTCCCCCCGACGCACCCGTACTCCGTCTGCGATCCATGGATCATTCGTCGGGGGGCGAAACGGGCAGAGCGGCGCGGCGTTCACGCTCATCGAGATCGTTTTAGTGATCACGATCGTGTCGATCCTCAGTGCCGCGTTGATCTACGGGATCAAAGGGAACGTCGATGTTGCCAAGGAGACCAGGGTCGAATCCGACATCAAGGCGATCATCACGCAGATCAAGGTTTACGAAGCGCGCAATCTCCAGCCGCCGACCACCGAGCAAGGGCTCAAGGCGCTGGTCGAAGTTCCGACGATCGAGCCGATTCCGGAGCGTTGGACTCAACTGCTCGAAGAGATGCCGAAGGACCCGTGGAAGCGCGAGCTGCGCTACGTTTATCCCGCCAAGCGCAGCAAAGCGGATTACGATGTCTTTTCGCTCGGGGCGGACGGAATCGAGAGCGCGGATGATATCGGAAACTGGAAGCTCTCCGCACAGAAATAGAAGGAGTTGTGTGAACGTCGCTGCGGGCATTGGCGAGCGGTCACCGGAGTACCGACGACCCGCGTTCACCCTCATTGAGATCGTCGTTGCACTGACCATCATTGCGGTGGTCGCGGCGGTGGCGATCCCGACGGTGAAAGGCTTGGGTCGTGCGGAAGCCGCGCGCGCGCCGATCGCGACGCTGGCGGAAATGGTGCAGGAGGTGCGTCATCGCGCGATGCGGGGACGGGAGCCGTTTCAAATCGTGTTCGAGCGCGAAGGGATTCACGCCAGTCCGGCAATGTACCCTTACGAGAAAAGGGACGAATTCCTCAAGGAACTCGAAACCTTGCGCGCACCGCCTCCCAGCGAAGGGTTTGATCGCGTGATCGTGGAGCGCACGGAGATGCAGGTTCAGGAAGTCACTGGCGGAGCCTCGGACAAAGAGCTGCTTCCGGCGCCGGCCGAAGAGGAGTGGCGTTGGGAGCCGCCGTGGACGTGGTCGATTCCGCTGGCCCAGGGAACCGAGTGCGAGGTGCTGATGTGGGGCGACGGCGAGTGGGAGGTGATGGAAGGCGACAAGATGCGTCGTTGGGTGTTCCAGCCCAGTGGGATGGCGAGTCCGGCCCGGGTGCGGTTGCGCACGGGCGAGCTCGAGCTGGAAGCAGGTTTCGACGTTTTGACTGGCGAGCTTACGCGCGAACGAGCGGCCCAGCCCCCAGCCAAGCCATGAGGATGCGCGCGCCGGGGTACGTGCTCCTGGAAATCATCATCGCCCTGACGGTCTTCGCCATCGTGGTGACCGGGCTCGCGTCTGCGCTCCACTCGTCCCTCGACGCTGCAAACATGCTCCGGCGCCAGGCCGCGATCCGCCGCGGGCTCGAGTCGATCCTCGTGGAAGCCAAAGCGAAAACCAAGCGCGAGGAGATGCCGATCACTTTCAAGGATGAGGCGCTCGGTGTGGAATTCCGTTCCGAGCTGGAGGAGCTGAAGTGGGTGAACCGGCGCCGCAAGCCAGTCAATGGACTGTACGTCTTGCGCGCGATCGCGACCGACCTCCGACTTGGCAAACGCGCCCACGACTCGGCGGAGGTTTATGTTTACCGGCCCTGAGCTGCGCTCCCGAGAGCGTGGGCTGACGCTGCTCGAGATCGTCGTCGGTCTCGGGATTCTCTCGCTGATGGCCGGCGCGATTTACGGCATCGTGAGCGGCGCCGTGGAATCCACGGCCGCGCTTGCGCTGATCCAGTCCGAGGATCGCCGCGTGGAGACTTTCCTCGATCGCACGCGCCTCGCCTTCGCGCATTTGCCGGCGACAGCCACGCTCGAGTTGAAGGTTCTCGAAGCCGATCCGCTCCGGCAGGAATTGATCATCCGCGGAGTCGATCACGCTTTCGTCTGGGGCAACAACGGCTGGTGGGAAACCCCGACCGTGACGATCGCACCGCTGCGCTGGCCGGACGAGCGCGTCGCCGTGCCGGCGCGTGCTGACCTGCGCGGGAAAGCCGAACGAGCCGCTCAGCGCTTTTCGCTGGCAATGACGGTGCCGGATTTCTACCGCGCGGATTCGGATGGCGAGCCGATGCCCGACAGCCCGCTGCGCTCGCGACTCGGCCACCAGCTTTTGCAGCCGGACCAGCAGGGCCGTTTCTGGATCGATCTCCTGCCTGAAGTGGACCGGGTCGAGTGGCGCTTCTATGACGTCGCCAAGAAGACGTGGGTCGAGCTCCAGCAGCCCGGCCGGCCTCCGCTCATTGAGCTCCGGCTCTCTGTCCCCGGCCGCAAATCTCCGCTCCGTGCTGTCTTTGAAACGATCTGAAATGGTCCGCCTCGCACGCGTGAGGTGCGGATCGAGCCTGCTGCTCGTGCTGTGGGCGATCATGCTCATGTCCCTCGCGGTGATCGGGCTGATTGCACACCTCTCGCGCGGCCTCGATGAGTCCATTTACGCGGAGAAGGAATTTCGCGCGCGCCTGCTCCTCCAGTCCGCGCGCACGCTGTCAACCCACCCGGACCTCGAGCGGGGCGATCCGTTGCTGCGGCAGCGCGTTTCCGCTGTTTCGTCCTACGAAGTCACCATCACCACCGAAGGCGCGAACCTCGCCATCAACCAGATCGCGGCCAATCCGGTCCAACGGCAGTTTGCCCGGCGACTTCTGGAGAAGTGGGGGATGGAATCGAGGCAGGCCGAGACGCTGACCGACTCCCTCGCGGACTGGCTCGATGCCGACGATCTGCCGCGCGCGCATGGCGCCGAGCGTGACTACTACCTCCCATTCGGGCATCGCAATCACCCGTTCAACAAGCCGCTCGGCAACATCAACGATGTGCTGCTCGTGCGTGGTGCCGAAGAGCTCGCGAGGGTGCGTCCAAATTGGCGCGACTACTTCACCCGCTACGGCGACGGGACCATCGACATCCACCGCGCATCACCAGAAATACTCGAAGCGCTCTTCGACGTGACGCCCTCGGAGATCAGTCGATTCCTGAGCGTCCGCCGCGGCCCGGACGGGATCCCCGACACGGTTGACGATCCACGATTCACGGCCATCAGCGAGGTGCGTTCGCTGCTCGATGTGCCGACGAGCAAATACGCCGTTGTCTCCGCGCTGCTCACGCTCGATCATCCCATCAAGCGGACTGACTGCCTCGCACGCGCAGGCGATCTCAAAAGGAGGCTGACTATTATCAAGGGGCCGGGGATCGATTTCATCCAAGAAGATTGAGCTCTGCTGCTTCCCTCTCCGAGCATGTTGAGCCGCACCGTTATCCTACCAGCCGCAGATGCTCGCTGGGAGGTGTGGCGCTGTGGCAATGCGAGTGGCAGCGTTTGGCAGGGATCGGCGGAGAATCTCAGTGCAGGAGCGAATGGCAGCCGCTCGATGGTCGTGGCGTTGCCGGCGCGGTCCTGCCGCACGTTCGCGTTTTCCGCGCCTACCGCGGATCCGCAGCTATTGCGCAAGCTCGCCTTTGCGCAGGTTGAAAAGCGCGGCCTCACTGCGGCGGGCCTTGAGCAAACCGCGTTCAACTGTCACGTCCTCGGCCAGCGCGACGGACAGTCACTGGTCAGCGTCGATGTGCTCACCACGGAAGCTGCTGGCACGCTCAACGGCTCAGTAGCGGGCGCTCTCGTCGCCAGTTCGCGACTTTTTCCGATCCCCGAAGGCAAGCTCGTCGTGCTGCAGGAGCAGGGCCGGCTGGTCCTTTGCGCCGGCACGGGCGGACGCCTGCTGCACAGCCAGATCGTCTCCGCCACCGGCGACCTCAACGGCCACGCGGCTCCCGAGATTCGCATCGCGAGCCTGGCCCTGCAGCAGCAGGGGATTGTGTCTGAAATCACCGGGCTCGAGCTTTGGGGCGACTTCTCTCCCGCAGACGCGCAGCAGCTCGGGGAGCAACTCGGCCTGCCCGTGGAGGCGAAGGCGCGTCCGACTCCGCACAGCTCGAACCTTCGGCGGGACGCGAGCGCGCACCTCCTGCCGCCGGCTGCGCGCCAGGCATTGCGCCGTCGGCGCTTGCTCGGATTGCGCTGGGTCGCCGTCGCTGCGCTGGTGCTTCCCGTCGTCTTGTGGGTGCTCGGGGAACGCAAGAAACTCCACGCCTTGGAAGCGGAAGCAGCACGGATCGAATCCACGCTCAACATCAATCAATCCACCGGCGGGAGCGCCGAGCAGGATCGACTCCGCGCGGAGCACGCCGTGGTCACTGCAGCCCAGGCGCGCTGGGCGGCGTTGCGTATGGCGCTCGAGCCGCGCCGCTATCCGGTGGCGCATCTCGATGCGCTCAGCCGCTGCCTCGGCGTCGCCGATGTGGTCCTCACGCGTTTCGAGTCCAAGCTTGCGGACGCCTCCGTAGCGGGCACGGCACGTTCCGCGATGGATGCCTACAACTACTTCAATGCGGTCAGCAAAGACGCCGCGCTTGGCGTTTACGCCTGGACAATGCTCCCGCCGATCATCGCCGCCAACGGTTCCGCGACGTTCGAGATGAAGGGGAAGATGCGATGACGATGCGCCCGCTCACCACGTCGGAGAAAACCCTCTTCGCCCTTTGCATCGCGGTCATTGTGCTCGTCGGAGTTGTCTTCGCCTGGCGCAATCACCGCGCGCGGACAATCGCCGCACAGGAGAAAATCGAGAATCTTCAGTCCCGCTTCACAGCCGCCGTGGCGGCTAGTGCGGATGCGCCGTTTTGGAAGGAGCGGCAGGCCTGGCTCGACGCAACGATGCCGCCGATCGGCGACGGAGGAAAGGCGCACAGCGCGTTTCTCGAGCACCTTCAAACCACCGCAACGCAACGCGGGCTGAGACTAACCTCTCCAGTGCTGCTCAAGCCCGAGGCGGGCGCGCATCATCGCGAGTTGCCGATCTCGCTCCAGGTTACCGGCGCGGATAACGCGCTCTTCCGCTGGCTCGCCGACCTCCAGTCGCCGGAAAAATTTCAGCTCGTGAAATACCTCCTCCTGACGCCTGCGACCACGTCGCGCCCGCGTATGACCGCGAGCGTCACCGTCGCGCGACTTTATAAGCCGTGAAAGCGTTCTCCGCCATTACCGGGCTCGTGCTTCTCTCGATGGCGCACCTCAGCGGCGACCAGGCTGCCATCCCGGCCTCGGTGACCGCTGAGAACTATTCCGATTTGTTGCAGCGGCCGCCGTTTCGCCGCGTGTTGACCTTGTCGGAGTCGCTCGTGCTCTCCGGCATCGCCACGCTGCCGAGCGGGAAGGTGGTTACCGTTTGGGATCGCACCAGCGAGCGCTCATTCATCGTGAGTGCAACGCCCAATCCGCAGGGATGGAAGCTTCTCGAAGTGAGCGAGGCCAGCGATCTCCGGACCGTTGCCGCCACGATCGCGGCTGGAGACCAGAAGATCACGCTGCGCTTCGATCCGGAGCGTCTCACGCCGCGGAGACTCGATAACACATCGAAACCCGCGCCACGGAATGAAGGCGCCGTGATCATTGAAGCCTTGCTGCGTTCACTCCAACCGGCTGCGGCGAAAGAGTTCGAATCGTTGCCGCCAGACGCGCAGGAGAGCTTCCGAAGAGCTTTCACGAACTACCTCGCTGCCTATCCGACTGCCAGCGATGCCAAGCGACTGGAATTCGTGCAGCGCACCCTTGAGGAAACGAAAAAGCCGGAGGACCCGGGAGCTGAGCCGGCCGCCCCGAAACCCGTCGTCGTCCCCGAGCCCGCTCCCGAGGCTGCGAAGCCGTAGCACTCTCCTCCCATTCCGCCCGTGAAATCCTCTCCTGTTCTGCTTTGTGCAGTCGCTTTTGCGACCGCTCTCTTCATCCCGCCCAGCCTCGATGCGCAAGACGTGCCGATCCGCACCGCGCGCACGGTCACGGCCGAAGAATCTGAGGCTACGATCCAGCTTCAGTTCCCAAACAATGGCGTGGCCGACGTGCTCGGGATCTACGAACTCCTCACCGGCAAATCGGTGATCAAGGACTCGGGAATCTTCGACGGAAAACCGATCAGCCTCGTGACAGCGAGTCCGATCACGCAGGCGGAAGCGATCGAGCTGATTGAGTCGAGCCTGCAGCTGAACAACTACGTCCTCTCGCAATCGCCTGATGGGCGCAGCGTGCGAGTCGCACTCGGCACTGCATTGCAGGCGAATCTGACGCGCGGGCTCACCGTGCATCAGTCGCCGGACGAGCTGCCGAATGGCCACTCGATGGCGTCCTATTTCCTGCGGCTCAATCATCTCGATCCTTCCGAGGCCGCGACGACGCTCGTGAGCCATCTCGGCTTGAATTCGTTCGGCCGGCTGACGCCCGTCTCGAGCCCGCCGAGCCTCTTGATCACCGAAAACGCGGACAACATCCGCCAGATCCTGCGGGCGGTCGCGGTCCTCGATGTGCCGCACGATCGATCCATCCTGCGCACGCATTTCTATCCGTTGAAGTACGCGGATGCGGTGGTCGTGGGGCAGATTCTGACCTCCACGTTCACCACGCGGCAGGTGATCCCACCGGTAACGACGACCACCGTCGGCGACGTGACCGCCCGCATCCCGGCGCGGCTCGTGACCGCAGTGCCGCCGCGCGTGGTCTCCGATGACCGGCTGAATCGCATCATGCTCGTCGCACTGGAGCCGGAGCACCTTTACGCGCAAAAGCTCATCGCCGAATTCGATCAGCCGATCAAACAAGCCGTGCCGCTCGAGAGGCGCCTCCGCTACGTCTTCGTCGATCAAGTCATCTCAGTGCTCGTGGATATTCTCCAGGACACCGGCAGCGGCAGCAGCACGATGGCCGGAGGGGAAGTGGTGCGCACCCGGCGCCCTCCCCAGGCATCCACCGATCCGGCGACGCTTTCGGGCCGGCCCCGACGCACTCCGAATCAGATCCCGCCATCGACGACGGCTGCCCCGACTGGGTACGAAGACCGGCTGCTCGCGCCGGAAGAGACCGCACCGCCGCTCTCCGTCCTGGTCGGGAAGACGCGGCTCGTCGCGGACGTGCAGGCGAACAAACTGATCGCTTACGGTCCGCGCGAAGACCTCGCAAAGATCACCAGCCTTCTCGATCGCCTCGACCGCAAGCCGCCGCAAGTTTACCTCGCGACCATCATCGGCCAGCTCACGCTGGGCGATGACCTGGAGCTCGGGATCGATTACCTCCGGCAGTTTAACGCTGGCGGGCACGGCAACAGTGCCGCGGGGCTGCTGACGTCAGACAACGTCCTTCGCTCTGTCGGCGATGTGCGGAATCTCGCCTCGACGGCGGTCGCTCCGCTCGCCGGGCTGAATGTTTACGGCCAGATCGCGAATGGCGTGGATGTTTTCATCCGCGCGCTGGAAGGAACACAGCGCTTCAAAGTTCTGAGTCGTCCCGCCATCTATGCGGCGAACAACAAGAAGGCTTCCATCACCTCGGGTCGCCGGATTCCGGTGCCAACCAGCAGCATCACGGACCTCTCCAACACGGCCAGCGTGCGCACGAACATCGCCTTTCAGGATGTGGTTTTGAAGCTCGAGGTGATCCCTCTGATCAACAGCGACAAAGAGGTGAACCTCACCATCGCACAGGTGAATGACAACGTGGTTGGGCAGCAACAGATCGGGGAGAACAGCGTCCCGATCATCGCCACGGAGCGGCTCCTCACCACCGTGACGGTGGCGAATCGCTCCACCATCGTGCTGGGTGGACTCATCACCGAGAACGAGGAAAAGGCGACCAGCGGCATTCCGTTCATCAGCCGGATTCCGGTGCTGGGCCATGCGTTCAAGACCACGAAAATCCGCAAGAGCCGCAAAGAGCTGCTCATCTTCATTCAGCCGATTGTGGTCGAAGGTGCCGAGGAAGCCGCCGCCGCCAGCGCGGGTGAGGACAGTCGAACCGAGATAGGTGGGGACGCGGCGAAGCTCTTTCCGGATCTTCCCGCGCCGGCATTTGAGCAGATGATCCTCGAGCCGCCACCACCACTTCCGATCCCGATACCGGACGGCAAAACCACGACGAATGCCGACCGCGAATGAGAACCAGCGCGTCGGCGTGAGCGCTGGCGAGAAGCCCATCGAACGGCTCCTCCTGCAGGCCGCACAGGCCAGTGGCTGCACCGAGCCTGACGCGATCCGCGAAGCGCTCACCGCTGCGGGCAAAAACGGCGGACGCCTGGTCGATGCCGTGCTCGACGCCGGTGTGCTGCCGGATGAAGGCGCGTTTTTTCACGCGCTCAGCCGCTCGCTCGGCCTGCAGTTCATCCGGCATCCGGAAGCGGATCCCAAGACCCCGCCGCACACGCGGCTGCCTGCGCGGCTCGCTTTGCGGCATCGCGTTCTCGCCTGTGCGACCGAAGGCGCCGCGCTCCAGCTTTTAACCTACGACCCCTTCGATCTTGATGCCCGCCAGATGGCCGGGCAAACGCTCGACGTCAACGTCA
Organism: Chthoniobacter sp.; assembly: GCA_028293645.1. Lineage (GTDB taxonomy): Bacteria > Verrucomicrobiota > Verrucomicrobiia > Chthoniobacterales > Chthoniobacteraceae > Chthoniobacter. Next base: position 9,948 of record JAQGOK010000173.1, read on the forward strand.
GCTGGGTTCTCTCGACTCGGACGGCGATCATGGAAGCGCTCCGCAGCGGTTACGGCGTCGGCGCTGAGCGTTTCGACGAGCTGATCGAGGAAAAGCAAAGCGATGCGGAGCCGGACGCGCTCCGGCAGGAAGTGACCGTGCTCGAAGACAACGAGGAGGCGACGGTGATGAGCTTTGTGAACCAGATCTTCACCGAAGCCATTCGCGAGCGCGCGACCGACATTCACGTCGAGCCGCTCGAAAGCGACCTGCGCATCCGCTACCGCGTGGATGGCGCGCTCAATGAAGTCGCCGTTCCCCCGAACGTGCGCCTGCTGCAAAACTCGCTCGTCTCGCGTTTGAAAATCATGGCGCACCTGGACATCGCCGAGCGGCGCCTCCCGCAGGACGGTCGCATCAACCTCGAACTCGGTGGCCAACGCTACGATGTGCGCGTGGCGACCATTCCGTCGGTGAACGGGGAGAGCGTCAGCCTGCGTTTGCTCGGTCGCGAGCGCCTCGAGCTCAGCGGCCTCGGGATGGACGCGATGCTCGAGGAACGCATTCGCGCGCTGCTTGCGCTGCCGAACGGAATCATCCTTGTCACCGGCCCGACCGGCTGCGGCAAGTCGAGCACGCTCTACACTTTCCTCCGCGAGCTAAACACCGAGGAGCGGCGCA
>JAQGOK010000197.1 GCA_028293645.1 Chthoniobacter sp.
GTGGCAAAAGCCCGCGCGGCTTGTACGGAGATGTGGTCGCAGAGCTGGATTGGAGCGTGGGTCAGGTGCTCGATGCGTTGCGCTCGGCGGGCGTGGAGAAGAACACGCTGGTGGTCTTCACGAGCGACAATGGGCCTTGGCTGACGCACGACCTCGCCGGCGGATCGGCCGGCCTCCTGCGCGACGGCAAAGGCTCGACCTGGGAAGGCGGCATGCGCGTGCCGGCGATCGCGTGGTGGCCGGGCAAGGTGCCCGCCGGGAGCGTCTGTCGGGAAATCGCGTGCACGATGGATCTTTTCACGACCGTCTCGCTGCTCGCCGGCGCGAAGCTGCCGGCGGATCGGCCGATCGACGGCCTCGATATTCTGCCGCTCCTCACCGGCAGCGGTGCGGTCCCGCGCGAGGCGTATTTCTTCTACCGCGGCGCGCAGCTCTTCGCCGTACGCATGGGTAAGTGGAAGGCGCATTTTGCAACGCAGCCCGGCTACGGCACGCCCAATCCCACGCGGCACGATCCGCCGCTGCTCTTCGATCTGCACGCCGACCCTGGCGAGTCTTTCAACGTCGCCGCGCAAAACCCTGAGGTGCTGGCGCAACTCACCGCCGCCACGGAGCGCCACCGGGAGAACCTTGAGCCTGCTCGGACCCAGCTCACCGCCAGCCGCCGCGAATCGGACCCAAAGTGACCTTCATGAAATCGTTCCCAGTTCTCATCGGGTTCCTCGCTGTTCTCTGCGGCCGCGCCTTCGCAGCCGCACCGCCGAACGTCCTGCTGATAATGGCCGACGATCTCGGCTACTCGGACATTGGGTGCTACGGCGGCGAGATCGCCACGCCCAATCTCGACGCGCTCGCCAAGGGCGGGCTGCGCTTCACGCAGTTCTACAACACCGCGCGCTGCTGGCCTTCGCGCGCCGCGGTCCTGACCGGCTATTACGCGCAGCAGGTCCGCCGCGATGCTGTGCCGGGTGTGAAGAGCGGAAGCCAGGGGACCCGCCCGCAATGGGCGCGACTGCTCCCGGAATCACTCAGGCCGCTCGGCTATCGCTCTTATCATTCCGGCAAGTGGCACATCGACGGCGAGCCGATGCAGAACGGCTTCGATCGCTCCTACAGCTTGAACGACCATGATCGGTATTTCGCGCCACACCAGCACACCGAGGACGACAGGCGCCTGCCGCAAGTGGCGCCGGACAGCGGCTACTACGCGAGCACGGCGATCGCGGATCATGCGATCAAGTGCTTGAAGGAACACGCCGAGCAACACAGCGCGCAGCCGTTCTTCGAGTTCCTCGCGTTCACCGCTCCGCACTTCCCGCTGCAAGCTCCCGCGGAAGACATCGCCCGTTACAAAGAGAAGTATCGGCGCGGCTGGGACCTGATGCGCGAGGAGCGCTGGCAACGGATGCGCGATCAGCGCATCGGCGGCGACACGCTCGCGCCGATCGAGCGGGAAGTCGGGCCGCCCTACGCGTTTCCGCGTGCAATGGAAAAGCTCGGCCCGAAAGAGGTGAACCTTCCGCTGGACTGGAGTGAACTCAGCGCGGAGCAGCGAGAGTTTCAGGCCAACAAGATGGCGGTGCATGCGGCGATGGTGGACCGAATGGATCGCGAGATCGGGCGCGTCGTGGCGCAGCTCCGTGCCATGGGTGCGATGGAGAACACGCTCATCCTTTTCCTCTCCGATAACGGTGCCAGCGCCGAGATCATGGTGCGCGGTGATGGTCACGATCCCTCTGCGGAATGCGGGACGGGCGCGACCTTTCTGAGTCTCGGCCCGGGCTGGTCGAGCGTGGCCAACACGCCGTTTCGCCGACACAAAACGTGGGTGCATGAAGGTGGCATCGCGACGCCGCTGATCGTGCATTGGCCGAACGGCATCACAGCAAAAGACGAACTGCGAAAGACGCCCGGCCATGTGGTGGATGTGGCGCCGACAATTCTGGAAGTCGCTGGAGGGAAACTCGCCGAGTCCGCGCCACCCTTTCCCGGGAAGAGCCTGGTGACGCTGTTCGCAAAAGACGGCGCGGTGACCCGCGACTCGCTTTGGTGGCTGCATGAAGGGAACCGCGCATTGCGAGTCGGTGACTGGAAAATTGTCGCTGCCGGAAAGGAGAGTCTCTGGGAACTTTACGATCTCCGCTCCGACCGCTCGGAGACCAAAAACCTGGCGAGCGAACAGCCGGAGAAGCTTCGGGAACTCGCAGCCCTGTGGACGCGTGAGACGGAGGAATACTTCGCCCTCGCGGCCAGGGACGCCCCGTCCGTTCCGGCAGAGGAGCCCACTCGGAAGCGGCGGGTGAACGACTGACCGACTGAGCATGCCAGCCCTTCGTCTTCTCGCGCTGCTCACGGTATCAGCCGTCGCGATCACCTGTCGCGCGGCAGATCCGGCGAAGCCAAACATCGTGGTTGTCCTCGCCGATCAGTGGCGGGCGCAAGCGTTCGGCTTTGCCGGGGATCCGAACGTGAAGACGCCGAACTTCGACCGGCTCGCGGGCGAGAGCGTGCGCTTTACCAATGCGGTTGCTGGCATGCCGGTCTGTTCGCCGACCCGAGCGTCGCTGCTGACCGGTCAGCGTCCGCTCACGCACGGCGTTTTTCTCAACGATGTGACGCTTAATCCCGATGCGGTCTCACTTCCAAAGGTGCTGAAGGCGGCTGGTTACGAGACGGGCGCGATCGGCAAATGGCACATCGACGGCAATGGCCGCTCCACCTTCATCCCGCGCGAGCGGCGCCAGGGCTTCGACTACTGGAAGGTGCTCGAATGCACTCACAACTACACCGACTCGATCTACTACGGTGACACTTCGGAAAAGCTGCGTTGGTCGGGATACGACGCGCTGGATCAGACGCGAGATGCTTGTGAGTTCCTGAAGAGTCGTGCCAAGGCCGACAAGCCGTTCCTGCTCTGGCTCGCCTGGGGCCCTCCGCACGATCCTTATTTCACCGCGCCCCCAAAGTACCGCGCAATTTACGATCCAACCACGATCCGCCTGCGGCCGAATGTTCCCGCAAAAGCCGAGGCGCAGGCGCGCAAGAACCTCGCCGGTTACTATGCGCACTGCTCCGCCCTGGACGATGCGATGGGTGACATCCTCGCCACCCTGCGCGAGAGCGGCCTGGCAGAGAATACGATCCTCGTCTTTAGCTCCGATCACGGCGACATGCTCGGCTCGCAGGGTCTTTGGAAGAAGCAGAAGCCCTTCGACGAATCGGCTCGCGTGCCGCTCTTGATCCGCTGGCCCTCAGGCCTCGGGACTAAGCCGCGCCAGCTCAGCGCGCCCTTTAACTCCGAAGACCTGATGCCGACGCTGCTCGGCCTCGCCGGAGTGCCAATCCCGCGGAGTGTGGAAGGGCTCAACTACAGCGACCATCTCCGCGGTGGAAAGGATCCCAGCGACGGCTCAACCATTCTTACCTGTGTCTCGCCGTTCGGCGAATTCGAGCGGCGTAGCGGCGGGAAGGAATATCGCGGGCTCCGAACCGCTCGGCACACCTATGTGCGGGACTTAACCGGGCCCTGGTTGTTGTTCGATAACGAAGCCGATCCGCATCAGCAAACGAACCTGGCGAATGACCCGACTCACGCGGTCTTACAGTCCGAGCTCGACTCCAGACTTCAGCAAAAGCTGAAAGCGAACGGAGACACATTCCTTCCCGGTCCCGATTACATCGCGCAGCGTGGTTACCGGGTGAATGACCGCGGAACGGTACCATACACGCCTTGACGCGGCGCGGAGCTAGGACGCCGCACTGGCGGCAATTGCCTCCGCGATGCTCTTCCTGCCAGTCGGTTTTTTGTCGTTGAAAGGCCCATCTGCGCCGCCCTTTGGCCAGGTGCTGGGATCGGCGTATTGGCCATCATCCTTGTATTCCTTCTGCAGGCGGCTGATCTCGGCTTTCAGCTCTGCAAATCTGGCGGCGATCTCAGGGTTCGCTGGGTCCTGACTGGAATAGAGAAGGTTTCGTTGCTCCGTCGGATCCTTGGTCAGGTCGAACATCTCGTAGGTGTCGGCCTTCCAGTAGTAGATGAGCTTGTGCGTGAGAGTGCGGACCCCGAGATGTGCAGCGGTGTTGTGATTACCTGGATCGTGGTAGTAGCGGTAATAGATGGAGGTGCGCCAATCCGCAGGGGATTCGCCGCGCAAGAGCGGCGCCAGTGAGCGTCCTTGCATCGAAGCGGGCACCGGCAGGCCCGCTAGTTCGAGGAAGGTCGGCGCCAGATCAATGTTCGACACAAACTGCCCGGGAAGGCTGCCCGCCTTGACGCCAGCGCCGCGCACCAGCAGCGGGACGCGGAGACCGGGCTCATACATGAAGCGTTTGTCGTAGAGGCCGAGGTCGCCCAGATACCAACCGTTGTCCGCGGAGTAGATGACGATGGTGTTCTTGGCCAGACCAGTCTCGTCAAGGTAACCCAGGACCTTTCCCACGCCGTCATCGACGCCCTGCACACAAGCAAGGTAGTCGCGCATGTAACGCTGGTATTTCCATCGCACCAACTCGGCGCCCGTAAGTGTCTTGCGTGTACCGTCGAGTTCGGTGACCTCGACCTCCGCCGGCTTCACATTGCGCCACTGCGCAAGCTGCGGACCGGCGAGCTCGGGGGGCGGCTCGAGCTTGAGATCACCACGCGTGAGGTCCTTCGCGATGGTCTGTTCGTTCGCGGGAAGCGCGGCCGGCCTGGTCGCGTAGTCGTCCCAGAGCGTCTCCGGTTCCGGGATGACCTTGTTTGCGAAGAGCGCCTTGTTTCGCTCGTCAGGTTCCCATCCGCGATGGGGCGCCTTCTGATGCAGCATCAAGAAGAACGGTTTCTCCTGAGGCCGCGTCTTCAGCCACTCAATGCCAAGGTCAGTGGTGATCTCCGTGGTGTGGCCCGCGATGTTTAACTTGTGGCCCGGAACGAGGAAGACGGGATTCCAATAGGCGCCCTGGCCGGGCAGGACGATCCACCGATCAAACCCGGTCGGATCGGAGCCGAGGTGCCACTTGCCAATGACGCCAGTGTGATAGCCGCCGGCCTGGAGGTGCTTCGCAACGTTGTCGCGGTCGCCATCGAAGCGATTGAAAACCGGCACGCCGTTTACATGCGAGTATTGCCCGGTGAGCAACGTCGCGCGACTCGGCGTGCAGATGGAATTGGTGACGAAGGAGTTGGTAAACCGCGCGCCCTCTTGCGCGATCCGATCAATGTTTGGAGTTGTGTTCACCTTCGAGCCGTAGGCCGAGATGGCGTGCTGCGCGTGATCATCGGAGAAGATGAAGAGAATGTTCGGTCGAGCCGTTTCCACCGCCACGACGGATGCACTGAATGTCGTGAGCAGGAGCGCGAGTAAAAGTCTCGGGATGTACATGGTGGTGAGGAACTACTGCTGCGATGAGGCTTTGGTTGGTCCGACATCTTCTGAGGCCCGTCCGTTTCGGACCTGACTTTCATGTGAGACGGCGAAGTTGGCATAGCCAAAGAACGGCTGGGGCGGCGGCGCGTCTTTCTTCCACCACTGGTCGCGCTTGTCGGTAAATCCGGCGGGCGGCTCGAAGTTAAAGTCGGTCTTCCCCGGCCACGAAACGTGATAGCCGGAGTCGCGCAGCAGCTTCGTGAAAGTGATCGGCGGCTTGATCAACGTGGAGCGCATGTGATGCGCCCCCGTCTGGATCGGATACTGGCCCGTGATCAAACCATGCCGACTCGGTGCGCAGACGGGAGCATGCGTGAAGCAGCGGGTGAACCGGGCACCTTCAGCGCCGAGCCGGTCGAGGTTTGGCGTGATCGCCTGCCGGTCGCCGTAGGATCCGAGTTCCGGGCCCATGTCTTCCCCCACGATCCAGATGATGTTCGGCAGGGGCGCGGCAAGGACCGACGAAGTAATGAGGCAGAGCGCAAGCGCAAGGAGTGCTTTCATGAAGGGGGAAGGCCTCGCGATGAAACGCGAGAACGGCCCCAGATGGCAATGCTCCCGAACGGAGGCTGAGCTTTGCGCCTTGTTACAAGCTTGCGGGTTGAACCTGCAGGAACTCTCGAATTATCCGATTGTTGATGCGAGCCAACTTGGCCTGTGGTTTCATGATGGCGGTTCGATGAAACGAAAAGATCATGTCGGTGGTGGCGCGGGTCGCACCTTTACCGGAGCAAAGGGGAGCTGAGCATGCTGGAAGTCTTCTCAGAAGCTATCTGGCCCGTGAACTTACCGTTCACGGTTTTGCTCGGACTCGTCATGATTTACTGGCTCCTGGTGGCACTCGGGGCGCTGGATGATCACGATGCCGCCGATGCAGAGGGCGACTTCGCTTCCGACGGCGGCTGGCTGTCCGGCGTGTTCCACTTCATCAATCTCGGCGAGGCGCCGCTCATGGTAGTGATGAGCATTCTTTCACTCTGCCTGTGGACAGGCTCGATGATCGCCAACCATTACTTCACCGACCATCGCGCGGTGCTCGCGCTGGCTTACTTACTCCCGAATCTTCTGCTCAGTATCGTCGTCACGCGCTATCTGACGCTGCCGCTGAAGCCCATCTTCCAACTCCTGGGCGGATCGGAAGCGGAACCGATCCCACTGGTAGGTCAGCCGTGCCGGATTACGACCAGCACTGCCAATGAGACGTTCGGACAGGCGGAGATTGAAACCAAGGGAGCGCCTTTGCTGATCAATGTCCGGACCACCGACGGCGCCGCCTTGCCACGTGGTGCGGCCGCGGTGGTTTTCCGCGAGGACACGGAGCGTGGCATCTACTTTGTCGTCGGCGTGCCGGACCCCAAGCTTTCGTAGAAAACCCCAACGTTAGTTCATCATGAACATCATTACTCCTCTCGCGTTCCTCGAGCCGCTCTTCGGCATCGCTGGCACGCTCCTTCTGCTCATCCTCATCGGCGGGTTCATTAGTATCCTGACGTGCTTTCGCAAGGTGGAACAAGGCCGCGCGATCATCCGCAACGGCCTCCGCGGCACCAAGGTCTCCTTCTCGGGACTTACAGTCTTCCCGATCATCGACAAGGCCGAATACATGGACATCTCCGTGAAGCGCGTGGAGATCGATCGCAACGGTAAGAACGGGCTGATTTGCATGGATAACATGCGCGCCGACATCAAGGTCGCCTTCTTCGTTCGGGTCAATCAAACGCCTGAGGCGGTTTTGAAAGTGGCGCAATCTGTCGGCTGCGAACGCGCCTCCAGCTTACAGGCGATCGTGGACCTGTTCGACGCGAAGTTTTCCGAAGGCCTTAAGACCGTGGGTCGGCAGTTCCACTTCGTGGATCTCTACAACTCACGAGATAAGCTAAAGGAAGGTATTCTCCAGACGATTGGAACCGATCTGAATGGCTTCGTGCTGGAGGACGTGGCGATCGACTATCTCGAGCAAACGCCGGTCGCATTCCTGAATCACGACAACATTCTCGATGCAGAGGGCATCAAGAAGATCATCGAGCTCACGGCGAACCAAAAGATCCTCGCGAACCAGATCGACCGTGAGCGCGAGAAGACGATCACGAAACAAAACGTCGAAGCGCAGGAGACCATCCTCGAATTGAATCGCCAGCTCGCCGAAGCGGAGCAAAAGCAGAAGCGTGAGATCTCGGGGATCATGGCTCGCGAGGAAGCCGAGGCGAAAAAGGTTCAAGCCGAGCAACGTCTGCGCGCGGAGCAGGCGCGCATCGCGGTGGACGAGGAACTTCAGGTCGCCGAGGAAAACAAGAGCCGTCAGATCATCGTCGCGCAGCGCAACAAAGAGCGCACCGATGGCGTGGAAAAGGAGCGGGTGGAGAAAGATCGCGCGCTGGAACAGATCGACCGCGAGCGGCTGGTGGCGCTGGGTAATATTGCCAAAGACAAAGCGGTCGAGGCTGAGCAAAAGCTCATCCAGAACGTCATTCGCGAGCGGCTCGAAGTGGAAAAGACCGTGGTAGTCGAACAGCAGCGCATCAAGGACACAGAAGCGTTCGCCGCCGCGGACCGCGCGAAGAAAGTCGCCGTGACGGCAGCCGAAATGGACGCGGAGTCGGTGCTCATCCGTGACATCAAAGCTGCGGAAGCTGCGAAGAAAGCCGCGGAGCTGCGCGCTGATCAGGATATGCTGACCACCGTGCGGCATGCGGAGGCCGAGAAGGAAGCCGCGCAACGGCACGCACAGCAGCGTCTGATCACGGCTGAAGCAGAGGAGGCCGCTGCTTCCAAGGAAGCGTCCGCCAAGATCATGCTCGCCGGAGCTGCAACCGCTGAAGGTGCGGCGGCGGGACTCGCGGAGGCGCAGGTCCTCGAAGCGAAGTCGGTCGCCGTGCGGAAACAGGGCGCCGCGGAAGCGGAAGTGCTGGAACTCAAGGCCACCGCGGAAGCGGAAGGCATCACGCGCAAAGCCGAGGCGATGAAGCTGTTCGATGCCGTGGGCAAAGAGCACGAAGAGTTCAAGCTGCGGTTGAGCAAAGACAAAGAGGTGGAGCTCGCCCAGATCCGCGTGCAGGCGGACATCGCGAGCAGCCAGGCGGCCGTCCTCGGTGAAGCGCTGAAAACTGCCAAAATCGACATTGTCGGAGGCGACGTGCAGTTCTTCGACCGGATCACCGGCGCAATCTCTGCCGGCAAGGCGATCGACCGGCTGGTTAATAACAGCGCCACTTTAACCGACGTGAAGGAGACGTTCTTCGACGGCGACGCAGACTATTTCCACTCCCAAGTCCGGAGCTACATCGATCGCTTCGGTCTAACGAGTGATGACGTGAAAAACCTCAGTGTCGCCGCTGCTTTGACGCAGATGGTCACGCTGGCCGACGACAGCAAGACCAAAGGACTGCTCAATGGGCTGCTCGGGCATGCGAAACGCCTTGGTCTCGACGGGTCGCCCCTCGGCGCCCTGGCGAAGAACGGCGGCACTCGAAGCAGCAACTAAGTCACTCACGGCGCGTTTCACGTAGCGCCGCTTTCGACGATGTCTGAAGCCAATGCCCCTGCCGCACCCGGGTCAGAAACCGGCCCGGTGCTGGAGAAAGGCACATATGAAATCCTGCGCGCGCGCCTCGCCGCGCACGCAACGGAACTGCGCTCGCGCCTTGATCGACTGAACGCTGCGCGCAAAGACGTCTTTGGATCCATCCCCACAACGCTGCTCGCGACGGAGCGAGTCACCACGAAGAACAACTGCTCCCCGCGCGACATCATTCCGATTGGCGCCGGGCGTTTGCTGCTCGGCTACAACGTGCATGTCGGGCTACGCAGCGAGATCCAGTTGGAAGACGTCTTTGCCGCCTACCAAGCGGAAGATCGCACTTTTAAAGAACTGCCACTGGACGCGGTCAGCGATCCGCAGTTCCAGGCGGACTTCAAGAGCCTATACAAGTATTACAAGGATACGGTCTTCACCAAGTTCTCGATCCTCGAGCCGCACCTCTTCATGGAGTTCCGGATCGGGAAAAGCGTCACGGACATCAAGACCTTCAAGTGGCTGCTTCAGGAGGGAGCGCTCTCCTATCTCGGTAATCGCTTCGATCACGAGTATCTGTTTCCAGCGCAGCACGAGTTCAGCTGGATCCGCACGCATCGCGAACTGCACCGCCAAGGTTTGCACCCGCATATCTCGATTGAGGACCGGGTTTTCGTAGAGTGCATTGGCGGGGATCTCACCATTAAGGTCGAGGATAACACTGCGACGGGGCAGGGCATTCATAGCGAGCCGGTCGAGCAGGCTGATCAAACCCTGGATGATGCCGAAATTTTCTATGCAATCGTCGGCAGCCTCATTCTGCTCAAAGTCCGTCCTTACCAGGAAAAGGCTGCGCGGCATTTTGTCTTCAATGAGAAGCTAAAGGAAGTCCGGCGGATCGATGGGATTGCGGATGCGTGCGTGCTGCTGCCTGACGACCATGGCATCATCTTTGCGCACGGGTATTACCTGCAAAGCGGCGAGTTCAAACTGTTCGACGCTTCGCTGCAGGAGATGAGCTTCTACAAGCGGATCGCGTCACCAAATGGCGAAGACACGCTGTTCTCGTTCTACCAGCGGGAGAGCGGCGACTATATTCTGCTGTCTTACAATCTGATCGCGCGGGCGGTGGAAACGCCGATCGTCTGCAACGGCTTTTCGCTGTTTGAGAACGGTGAGATGGCGATCTTTCGGTCCGATCCTCAGCCGCAAAAACACCATGTGGTGCAGATCTGGCAGACGCCCTATGTCGGCGTCACGTGGGAGCCGGAGGTGCAGCCGACGAGCTATCTCTATAAGATCGGGAATCCGACCCTGGTCGCCGCGATGGCGGAGTGCCAGCAGGTGCTGACGCTGCTTGGGAAGGAGGATAGTTATGGGGGCTTGTATCTGGACCTGGTTCGCGAGACGGGT
>JAQGOK010000007.1 GCA_028293645.1 Chthoniobacter sp.
ACGCTCGGTATAACTCGCGAAAGCCTTTTTCCTGACTTGGAAGGGCTTTCCGCAGAGCTCAACCACGTCAACGGCGGAGGTATCAAGATTCTGCGCTCATCAGGTATTCCGCTGGAGTGGTTATCACCGGCTAAGCGCGAAGAGGCCGAGCGGCTGGCCGACGCTGCTTTTCCCGCAAGAACGCAATAGTCCGCGCAATAACGCGAGAGCCGCTTCGCTCACGCGAGCGACGGTGTGATCAGCGAAACCGCAGTCAATCAGACTGAGCGACGTGCTCGGCGCTGCGGGCACCGCAAACGAACACCCGATGAAAAACCTCATTATGTCACTCGCACTTACGATCAGCGCACTCGCCGCCGCGGCGGGCGCAGATATGTCCAATGGCGCCGACAACTTCTACCAGAGCAAGCAGGTGACTGCGCAAAAGGTCACCTTCAAGAACCAATACGACATGACGGTGGCGGGGTATCTTTTCATTCCCAAGCACCTCGATCAGCGCACAACCAATCCCGCGATCATCGTCGGGCATCCGATGGGTGCGGTGAAGGAACAGAGCTCGACCCTGTATGCGCAAAAGCTGGCCGAGCAGGGATTTGTGACCCTGGCGATCGATACGCCGTTCTGGGGTGAAAGCGGGGGGCAGCCGCGCAACGCCGTGTTGCCGGATGTTTACGCGGAGGCTTTCAGCGCCGCGGTGGATTTCCTGGGCACGCGACCGTTTATCGACCGCGGCCGGATTGGTGTTCTGGGGATTTGCGGCAGCGGGAGCTTCGTCATCAGTGCGGCCAAGATCGACCCGCGAATGCGAGCCATCGCGACCGTCAGCATGTATGACATGGGCGGCGCTAATCGCCACGCCCTCAAGCGTTCCCTGACGCTCGAGCAGAGGAAGAAGGTCATCGCAGAGGCGGCAGAACAACGCTACGCCGAGTTCACTGGTGGTGAGACCAAATACACCGGCGGAACGGTTCATGAGCTGAATGAAAAGACGCACCCGATTCAGCGTGAGTTCTACGACTTCTACCGCACGCCAAGAGGTGAGTTCACGCCCGATGGCAGCTCACCGCAGCTGACGACCCATCCGACGCTCAGCAGCAACACCAAGTTCATGAACTTCTATCCGTTCGTGGACATCGAGACGATTTCTCCTCGTCCGATGCTGTTCATCACGGGCGATCGCGCTCACTCCCGGGAGTTCAGTGAAGAGGCTTACAAGCTCGCCGCTGAGCCGAAGGAACTGGTCATCGTTCCCAACGCCGGGCACGTGGATCTCTACGATCGGGTGCAACTCATCCCGTTCGACAAGCTCGGGGCGTTCTTCACCCAGCATCTGAAATAGCGCGGAATATGAGACAACGAAATGCCCTCGCGATCCGCCGCATGGCAGCAGTCATCCTTGTGCCCCTCGTTACCAAAGTGGGGCTTTGGTAGCGCAGCTCGAACGGGCAACTCTGTTGCGCGGCAGGGTGCGCAGGAGGAGGATGAGACGCTGCTGGATCTCAGGCCAGTTTCGTAGCCAACCCCATCTTCGAAACGGAGTTTCACCCGCATCAGTGCTGCCATAAGCCTCACTTTGGGCACGAGGAGTAACCCTTCGCGCAAGCACCGATCAGGCAGCTGAATCCGAAGCAACGCCCTTGGGTTGGTTCGCTGGGTGGCGGAGACGCCTGCGGGAGGATGCTCCGTGGCCCATCGGTGAACGGCCGACCGGAGTAGGAAGCCGCTGAGCTATGGGACGGCGCCCGTGCTGGTCCGAACGCGGTGGACGGTTAGCGGTGCGCGGTCCGAGCTGCGCGTGAAGGAGCAGATGGGTTCGCTCAATTCCCAACCGCGCGATTTGAGCATCTGTCTCGTTGGTTCGTCCGATGGCTCCAGCACATACACAGTTGAAGGATCCTGGTCAGCGGGCAGGCTCCCGAGTGTCGCCGATGCGGCGCGGCGGTCGCTGGCAAAGGTGAGGATCGTCCGCCATTTTCCGGGCGTTAGAAGCCACGCGCCGGGTGGGGTCAGCCGGCGCAGTTCGCGTCCGAGTTCCATGACGCCTTCATAATCGCCGCCACGGTATTGGACGATAAATGGCAACGAGCGCTGCTCGATGACGAACCCGGCTGTTCGGCCGAGATTCATGCCGACATATAAGATGAACAGGAACGCCGCCACGCGATACGCGACGCGGTGAGGAATAGCTACCCATGCCACCCAGCGAGCGAACCGCCACCATCCGAAAATGAGGATCGGAATGATGGGTAGAAAGTAGCGCGGGACGGACCAGTAAAGCAGCCACTGGATAAGAAACAGGGAGACGATCAGGCCCCATAACCATCGTCGTCGGATAAGCATGAATGCTCCGGAAAACATGACGACCGTGATCAGGCCGTCGAGGATGATGCTTTGGGAGTAGAGCTGATTCCCAAGCAACGCATTGGGAGCGACGTCGCTCAATAAGTAAGGGAGCTGCACCCTCACCGCATGGTGCAGAGTCCCGCCCTCCCTGTCCTCCGAGTAGTGAACGGCTTGCGATTCCTTCGGAAATAATCCGGAGGAGTCGCTGGCTCGGGGATCCAACGCTCGAACAGCGATCGAAACCACGAGCACCAGGGCGGCGGCCGCGAGAGGGCGCCACTCAAGCCGACGAATCGCTTAAACCAAAAAAGTGCTCAGCAGCGCGGCCGCGACCACCAGAGAGACGATGCGAAAGGTTGCCATCACTCCCATACCCAGCCCGATCAGAACCAAGCCCATCACCCAACGGCGGTCGGTTCGCTGCATTAGTTCGTACCCAACCAGCGATAGCATCAGGCCAAACAGAAAAGGCGTGTCCGCCGACACATTGAGCGCGTGCCGGTAAAAGGTGGAGTTGATCGCCAGCATCACAGTGACGATGACCGCGACTCCGCGGCGGGTATGCAGGCCCACCCAGAGATACGTCAAAGCAAGCGTCCCCGCTGCGAAGCAGAGCATGATGGCGACGGCAGGCCACATCACATCGACGCCGAACAGTCTGAAGGTGGTCGCGACGAGATAGGGTACGCCAGGATTGGCCCATCCTCCGTCCCCGTTGGGATGGGTGAAGCCCCGTCCCTCGGCCAGGTGCCGGGCAATCGTCGCGTGCACTGCGCTGTCGGTTTCCGGGCGCCATTGGCCATTAAACCCGAGCAGCAGCAAAAGAAACGCGCCTCCCAGGCACCAGCGCCGGTAACGGTCCGCGAGCACAGTTAAGCGCCACGGCCAGGAGGCGCGCCGACTTACCGGCAAGCTCACCACCTCACTCACCGTGAGTAGTCTTCATGGCGGGCTCCGGCGCCTCTCTGGCGGAAGGCGTGCTTTCCCCAGTCGGACTCGCGCCTCTTCTCAGCGCCAGAAACATCAGCGCCAGACATGCGATTGTCGGTAACTTATAACTGTCGATCACCACCGACAGATTCCGGCCAAGAAGCTCGCGCTGCGGCAGCCAGATACAGCACCACACACCGACCAGGATCACTTGCTCCCAGCGCTTCATCGGTGCGCGAAAACCATCCCACAAGACCACCATCACCAGTGGTAGCATCAGCACCAAATGCTGCCGCCAGCAGATAGGTGAGAGCACCGCGGATAACATCGCCACCACTGCCAGCTCGCGCGCCAAGTCGAAGCGCGATGTGAACCGCCCAGGTCTTCGAAATACCCACGCGAACCCGAGTCCGAGTGTTACCAGGACACTGGCGAGCAGTAGATTTACCGTTGCGGGATCAAAGTCGAAGAATTGGAAGAAAGCCCAATGCCGCTCGATCTCGGAAACCGGCGCCAGAAGCTGTTGATCCCAGTCTTTCTGCCCCGGCTTCGCCAGGAAAAGCGGGTGCTCCGGCGGGAAGGTTTGCCATAGACGCACGAGGGCAATCTTGAGCGCAAGATTCTGCTGCCTCGGCGCATCCAATCCGTTCGACGAAGGATCGTCGGACGCGTTGGATTTCATCGCGATCGCCACCCATGCCTGGTGCGCCTCGACCGTTCGTTTCCATCCGAGAAAAGGAACCGGCAACACCACGTTGACCAGCACGAGCACGGCGATCATCACCCCGGCCTCGCGCCAGAGCCGCTTGTAGAGCAGAAATGGCAGCACCAGCAGCGGGGTCGTTTTATACGAAGCCGCCAGCGCCATCCACACACCCGCAGCCGCCGGTCGCCGATCCACCAGCGCGCCCGCCCCCGCGCTGAACAGCGCCAGCGTGAAGACCTGCAATCCGCAGTCGTCCATGTCTCGGTGTAAAAAGGGGAGGACCCACCAGATCGCGAGCACCGCCAGCGCTCGAAGGCGCAGCGGGTCCACAGCGAAGACGCGTCCCCAGATTTGCAACGAAACGGCCAGAGCGACCACCGCAGCGACCCAGGACATCGCCCGCGCGAGCCGGTGCGGGACGAGCGCCAGCGCGGCGTTAAACATCGTCCGACCCATCAAATACATTGCGGGGATTCCTCCGCTCGCCCCATCGCCCGGCGTCCTTCCCGCAAGCACCTTCGCACCTTCGACGTGGTGCAGGTGAAAGTCATTTAGCCGCAAGAAAATCCCCGTGACCGCTGAAGCGATCAGCACCAGCGCCAGCGCCCACGTCAGCCACCGCGTGGCGCGCGGAGCAAGCCACCGCTCGTCGAACCGCCCCGCTTGATCGAAGATCACGCTCAGAGCTCGGCCTGTGGATTAGAGCGAGTAAAACGCGGACTCGGGCGCGAGCGACAACGGTTAATGCGCTGAGAACTCGAACACCGTCGTGGAGCGAAACGTCTCGCCCGGCCGCAGCGTAGTCGTCGGGAACTCCGGACGATTCGGCGAGTCGGGGAAGTGCTGCGTTTCCAGGCACAGCCCGGCGTGCGGTCGGTAGGTTTGTCCACCTTTGCCGGCGAGGTTTTTCACGTGGTTGGCGGTGTAGAGCTGCACGCCGGGTTCCGTCGTGAGGACGCGCATGGTGCGGCCGCTCGCGGGATCGTGCACTTCCGCGGCGACCGTGAGTTCGCCGGCCTTGGGAGCGTCGATGACGAAATTGTGATCGTAGCCTTGCGCTGAGCCAGGCGCGGCCGCGGTGGCGATGTCGCGGCCGACCGGCTTGGCCGTGGTGAAGTCGAGAGGTGTGCCGGCGACTGCCCGGATCTCGCCGGTTGGAATCAGTCCCGCGTCCACCGCGGTGAAGCGCGAGGCGTTCAGTTGCAAGGTGTGCCTTAACACGTCGCCGCTGCCGGCGAGATTCCAGTAGGCATGGTTGGTGAGGTTCACCACCGTCGGCTTATCCGTGGTCGCCTCGTAATCGAGCCGCAACGCGTTCTGCTCGCTGAGCGTGTAAGTCACCGCCACGTCGAGCTCGCCGGGATAACCCTCTTCGCCATCCGCGGAAGTGTAGCGAAAGCGGACTGCACCGGGCCCGAGTGGTTCCGCTTTCCAGATGCGCTTATCGAAGCCGCGCTGCCCGCCGTGCAGATGATTCGGACCGTTGTTCACCCACAAGGTGTAGGTCTGGCCATCGAGCGTGAACTTCCCCTTGGCGATGCGGTTGGCGTAGCGACCGGCGATGCTGCCGAAGAACGGATGCGGCTCCAGGTACCGCTCCGGATCATCGAAGCCGAGCGTCACGTCCGCGAGTTTGCCGTCGCGATCGGGCGCGGAGAGTTCGATCAGCGTCGCGCCCCAGGTCATCACACGCGCCCGCAAACCTTTCGCATTCTTCAAGGTGAAGACCTGCACCTCCTGGCCGTCCTTTGTGCGGAAGGTGGAGGCCGGCTCCTGGCCGACCACTGGCGGGAGGGAAGCGAGGAACGCGGCGAGGACGGCGGCGCAGAGCAGGGGGAATCTCATGCCGGGAATGTTCAGCACGGCGCGCGGGGTCTGGCGAGCGCGCAGGCGAGCGGATCGCGGCGGACGCATTCGCCTTCCGCACACGCTCATCATCAACGTCTTTGAGGGAGTAGTCGCGACGGAGTCATCCTCTACGGATGCTGGTGAAGACCGCCTCCGGAGTTGCCGGCGAGGGTAGCTGCACCTCCTCGAAACGTTCGGAGCGGAAGGCAGCCACTGCATCGCGAATCGCTTCGCGCACGGAGATCGCAAGCATCAGCGGCGGCTCGCCAACCGCTTTGCTGCCGTGAATCGCCGTCGATCCGGTGGTGCCTCGAAAGAACTCCACCCGAAAATCCATCGGCGCATCGCTGATCGCTGGAATCTGGTAGGTGCTCGCGCTGTGCGAAAGCAGCACGCCCGCCGCGTCCCAGCGAAGGTCCTCGCTGGTCAGCCAGCCCATGCCTTGCACGAACCCGCCTTCGATCTGGCCGCGATCGACACCCGGATTCAAGGAGTCGCCGGCGTCATGCAGGATATCGACCCGCAACGTGCGGGTCATCCCGGTATAGCCATCGACTTCCACCTCGGCGACCGCAGCTCCGCACGCGAAGTAGGCAAAGGGACGGCCCTGCCCGGCGACGCGATCCCAGTGCAGAGCGGGCGTTGCGTAGTAACCATTCGCCATGAGCGAAACGCGCTCCATATACGCCCGATCGACCACTTCCAGAAACGCGAGGACTTGCTCGGGATTATCCTGGACGAAGATGGCCGCGTTCTCGATTCGCAACGCTTCCACCGGCACGGTGCGCCCGAATCGTTCCGCGATCATCTTCGCCGCGAACGGAAGCAGACGCGCGCGCAACTGGCTGCAGGCGTCCTGCACGGCCGCACCGTTCAGATCCGAGCCGCTCGAAGCCGCGGTCGCAGAGGTGTTCGGCACCTTGTCGGTCGCGGTCATCATCACGCGGATGCGATCGGCCGGCAGCCCCAGTTCGCGCATCGCAATCCCGAGCACTTTGGTATGCAAACCCTGGCCCATCTCGGTGCCGCCGTGATTCACCTGCACCGTGCCATCCCGATAGATCAGGACCAGCGCGCCGGCTTGATTGTATGGCGTGTAGGTGAAGCTGATGCCGAACTTTACGGGCGTGATCGCCAGACCGCGCTTGAGTTGGGGATGTTGCGCATTCCACCGAGCAAGCTCGGCGCGCCGCCTCGCGAAACCTGCGTTCTCCTTGAGCTGATGCCAGATGGAAAGCAGGCGGTTGTCGCCGATCTCCTCGCCGTAGTGCGTCGTGTTGGTTTCGCCGCTGCCGTGGTAAAGGTTTCGCTCGCGCACCACCTCCGGCTGCAGACCCAGACGCCGCGCGACGCGATCGAGGATCTCCTCGATCACCAGCATGCCTTGCGGTCCGCCGAAACCTCGGAACGCGGTCTGGGAAGTCAGGTGCGTTTTCGCCACGCGTCCGCTGACCTCGAGGTGCGGAATGTAGTACGCGTTATCGATGTGAAACATCGCGCGGTCGGTCACCGGCAGCGACAAGTCGAGCGACCAACCGCCATTGGAAAACAGCTCGCAACGCAGCGCCTGCAATCGTCCTTCGTCATCAAACCCGACCTGAAAGCGGCTGTAGAAAGGATGCCGCTTGCCGGTCAGCTGCATGTCGAGATCGCGGTCGAGTTGCACCCGCACGGCCGAACCCGTCTTCAGCGCGGCGAGGCTCACGAGCGCCGCCCAGGTGTTGCCTTGCG
>JAQGOK010000037.1 GCA_028293645.1 Chthoniobacter sp.
ATGGCCGTGGACGGAAGATCATCAACCTCAGCGAAGGCGACCAGGAAATCGCGATGCTGCGGGCGATCCGCGACAGCGGCTGGAAGGGGCCAGTCGGTATCCTCAATCATCGCGACCACCTCGATGCAGAAGTGGGATTGCGCGACAACCTCATCGGTCTGCAATGGGTTTTGCGCGAGCTGGCTCAGACCGGTTCGGGTGGGGAGAAGCCGAAGCTCGAGTCTGTTCCAGCAAGCCGATGATCGTTCCAGACCGCAAAGACGACACATTGCTCCTCGACGTTGCCGCTGCGCGCGGCGACGGCGATGCGTTTCATCTTTGGTGGCTCGGTCAAAGCGGCTTCCTCCTCAAGTGGCGCGAGCAGACGGTTCTCTTTGATCCATATCTTTCCGATTCGTTGACGAAGAAATACGCCGGCACCGATAAGGAGCACATCCGCATGACCGAGCGCTGTATCGCGCCGGAGCGGCTTGGGTTTGTGAACATTGTCACGTCGAGCCACGCGCACACCGATCACTTCGACGCGGAAACGCTGGTGCCCCTTTGTGGTGCCCATACAGCCCGACTGCCGCTCGTCCTCCCAACCGCAAACGTGGAGCTCGCGCGCGAGCGATTATCCCGGGCGCCCTTTGGTCTGCACGGCGTCGACGCCGGGGAGCACGTGCAGATCGGTGACTTCGAATTCATCGGCATCCCTGCGGCCCACGACACGATAGAGCGTGATGCTGCCGGGCACTGCCGCTTCCTCGGCTTCATTGTTCGCTTTGGCCCGTGGACGCTTTATCACAGCGGCGACACGCGCTGGCATGATGAACTGCCGCACCTCCTCAGCGGATATCGTCCGCACGTGGCGCTGCTTCCCATCAACGGTCATGACTCCGCGCGGCGCGTTGCCGGGAACCTGGATGGCGAGGAAGCCGCTGCGTTGGCAAAAGCCTGCGGTGCAGGGCTCGTGATCCCGCATCACTTCGAGATGTTCACATTCAACACCGCGACGACCGACACCTTCCTCGACGCCTGCGCCCGGCTGAAACAACCCTGCCGCGTCCTCCGTTGCGGTGAACGTTGGACCTCGGCGACGGGGGACTAGATCTGGCGCTGCCGGCCAACTCGGTTACGCGTCCCCGCGCTTGCTGGGAGCCCAACGGCAGATCGCGAGCAGTCCACCGATCGTCGCAAGTTGCAGAATCAAAAACGCGCCGCTGAAAAACATGAACGCGTGGAAGACGAACCCGACCAACCCGGCGGCGATCGCATAGAAGCTCCTATGATCGAAGGGAGCACGCGGACGGAGATGGAACCAAAACAGAACGAGAATGATTCCGTCGGCTGCCGCCAGTCCCGCCACCAGCCACGCAAGCGTGTTCATATCGGTTCAGCATAGGATCCCTGGCGCTCGTCTGTCGACGACTCAACACGATCCCTCGCGGAGCCTGTTCGCTGCACTTCGGTGAGGACCTCGTGAATCAACGCGGTCTTAGCCTGAGTATAGGTGTCGCGGTCATTGCGATACTGCTCGGCAAGTTCTCGTTTGAGGTGTTCGTAACGTGCCGCGATGGCGGCATCGCGTCGAAGCGCGTCCCGAAACTGCAGTCGGCGCATCCACTGCTCGCCCCCGAAGACGACAAGGTGCAGATGATGCGTCCGCCGGCCTAAAGCGTGCCGCATGAGCCAGCGTTCGTGTGGCAAAGTGGCATTGAACTCTGCGGAGGTCACGTAGCCGTCCGCGCACAATGGCTCTAACAACGCATCGGCCTCGTCGATGGTTCTCACCCCGGCAACGATGTCGATGACGGGCTTGGCGGCGAGCCCTGGAATTGCGGTGCTGCCGATATGTTCGATTGCGGTAAAACGATCGGGCAGGAGGTTCAATAGGCGATCCCGCTCAGTTACGAATTGCTCGGTCCAGCGCAGGTCGTGCGCCACGATGCGGACTTCTTCGACGATGGCTCGTGCCAGGGAATCATCGGTCAACATGTGGTGGGTGTAAGTAGGGACGTTCTGAGTCGCTTAGCCCTCGAATGGTAAGCGCCGGCGGAGCGTGGCGCGACGAGGGACCGGAGTGCGGCGAACAAAAATGCTCCGTCGCTCGCGCTTTCCAGGAAATGCCTGGTCGCGACCGTCTCTCTAGAGCGTGTCATGCACTCTTGGGCGCAACGCCGAGGGCGTGGCAGCAACCAGCCCAGGCTTGGCGCGACGCAGGAGCGTTTACCCTGGGTTCTCCCCGAAGGACGCCAACCCCACAGGGGTTGAATCGAACGATCCCCGACCAGAGATGCAACCCCTGCAGCGTTCAGGCCGGACCGAAGATCCGCTCAACCGTCCACCAGACGCCGAGCATTGCGATCGCGGCCGAGGCGGGGATGACAATCCAGCGACGGTAGCGAACCGGATCCCGGATCCAGGCAGTGACGACGAAAGCGAGGCCGATGACCGCGATCTGGCCCGCTTCGACGCCGAGATTGAAGCCGACCAGACCGGCTGCCATCGAAGTCTGCGGCAGGCTGAGTTCACCGAGCGCTCCGGCAAAACCCAACCCATGAATCAGCCCAAAGACGAACACGATCAGCAACCGCCACGGCGAATAGCGGGGCCGCAGGATGTTCTCGATCGCCACGGCGGCGATGCTCGCCGCGATGATCGGCTCCACGATCTTCGGAGAGACCTTCACCCAGCCGATGGTTGCAAGCGCGAGGGTAACTGAATGAGCGAGCGTGAAGGTGGTCACTTGCGCGAGCAGGGGACGCCAGGCGCGGCTGAGCAGGAACAGGCCGAGCACAAACAGGATGTGATCGAGCCCGAGCGGGAGCACGTGAACGAAACCTTGTTTCAGAAACGACCAGCCGGTGCTCCACACGTCACCGCTGGAGCCCTGCGCATCGACGCTCCCCGCCGCCGCGGCAGAAGGACGCGCGCCCGTCAGCGCGGTGAGATCCAGCGTAAAGCTACTCTCCTTCGGGAAGAGAACCGCCAGACGCGGGTGCGTCTCACCGTTGATGCTATTTTGAAAAACCACCGAGAGCTTGGTCTCAGGAGTCGCGCGGATTCTCCAGCCGGTGAGGCCCGCAGGAACCTTCGTCTGCCACACGCCGGTGAGCACCACCACATCGCTATCCGCGACCAGGGGTGCGCGGTTGTGGCTGGTGAACTCGAAGACAAACTGCGGCTGGATCTGACCGAGCGGCTCGAAAAAGAACTCCACGCAACGCTTCACCAGTGCGGTCGCGGACTCCTTGAGGGCCACTTGGTCCGCTTCGCTGGTGGTCTTTAGCGCTGAGAAGAGCATCGATGGCGCGATCGCCGGGTCGCCATCAAAGCAGCGCGGATCCACTTCCACTGCGATCGTGCAGGCTCCTCCGGTCTCGAACGCACTGCGGACCGGAATGTCTGGAACCGGGTGCGCCCTCCCGATCGTTCCGAGCACCAGCCAGAGAATTGCGGCAAGGAGCGCGGATGAAGAAACGGAAGAGGGGAAGCGAAAGGGCGACATGTTGTGGAGAGAAGAACCGTTGGAAGGCGAAAAACTTTGTCTTGCCTCCAAAGGACTCAGTCGAGCAACGATTGTCATTGCAGTGTCGGAATTCTCCGACGCCATCCATCCAGAAAGCGAAATCACATGAAACAGTTCCTCACCCTCCTCGCCGTCGCCGCGCTCAGCGCAAGCACCGCGAGCGCCGCTTGCGGCAAGAAAGTCACTGACGAAGGCAACCTCAAGTCCTTCGACGCGGAGAAGAAGACGCTGGTCGTCGAGAAGGCCGACGGCAAATCCGCGACCTTGACCCTGACCCCCGATTCCAAGGGTGGCGACACCGCCGCCACGCTGGTCGGGAAGAAAGTCAAAGTCGTCAGCGAGCACGGCAAGATCGACAGCGTCGCTGCCGGCGCCGCTTCCTAAGCCACTCCCCAGCGAAATTGTTCGAAAGGCCCTGCCTCACCGGCAGGGCCTTTTGTTTTGAGAGGGCCGCCCGCGCCGGAGTTGCTGGTCCGCCTGCCTTGGCACGATGCGCAGACCACCACTGCGTCGCCGACGACCGATCTTTTCACCCGCGCAGTGCCTCGTTAGCGTGCGCGCTCATGTTTAAGACATCCCACGCCATTCCCGGCACTGCGCCTGGCATGTTGGAGAGCATCAAGGTGAGCGCCAACGGCACCGCTGCGGTGCTGAAGCTCGTGGAATACGATCACGGGGATCTCACCGAGCGCGACGTCGTCTCGGTCGCCGATCTGCCGCGCTGCGATGCCGCGGGCCGGATGTACTGGATCGAGATGAATGGAGCAGACGTGAACATGCTGCGTCAGCTCGGCGAGAAATACGGCCTGCATCCGCTTGCGCTGGAAGACGTGCTGCGCACGCCGCAACGGCCCAAAGCGGAGGTTTACGACAACCACCTTTTCCTCGTCGCGCAGATGCTTTACCTCGATCCGACCGACCGCATGTGCGGCGAGCAGGTGAGCATGTTTCTGAGCAGCAATCTGCTGATCACGATCCAGGAAGATCCGGAGTTCGATGTCTTCAATCCGGTGCGGGAACGCCTGCGCGGCGGGCGCGGCCACATTCGCAAACTCGGGCCGGACTACCTCGCGTATGCTTTGCTCGACGCCATCATCGATCATTGTTTCCCCGTTCTCGAATCAGTCGGCAACGCGCTCGAAACGTTCGAGGAGGAACTGATCGCGCATCCGCGTCGCGACACCATGGCCGTGCTGCACGATTACCGGCGCACGCTGATGCAGATGCGGCGCTTCGTCTGGCCGCAGCGGGACGTGGTGAATGCACTCCTGCACGATGATACCGGCATCATTTCCAAGCACACCAAGGTTTACCTGCGCG
>JAQGOK010000038.1 GCA_028293645.1 Chthoniobacter sp.
TTCTCGATGGAATAAAGCATAACGTCGGGTGTGGTTGTGCCAGCAGATTTAGCAATCAGGCTGCCAAGCCACTTTTACTCTGGAGGACCGGCGCAGATGGTCAGTTCCGGTGTCGCGGATCGAGACACACCTGTCCAGGCCCTGACACCGCCCCTGTGCGGATGACCCATTTTCAGTAGGCACTCTGGCTCGGAAGGCGTCGCCCCCCCCCTAGTGATCTCCAATGATATCGAAATTCACCGACCCTTAAGCCTTCTTGTTTCGCCGCGCGCATGTCTTCCGGCGCACGTCTGGACCGTCGGCGGGTAGATTCTCCTCTTCGATGGGGCGCGGGCCAGCGCGATCCGGAACGCAGTTGCATCATTGGCGCTACGGCGGTTCCGACATCCGCGTAAGAACGCGCGCCCAGCAATTGCTTTCCATGGCCCGCCGTAGCGGTGACTGCCCGCGGCGACCGTGCGTACAATGGTAAATCCGCCCGAACTTGTCGCAGTTTTCGGTGTGCGGTTGCCAATGGGACGCCTCCAAAACGCAACGCCCGCCTCTCGGGCGGCTTTTGAAAAGGCCGGACGGTGGGCGGCTTTAGCCGGGCGCCAGGGCGGTCTATTCGATGTCGAAAGTGGGGCGGGGTGTCTCTGGGCGGGGGCTGCAACGCGCCTGCGGGGCGATAGCAGCGGCTCTGCAGGAGGCGCGACAGGCGAGCTCACTGCGGCTGCGGGCCGTTTCGCGCTCGTGTTCTTTGCCTGCGGAACACTTCCGAGATCGCAGCCTCGAGGTCGTCGAACGTAGGCTCCGATCGGCCTGCGTCTTCCGCATAGAAACGGGTCAGATCTGCGATCGCGGAAACGTTTGAGAGGTAATTCCTTTTGCGTCGCGGACGCCAAGGCAGCGACGCGAACCCCTCTGGCATGCCGTCGAAATGGAACTGAGCAATCGGAAATTGGAAGCCGCACAGGGAAATTGCGACAAGTGTGCCGCACACCAGATTTGCGACAACTCCGGCCCGGAAGACCTTCCGTTTCTGTTTGCTCGTAGATCAAGCACTGGTCAGCCCTGGCGGGCATTTCAGCCCGGTAACGACGGCTAAGGGTTTGCGACAAGTCTGACCGCAATCCGCAAAGAGTCGCCCTGCTCTTGTCCGCTCCAGCTTCCCGATTTAATACGACATATATTGTATTCGCTATGTTGAACCTTGACGGGCAGCGCCTCGCGCGACGGAATTCGGGAAACATGAGATTTGAGCCTTTGGACTTCTCGCGCATCCGTACCTACCCGGTGGCGGAGCGCGTGAATAAGGTGAATCCGGCTGGTTTTGCAGTACCGCACATGCCGGGAGGGTCCCTCAGAGCTTTTCTTCAGCACCTTCCCGACTTCCTTGCCGTCACGGAGTTCCGCCGGACGGTCGTCGCCATTGTTGAGGCGGTCCGAAGAAAGGCACCGGTTCTTCTGATGATGGGTGCGCACCCGATTAAGGTTGGCCTGAATCCGGTGCTGGTGAGTGCGATGCGGGGCGGGATCATCAGCGCCGTGGCGTTCAATGGCGCAGGTGCCGTGCACGACTTCGAGCTCTGCTACCATGGCGCGACCAGCGAGGACGTGCAGCGCGGCCTGGACGATGGATCCTTCGGAATGGCCGACGAGACGGGGCGGCATATGAATCTGGCCCTCGCGGAAGGAGTCGCTGCGGGTTTGGGGGCGGGCCGGGCGCTTGGGCGTGCACTGCGGGCAGCCGGTCGGCCGAATTGTGCGCAGTCCATCCTCGCCTCAGGTGACGAACTCGACATCCCAGTGACTACGCACATTGCGATCGGCACAGATATCATTCATCAGCATCCGACGACCGAGGGCGCTATTTTGGGCGAAGCCAGCTACCGGGATTTTCAGCTGTTTGCGGGGGTTTGCGCCAGACTTGAGGGCGGCGTGGTCCTGAACGTCGGAAGCGCGGTTATCATGCCAGAGGTTTTTCTGAAAGCTCTGACCGTCGCACGGAATCTCGGCCATCACGTTCGTCAGTTCACAACCGCCACCTTTGATATGACGCGCCAATATCGCGCCACCGAAAATGTGCAGCGTCGGCCAACGCACCTCGGTGGTCAGGGGTTCTACTTCATTGGACACCACGAGATTATGGTCCCCCTGCTCTTTGCTGCTGTGGTGGAGGAACTTGGATGACTTGTTACGAAACAAAGGCGATCTCTTGAACACCAGTCGTGCTCGGAATTTAGTGGAGGGTTTTAGGGGCAAGCGCGTCTTGGTGATCGGTGACCTGATGCTTGACGAGTTCCTCTGGGGACGAGTCTCTCGGATTTCGCCTGAGGCTCCGGTGCCGGTAGTGGAGGTCGTTCGCCAGGAATGGTTTCCTGGCGGCGCGGCCAACGTGGCGCGCAACTTGGCTGAGTTCTGCTCGGGAGTGAGCTTGATGGGCGTGACAGGCCTGTGCACTCACGCGACGCTCCTGAAGGATCTTCTCTTGAAAGATCGAATCGCGATTGAAGGAGTTCAGTTTCATGGTGAATACCAGACGGTTGTGAAGACTCGGGTCATCGCGCGACAACAGCACGTCGTTCGAATCGATCGAGAAAGCCGGCTGGAGCTCCGTGAGCTTCACGCCGAACGACTTCTCGAGCATTTGGATCGCGCGTTGCCGAATGTGGACGCAGTGATTCTGGAGGATTACGGCAAGGGATTACTCACCGAACCGCTGGCGCTTGCGATCTGCGACAAAACTCACAAGGCAGGGAGAATCTTAGCGATCGACCCGAACCCTCACAATCCGGTGCCGTGGCGACACGCATCCGTGATCAAACCAAATCGATCGGAGGCTTTTGCAGGCGCCGGCATCCCTCCGGTGAATCCAACGGATGACCCCACTCAAGAGACGGCCTTGCAGGCAGTTGGAAAAGCTCTTATGCGAAAGTGGAATGCTGAAAATCTGCTGATCACGTTAGGCGAACAAGGTGTCATTCTGTTTACGCATGGCCGGATGCACCATGCGCCTACGCGTGCCCGTGAGGTGTTCGATGTGTCAGGCGCTGGCGACACCATGATCGCCCTTTTTACGTTGGCCCTGTCGGCGGGAGCGGCGCCTGAAGAGGCCGCGGAGCTAGCGAATCACGCCAGCGGGATCGCTGTGGGCAAGCTGGGGACTGCCACCGTCACGCCGGCTGAACTTCTAGCGAGCTTCGCGAACTAACGCGACCCGGTACGGACCAGGTTTGTTCCGGTGACTCGCTGCGCGTTCGAATACAAGGATAGCGGCAAGCCTACCCTCCCCTTCATTGCACCCGGTGAAAGGACGCGTCGCCCGTCGTCTGCTTGACTCTCCGGAGAGCGCGCGGCCAAATGCGCCCTCGTTTCGCCATAACGCGTTCCGTTCACCCCTAAAAACCTCCTGCTATGCGCTTCGGCCTTAACACCTTTCTATATGCCAGCCCCTTCACGACGGAGAGCGTAAAGCTTTTCCCGAAGCTCAAGAAGTGGGGCTTTGAAACGGTAGAGATCCCGGTTGAGGCGCTTGAGCATATCGACCCGGTGAAGGTCAAAGCAGCCGCGGATAAGGCCGGTCTGTCAATCGGCACGATCTGCGCCTGCATGGGCCCGGGTCGCGATTTTCGAGGCAGCCCGGAAGACCAAAGGAACGCTGCGGAATACGTCCGTGGTTTGATCGATCAGGCAGTCGTGCTGGGTCACGCGCGGGTTATCGGGCCACTGTACTCGGTCGTTGGGCTGGCCGAGGCACATGAGGAAGCCGAACGGAAACTACAATTCGACCTGGTCGTTAAGAACCTGAAGCCGATCGCGAAGTATGCGGAAGAGCGAGGCGTGACGTTGTGCATCGAACCGTTGAATCGTTTTGAAACGGACTTTCTCAATACCTGCGAACAGGGTCTGAAGCTGATCAAGGCGATTGGCAGCAAAGCGGTGAAGCTGCACCTCGATACTTTCCACATGAACATCGAGGAAAAGAATCAGGCCGCCGCGATTCTGCGGGCCGGACCCCTTCTCGGCCATTTCCACGCGTGCGGAAGCGACCGCGGCACGCCGGGCGGCGATCACATCGATTGGAAGCCGATCGTCTCCGCACTGAAGCAGATCGGCTACAACGGCGACGTCGTGATCGAGAGCTTCACGACCGACGTGAAAGTAATCGCCCGTGCCGCCGCGATCTGGCGCAAGATGGAACCGAAGCGCGACGACATCGCCGTCAACGGGCTGGCGAATCTGAAGAAGTTCTTCAAGCGCAAGTAGCAGCGAAACTGGCGACGAACTTCGAAGATCTCGGACGGCCGGACTCGCGGCGAGTCGCTCCTTCCTCAACCGAACGGACGACCGCGGTTTGTGAAACATTTCACAAATTGCCCTTGCCCGCTTCGGAGCGGCTTCTAAAAGTAACGTTATGACCTCGACCAGCCCGGTTGCCTACGATTCGAAGATCGAGGGAAACGTCATCTTCACCCGGATCGACGCGGCCATGAATTGGATGCGCAAAAGCTCGCTGTGGCCAATGCCGATGGGCCTTGCCTGCTGTGCGATCGAACTCATGGCTACTGGCGCTTCGCGCTTCGACATCGCGCGCTTCGGCGCGGAAGTGATGCGCTTTTCGCCGCGGCAAAGCGACGTGATGATCGTTGCAGGCACCGTAACTTACAAAATGGCGCTCGCGGTGAAGCGGATTTGGGACCAGATGCCCGAACCGAAATGGTGTATCGCGATGGGCGCCTGCGCCTCGAGCGGCGGCATGTATCGGAGCTACCCAGTTCTGCAAGGCATCGATCAACTAATCCCGGTGGACGTTTACATCAGCGGTTGCCCGCCCCGTCCGGAAGCGCTGCTTGACGGTTTGATGCGACTGCAACGAAAGATCGAGACTGAACCGGCACTTCGTCAGCAGAAGGGTGAGCTTTTCGCCTCCCTGAACTCGTGAGCGCTGCAAACCTCTCCAACTCGGTTCGGAGCATTCAGGCCAGATTTGCCGTGCTCGGCCAGACGGACTTTCGTGGTGAAACCACCCTTCGAGTCGAAGGCGCGACGATCAAGGAACTTGCCCGTTTCTGCCGCGACGAGTTGGGCTTCAATTTCCTGCTCGATATCAGCGGCGTCGATCATTTCGGCGAAGAGCCTCGTTTCGAAGTGGTTTACGAACTCTACAATCTGGAGCAGGGCGACCATCTCCGGCTGAAGATTTCGGTTTCAGAAGACGCACTCGAAGTACCAACGGTCAGCGACATCTGGCCCACTGCGGATTGGCACGAGCGGGAAGCTTTCGACATGTATGGGATCCAATTCCCCGGTCATCCGGATTTGCGCCGGATCTTGATGTGGGATGGCTATCCGTTCTTTCCGCTGCGCAAAGACTTCCCGCTTGCCGGTCGCCCGAGCGACATGCCGGACGTCGCCTTCAGCGAGGCAGCGCCGCTTGCCGGCGGACCTTTCGTCACGGTCCCGAGTACCGCCACGACCAAGGACCGTGAGCCTCGCTCACGCAGTCAGGAATAATCGGGGCGCATCGAGTTCTGGCTCCGCGCCGGGAGTGAGAACTTAGGGCGTTTCCTCGGCCGCCGGGCTGGGAAGATGGTGCTCGATACAGTGTGTAATGGCTTCCAGGCTGACCGGTTTCGCGAGGAACGGAAACCCACCAATCTCCTGGAGGGTCTCGCGCTCGGCAACGATTGCGGTGAGGAAGATGATCGGCACGTGTGCGAGCATGGGATCGCTGCGAATCTTACGGGCGACTTCGCCGCCATCGATCTTCGGCATCACGATATCCAGGAAGACGATATCCGGTTTGAACTCACGCGCTGCGAGCCATGCAGTAGTCCCGTCGTTCTCCTCACGGACGAGGTAATTGCCCGTTTTCTCCAAGGTAAGTTTCAGCAGCCGGGTGAAGCCGGACTCGTCATCGACAATAAAGATGCGTTTCTTGTCATTCATAAGAGTGGAGATTTCAGTGGTTGCTCAGCGACTCAAACCGGCTGGCTAGACTTGAAACATGAGACAAGCCCGCGTGCCGCATTCGGGCAGGTTGCGGAGGTCAATCGTCGCGCCGTGTAGATCGACGATTGTCCTTACCACGGACAGTCCCAACCCGGTGCCCTGACCCGTCGGCTTGGTGGTGAAGAACGGCTCAAACACCTTGCTCAGTTTGTCTTCCGGAATGCCACATCCGGTGTCGTCAATCTCCGCGACGACGATCTGACCGCCGATGCGAAAGCTCTCGCTGCGGCTGCCTCCGACATTGGCGCCGACCCCTGTCAGCTGCTTGGAATAAGTGCGGACGGTCAGGACTCCGCCCTGCCCCATGGAGTGAATTGCGTTGGTCAGCAGATTAATGAACACCTGACTGATCTTGGCGGCGTCCAGTGCGAGCGGAGGGAGATTCGGCTGTAACTCGCGCACGATCTCGTAGGCGCCTTTTAGTTCACCGCGGACGAGTTTCAACGCCTGGTCGATGATCGTATTCAGATCTTCGCGCTCCACTTGAAGCCGCTTGGGAGCGGAAAAATCGAGCAGGCCCCCAATGACCCCGTCGGCGCGATCCACCGCCTCCGCCATTTCTTTGAGGATCAACGACGAAGTCTCATCGGTAAGTTCCTGGGCGGAGAGGAACTCGACCCCCATCTTGATCACCGCGAGAGGATTCTTAACCTCGTGCGCTACGCCGGCCGCGAGCCGGCCAATCGATTTCATCTTCTCCGCCTCAATCAGTTGCAACTGAACGTCGCGGAGTTCCTGATGGGCGTCGCGCAGCCGCTTCACGGTTTTCAGGAGCTCCTCCCGACTGGCAGCGAGGTCCGCGTTCGCCTGCTTGAGGTGCTGCTGCGAGAGCTTCTGTTCGGTGATGTCACGACTGATGCAGACCAGACCGAGAATCGCATCCCCTTCTCCCAACCATGGGATCTTGGACGTCAACAACCACCGCTCTCGACCCGCGCGATCGAGGCTGCGTTCTTCCTGGTTGAGCATCGGGCATCGGCTCGCGATCACTGCGAGATCAGCCGCATGAAAAGCATCGGCTACGTCATCCGGAAAGAAGTCATACACGGTGCGGCCGACTACTTCAGACGCATCGCTGGCACCGATCCAACGCAGGTGCGCAACGTTATCGAGCAGATAGCGGCCCTGCGCATCCTTGAGAAAAATGATGTCCGGCAGGTTGTCGATCAGGCTGCGGAGGAGGTTGCGCTCGGTCGCGAGCTGCTCCTCCATCTCTTTGATCTGAGTAATCTCGCGCGAAATGCCGCACGTGCCGACAACCCGCCCGCGCCGATCTTGCAAAGGCAGCTTCGTCGTCAACGACCAGGAACGGCTGCCGTCCTGCAAGGTCTCAAACTCCACCTTGTTGAAGATCGGCATCCTCGTGTCCATCACCTGCGCTTCGTCAGCGAGCGCTTCGGCAGAGTGCTCCGCTCCGTAGAAATCCGCATCGGTTTTCCCGTAAGCCTGTTCCGGCCGGGCCAGGTGAAACAGCTCCTGCAGCGCGCGGTTGATGCGGATGAACCGGCTTTGCTCGTCCTTGAAGTAAATACGATCGGGAATGTTTTCGAGCAGCGTGTGCAACAGATCACGCTCCTGCGCCAACTCACTTTCGCTCCGTGATCGCTCGATCGCGTAGCGGAGAGCCCGGTGAATGAGGTGCGTGTCGATGCGGCCTTTAACGAGGTATTCCTGGGCTCCCAGATGCACCGCTTGCGCCGCGAATTCCTCATCATCGGTGCCGCTCAGCACCACAACCGGGATGTGCGGCACGGCCGCATGGAGCCGCTCGAAAGACTCCAATCCCTGACAGTCAGGAAGCGTGAGATCCAGTAGCACCACGTCCGCTTCGCCTTGCTGCAGCAATTCAATTCCGCTGGAAACCCGGTCCGTCTGAGCGACCACGCGGCACCGTTGCGAGGGATCGTCATTGACCATCTCCCGCAACAGAAAGACGTCGCCCGGATTGTCCTCGATCAGGAGAACCCGAATCGCAGCCACAGACGCTGGAGGCGCATAGCTCACGCCAGGAAAGTGCGTGGATTGAAAAGAAGAGGCGAGCTTGAACTCACGAATGCTCGATGCGCGGCACGCAGGGAAACCGCTGGGCCAGAACTGTGCGCTTGACCACTCCGATTGCACGTTGCTACTCGATATCGCGGATTCGGAGTCTGCCGGATGCGGATGCATCGGCGCGTTCGGGAAAAAATTAAACTTTATGACAATCATGCGACGTTCCCTCCCTGCCCTTGCGGCAATCGCCACCTTCCTCACGACTGCCCTCGCGCAGGATGGGGAACCAATCGACATCCTGAGCAATCACGGTCCGTTCACCCCGACGATTATCTTCAGCGACACCTACGCGGAGAAGATCATCTCCGAGCGCGATGGCGGTGAGGTGTATTACGACGTGGACACGAACCCGCAGAAGATCACGGCAAAGATTGTCGCAAACCTGGCGGAGTTCGACTTCAGCGAGATCACGGAAGAGATGGAGGTTGGCGTGGACATCGGCGGCTTCAGCTTCGCGGCCACATTGGCCGAGTCTGGGAAGCTTGATAGTGATGGGGTTCCCCTCGGCACATTCGACCCGGCGAAAGGCAAAGCGGATTTCCACTTCACGGCGGAAGTCGAAAAACCGAACGGTGACTACAAGACGAAGAAGGTCGGTTCCATCGTCTTCACCTGGAACACCAGCAGTAAGCTGCTGACGATCAAGCTGACGATTTCCGATGTGCTCAACGCAGGCTTTGAAGAGATCGGAGCGAGTTCCTTTGCGGGCTTCGCCGGAAGCGACGGAGAGACTTCAGCTAGTTTGAAATTCGAGAACGAAGCGGTTCCTGTGAGTGTCACGTTTGGCTCCGCGTTCGGCGAGCGACCCGCATATGCAAAAGGGATCTCGAAGACTTCCGTGAAGAAAATCGGTAAGGGCGATGAGGTCGATTACCTGACCTACGAAACCGTCAAACTCGTTGGCTCGGCCGATACCAAAGCACCGACGCTGACGGCCACCATCCCTTCGAGCGACACAGACAATGACGGGGTGATCCGAATCACCGGCGCAGTGTCGGATCTGGGGCGCGGCACCATTAGCGAGGAAGTTCCCTTCCTCGACGCATACGTGCAGATCGGAGAAGGTGAGTTCACCTTCGAGCTTCTCGACCTCAGTGAGCCCAATGCCGAAGGCCGGCGCACCTTCAGTCTCGATCTCTCCCTCGAAGATCTCACCAATGAGGTAAAGGTCTTCGCCTTCGACGAGAGCGGCAATGTTGCGGAGATCACGCAGACGGTCACAACAGCTTTCGCGTTTTAAGCGACTCAACCGATACGACGCCATGGACTGGCGGCGGTGACTATCAACCCGGCCGGGCTTCGCTCGGCCGGGTTTCGCTTTGGCCGACAGCCGTTGGAACCGGTGTGGCGTTGGGTTTCGATCCGGAGGCTGCCGGTGCAAAGAAAACCCGCGCTGCACGTCAAGGCGACACGCAGCGCGGGTTTCGAGGAGGAAATTGTGAGACCGCTTAACGCTTGCTGAACTGGAAGCGCTTCCGGGCACCGGGCTGGCCTGCTTTCTTGCGCTCTTTCATCCGCGGGTCGCGCATCAGGAGACCTTCGGGTTTCAGTACCGCACGCAGCTCAGGATTGGCTTCCGTCAGTGCTCGCGCCACTGCCAGACGCACTGCGCCAGCCTGCCCATTCTGACCACCCCCATGCGCGTTGACGCTGAGATCAAACTGGTTGATCGCCTTGGCGACTTCGAATGGCGTCAGAACGATGTTCTGCAGATTCGTCGTTTTGAAATAGTCTTCGAACGGGCGGCCGTTCACTTCGATCTTGCCGGTGCCCGGCGACATCCGGATACGAGCGACAGCATTTTTGCGACGGCCGGTGGCGATGAATTCTTGAGTCATGGAAAGGAGGATTAGACGATTTCCGTCACTGCGACTGGCTGCTGCGCTGCGTGCGGATGTTCGGACCCGGCATACACTTTCAGCTTGGTGAAGGTTGAACGGCCCAAACGGTTGTGCGGGATCATGCCTTTCACGGCGTGCTCGATCAGCAGCTCGGGACGGCGGGCGCGACGTGATTTGACGCTCTCCGTTTTGTGACCGCCGACGTAGCCGGAGAAACTCATGTAGCTTTTTTGCTCTTCCTTCTTTCCGGTCACCCGGACCTTCTCAGCATTGATGACCACCACGAAATCGCCCGTGTCACAATGCGGCGTGTAGATTGCCTTCTCTTTGCCCCGCAGGAGTTTGGCAGCTTTGACTGCGACCCGTCCGAGGACTTGATCGGCGGCATCGATGACCCACCATTGGCGCTGAACTTCGTTGGCTTTGGCGGAAAATGTTTTCATGAGCGGCTCGGAAAAGGGTGCGCACGCTAGGGTCGGCATACAGAGGTGTCAACAGCTTTTCCAAGGTGAAATGTCAGTCTGGCTCTCGCGCAACCATGACTTGCCAATGCCCGACCCGCCACGCGCGCACTTGCGTCGGAGAAGCCGTAAGGCGGGCGCGCCGAATCTCGTCTTGAGCGCGGGTGAACGCGGGCTGCCCTGAACACACTTGACCTCGGCGGAGGCGGCGCAGAACTTCCGCGCCACATGGAGTCCGCCATTCGGCTGCCCCGCAACTTCCCGCCTGCCGCTTCGGAACGTTGGCACGAAATTTACGATGCCAACGGCTCTGTTCGGCCGTTGTTTCGGAAGCTGGTCCGCGATCTCACCGAAGTCAGCGGAGCGGACGCGCGGGTGCTCGACGATCGCATGGAAGCGACGCTCCGCGAGATGGGCGTCACCTTCGACATCATCCGTAACGACCCGTGGGGCCGCCAGCCGTGGACCTGTGATCTTCTGCCGCACGTCTTCGACGGCAGCGACTGGGAGCTGATCACGCGCGGCGTTCAGCAGCGCCTGCGGGCGTTCGAATACTTCCTCCACGACGTTTACGATCGCCGCGAAATCCTGCGCGCCGGCGTCGTGCCGATCAACGCCGCACTCGGCAGTCCTCATTACCAAAACGCTGCGATCGGGCTGCCGCGTCCGCGCAACAGCTACCTGCACCTGAGCGGCGTCTGCATTGCCCGGGGTGGCCGCGGCCAGTGGCAGGTGAAGCACCACCATTTCAGTCACGCGACCGGCCTTTCCTACATGATGCAGAATCGGCGCGCGCTCGCCCGCGTGATTCCAGAACTCTTTCAGGAAGAGCCGGTGCATTCCCTGGCCGAAGTTCCCCTGATCGTCCTCGATCGCCTCCGCGAGACAGCCGGCAATCTCGGCGGCGAACCGACGGTGGTGCTCCTATCGCCGGGCGCCGCGAGCAACCTGTCGTCCGAGCAGAGCTTCCTCGCCCGTCGCATGGGCATTCCGGTGGTGGAAGGCGGCGACTTGCTCGTGCTCGACGACTGCGTGTTTTTGAAGACGGTGCGCGGGCTGGAACGCGTCGAGGTCATCTTCAATCGCGTCGCCGATGCCTGGCTCGATCCGCTCGTCTTCCGCCGCGATTCCATGCTCGGCGTGCCGGGCCTCGTCCATTGCCTGCGCAAAGGCACGGTCTCGCTCGTGAATGCCGTCGGTTCCCAGCTCGCCGACGATCGCAGCCTGCTGGCGTTCGCTTCCCAGATCATTCGTTTCTATCTCGGAGAAGCGCCGATTCTGCCCACCGTGCCCACCTTTTGGCTCGGCGATATCGATCAGCGCGAGATGGTGCTGGAGAATCTCGGCGCGTATCGGATCCGGCCGATCTTCCGTGAAAACACAGGCGGTTCCTGGGACTTCACGGCGCTGCCTACCAATCCAGCGGAACTCCTCCAGGAACTCCGCCGCGAGGCGCCGCGCTACGTCGCTCAGCCGCGGGACGAAGGTGCCGCCACGATCTGTTTCGAAGCGGGCAAGCGAGTCGAACATTCACAGGATCACATCGTTTTCGCGGTCCGTTCCGGCGCGAATTTCGATGTGTTGCCCGGCGCACTCACCCGGGTGCATGCGGGGCGCGAAGCGGCCGGGGATTTCGGCTTCGACTGGACCAGCAAGGACTCGTGGATTCTGAACGATCGCTACACCGTGCCGCCGCTCCGTCGCACCACGAGGCATCCCTCCGACGCCTCGTTGCCGCATCGCCAGGCCACCAGCCGCGTGGCTGAATGTTTCTACTGGATCGGCCGCTACCTCGAGCGCGCCTACCACCAGGCGTCGTTGATCAACACCATCGAGTCGCTCGAGACCGAAGAACTCAATTCCGCAGAGCGCAAACATTACCGCCCGGTCTGGAACCGCCTGCTTCCGCCTTTGGAAAAGGCCGCTGGCACCGGCCGCCGCAGCATTTCGAATCGGCTCGATCGTTACCGCCTCATCCTGTCCCCGGAGCCTGGCTCGGTCGCCAGCACTTGTCTTCGCGTGATGGTCAACGCGGAGAGCGTGCAAGACAGCCTCAGCCCGGAGGCATGGGCGACGATCAGTAATTTGCGCGCGCGTTTCCAGCGCACCCGTTTTCGCGCCGAACTCCCCGAAGCTGAGGCGGTGCGCGTGACTCGGCGGCTGGCCGATTTCGCCACACAGCTCATCCCACAGTTCTTTGCGATCTCGGCCAACACCATGCTCGCCGACGACGGATGGCGTTTCTGCGAGATGGGGCAAATGATGGAACGCGCGATCATCACTGCGAACTCCGTGCTGTCGGTGAGCAAAGCGCTGATCGCGGAGCCGGTCCCCGGGACGACGCCCGGCTCCGAGATCGAGCTCAGCGCGTTTCTCCGGCTGCTCGGTACGCGCGACGCCTACCGACGCATTTACCAGATGCGCGCCGAGCCGATCGCCGTCCTCGAGTTGCTCTGGCAGAACCCACAGGTCCCCCGCTCCGTCGTCCGCTGCATGCAACGCTGCGACGCGCTCTTGCGCGAATCACTTTCACCCGAGTTGCTCGAAGCGTCGCACGCGGCGGGCGGCATCGATGCATTGATCGTCCATATCCAGCGCATCGATTGGCAGGCCTTTCTCTCACCAGTGCAGGAGGAAGACACGCCGGTCGAAAGCAGCGCAATCCCCTCCCCCGCCCCATCCGACAAGATCGAGCCGCTGCTCAACGGCCTGCTCCGTCGCACGATGGAAATCCACGAGTTCATCGCGGACAGCTTTCTAAACCACCAGGCCCGCATCGCCGCCGTCGCCCAGCCGATGCTCCGGGGCTTTTGAGCGCACCGCCGCGCGCGGTCATGAAGGTCCTTGGCTCGCCCTCGTCCTCATCGGCACGGCAGCACTGTTCGTTGACGCCGCGGTTGGTGACATAGCTCCTCCGCAGAGCAGGTTCGTGCCATTGCGAAACCTGCGGGGTTCGAGTTCGCGACGGCTCCGCCCTGGCTGGCGATCTTGCTTTTCAGGCGGCGAACGGTTGCCCACATTCCCGGCCCTTATGCGCGCTTTGCTTTGTCTTCTGATTGCGTTCGCGGGTTGCTGCAAAGTGCGAGCGGAGGAGCCGTTTGCTTTGGCGAAAACACCCGGGCAGTTGCCGAAGACGATTCTGCCAAGGCATTACGAGATCTGGATCTCGCCGGATCTCGAGGCGGCGACCTTCCACGGGCGCGAAACGATCGAGATCGAAGCGACGGAGCCAGTCCGCGAGATCGTGCTGAACTCGCTCGGGCTCGAGATCAGCAACGCGGAACTCGGCGGCAAGTCCCTCGCGCCGGTGCTCGATGCAAAGAAGCAGACGCTGAGTTTTGCCCTGGCCGAAGAGCTGCCAGCCGGCAAGCACACGCTGAAGCTGGAGTTTTCGGGCAAGCTGAATGAGCAACCGTTCGGGTTGTTCATCACGCGTTACCAAGTCGGCACCGAACAGAAGAAGGCACTCGCGACGCAGATGGAAGCGACCGATGCGCGGCGGATGTTCCCTTGCTGGGATGAGCCGGTATTTCGCGCGACCTTCAAGCTGACCGCGAGCGTGCCGGCGGCGCTCACGGCCATCTCCAATATGCCCGAAAAGGTCGGGGAGATTTCGGGAGGAATGAAGGTCGTTGCATTCGAGAAGACCCCATCGATGGCAACTTATCTGGTCGCGCTCTTCATCGGCGAATTCGAGTCGCTCGAAGACGAAGTCGAGGGCGTAAAGCTGCGTGTTTTTACCACTCCGGGGAAGAAGGAGCAGGCGCGCTATGCGCTGGAAGCGACGAAGCTGATCCTGCCCTACTTCAACGACTACTTCGGCACGAAGTATCCGCTGCCGAAGCTCGATCAGGTCGCGGTGCCGAGCACCGGCGCGAGCGGCATGGAGAACTGGGGCGCCATTCTCTACAACGATCTCGCGATGCTTTACGACCCGGCGACGAGTTCGCAGGCGACCAAGGAACGCGTGTTCGGGGTCGTCGCACATGAGCTTGCGCACCAATGGTTCGGCGATCTCGTGACCATGGCCTGGTGGGATAATCTGTGGCTGAACGAAGGCTTCGCCTCGTGGATGGGAACGAAGGCCACGGACAAGTTTAATCCCGAATGGCAGGTCTGGCTCCGCGCCGCCGGCGACAAGGAAGGTGCCATGTCGCTCGACGCCCGCAGCACCACGCATCCCGTCCAGCAGGCCGTGAAAACGGAGGCGCAGATCAACGATGCCTTCGACGTGATCACTTACGAGAAAGGCCAGTCCTTCATCCGGATGCTCGAGAGCTATCTCGGCGAGACGCCTTTTCGCGATGGCATCCGCAGCTACATGAAGCGGCACGCCTACTCGAGCACGACGACCGCCGACCTGTGGACGGCGCTTGAGGAAGTATCGGGCAAGCCGGTCCGTTCACTCGCGGCGAGCTGGACGGAGCAGCCCGGCTTTCCCGTGGTGAAGCTCACCGAAGTGAGCAGTCGCGAGTCTTCCGCGGTGGAGATTTCGCAGGAACGGTTCACGCTCAACCAACCCGATGCGAAGCCGCTCTTGTGGCCAGTGCCGGTGACGCTCGGGCCAGCCGCCGCGCCGCTGAGTGCAAATGTGATCCTCGTTCAAGAAGCGCGGATGCCGCCGGTTACGATTGAGCCGGGCCTGGCGCTGAAAGCGAACGTCGGGGACGTCGGCTACTATCGCGTCTGGTATGACGAGGCGCTCTTCAAGCGCTTGCGCAAAGCCGCACCGATGATGGCGACGGCCGACCGGCTGAATTTGCTGAATGATGCCTGGGCGATGGCGCTCGCTGACCGCAGTTCGGTCAGCCGTTATCTGGACCTGCTCGAAACGATGGCGGAGGACAACTCCTACGTCATCGTGGAGCAGGCGATCGACACGCTCAGTTTTGTCGGCCGCTTGCAGCGCGGCCAGGGCGGCGAAGCGTCTTTCCAGGCTTGGGCGCGCGCGCATTTGCAACCGCATTTGACCCGGCTCACCTGGGAGGCGAAGCCTGGCGAGAAGCAGCTCGACGCAATGTTGCGGAGCCAGCTCGTGCGTGTGCTGGGTCAGCTCGGCGACACTGCTGCAATGAAGGAGGCGAAGTCGCGCTTCGAAACCTTCCTCGTGAAGCCGGAGTCGTTGACCGGTGATCTGAGGGGCGCGGTGCTCGACCTGGTGGGACGTCAGGCCGATGTGCAGACTTGGGAGAAGTTGCACGCGTTGGGGATCGCGGAGCCTTCCGCGGAACAGAAGCGGACCTACTACCGCGCGCTCTCCGCAGCCACAGTCCCGGAGCTCGCGACCAGGACGCTCGCGCTTTCGCTCGGCGACGAACTCGTTCCGCAACAGGCAACTTCGCTGGTGCGGCAGGTCGGGTCCATCGGCGAGCAACCGGCACTCGCCTTGGATTTTGCGAAAGCAAACCTCGACGCGTTGCTCGCCAAGCTGGGCGCGCTCGATGCGAACGAGTTCGTGCCTCATTTGTTCCGCCCTTTCTCGGATGAGCAGCGGGCGCAGGAACTCGAAACGTTTGCCCGAGCCAAATTGCCGCCCGACGCGGCACCGCAAGTTGCAAAGGCCGCCGATGAGGTGCGCTTCAAAGCTTCGCTAAAGAAACGTCTCCTCCCGGACATCGACGCCTGGTTGCGCGAGCGCAGCGCCAGGTAGATTGCGCCCGGATGGAGTTCGAGATCAATCACGTCACCCAGTATCGCTACGGGCACCCCGCCGCAGAGGCGTACGGTGAGGCGCGGCTGACCCCACCCAATCTGCCGACGCAGTCGGTGCTCAGCCACCAGGTGGTGATCGATCCGGAGGTGCCGCTCTCGCGTTACACGGATCATTTTGGCAACGAAGTCGGCTTCTTCTCGCTGCCGTTTCGCCACAAATGTCTGGTCGTCAGCAACCAGCTCGTCGTCCGGACGTTCGAGGCGAAGCGGCCGCAAAGCAGTCTCGAAGTCACGGTGCAGGAAGCGCGGCAAATTCTCGGCTCCTCGCTCACTGACATCTTTGACTTCCTGCAGCCGACTTCGGTGGTGCAGACCGGTCGGGAGGCGGTGCAATGGGCGCGCAAATACTTACGCGGCGACGCTCCGCTCGGCGATGCCTTGGTCGAGCTGAACGAAGCGATCCACACCGAGTTCACATACAAGTCCGGGGCCACGGAGAACTCCACGCCGCTGACCACGATTTGGAAAACCAAAGTCGGCGTCTGCCAGGACTTCGCCCATGTCGGGTTGAGCATCCTGCGGACGGCGGGGCTGCCCGCGCGCTACGTCTGCGGTTACATCGAGACCGACGCGCCGCGGAATGCGGATGGCACTTTGCGCCGCATGGTCGGGGCGGTGGCGACGCACGCCTGGATCGAGGTGCTCGTGCCGGGCATGATCTGGGTGGCGCTCGATCCGACGAATCGCCAATGGGTGAACGAGCGATACGTGACGATCAGCTACGGCCGCGATTTCCGTGATGCGACGCCTTTGCGCGGGACCTTCAAAGGCAGTGGTGGCCAAAACATGAAGGTCCGAGTGATGATGAAGCGTCGAAACGAGAAGGTCCGCGCCGCATGAAGATCCGCATCCTTTACCAGACCCAGTACGCTTACGATGAGACGGTCACCTTCTCGCTGCATCTGTTCCGGCTATTCCCCAAAGCGGAGCGGCATCTGCGGGTGCTCGAATCGAGCTTTCAGACAAACCTCGGCGCCGCCGTTAATTATCAACGCGACCTTTTCGACAACGAGATCGCATCGTGTTTCTACCCCGAGAAATCTTCGCTGCTGCAGGCGAACTTCAACCTGCAGCTCGAGGTGGAGGAACGGAACGCGTTTGGTTTCCTGGTCGCGCAGCGGGCGCTCGAATTGCCGTTTCAGTACGAGCCGCAGGAGCGCGCGGTGCTGGCGGCGTATCTGGAACGCGGCGCACCGATCGATCTCGGATTTTGGAAGCCGCCGACTCGCCCCCAAGGGACTCTGGAGACGCTCATTTCACTCAACGAAGCGATCCATGACAACCTCGGCTACGAGCGTCGCGACGAAGGCGAGCCGTATCCGCCGGCCGAGCTGCTCACGCGCGGCGGCGGCTCCTGTCGAGACTTCGCTCCGCTGCTCGCGGAGACATTGCGCGGACTCGGTCTCGCCGCCCGGCTGGTCAGCGGATATCTGTGTGAATTCGGGAGCGCCGACAAAGTCGCCGAAGGCGCCTTGCACGCCTGGACCGAAGTGTATCTGCCGGGTGCGGGCTGGCTCGGCATGGATCCGACGAACGGCACGTTCTGCGATCACCATCACCTCACCGCCGCTGTCGGCCTCACGGCTGCGGACATCGCGCCGGTGCTTGGGAATTACTATCACAAGACGCCCGTCGCCTCGCACATGACCGCATCGCTCCAGATCGTTCCCGAATGAATTCCGCGAAATCTCTGGAGGCGGTCGCGGCGAAGATCCAGTCCGTGTTTCGCGAGAAGGGCGTGAAGCTGACGCTCGGCGGAGAGCCGACCTACGTGCCGGTGAAGCCGGAAGGTCCCGAATGGAGCATCACCGCGCTCGGGCCGACGAAACTGCGCTACGGGTATGCGCTTGCCGATGCGCTGCTCGCCGAAGCGTTGCCGCAGGCAATCGTCATCTACTCGCCGGGGAAAATGTATCCGGGTGAGCTGAATCCGCGCTGGGCGTTGAATCTGATCTGGAATCGCGATGGAACGCCGCTCGTCCCGGAAATGGTAGCGCTGGCGGAATCGAAGACCAAGGTCACGGCGAAGAAATTCGAGGCTGTGCAGGCGGCGCTGCTGGAGCGATTAGGCTTCAAGCGAGGGTGGCTCCGCGGAATGGATCCGCTCAACGCAAAGCGGCTGATTGCAGTCCTGCCGCTCGATCACAACGGCAGGAAGTTCGCCACCGCGGATTGGAAGGTTGGCGGCGAGATCGAGCTGCTCCGCACGGAAGGGCCGGCAGGGCTGCGGCTGCCGCTCAACCACGTTCCGGCTAACATCAGCCGGCGTGCGCTCACGCTCGAAGTGCGGGACGGAAAGCTTTCCGTTTTCCTGCCCCCGCTGCTGCAAGGGCCGGGCCTGGCACTGCTCGGGCATCTGGCCTCGGCGTTGCAATCCGCACGAGCGGGCAAACCACAACTCGCCGGTTATTTACCGGTGGACGAACAGGGTGTCTGGACACGGCTCGCGATCGCGTCCGATCCCGGCGTGCTCGAGATCAATCTGCCGCCGTGCGAGACGTGGCAGGATTATGCGAAGTGGCTGGAGATGCTGGAGAAAGCAGGCGCGAAGGTCGGGCTGCGTTCCTTCAAGCAGCACGCCCCGGACGAGCAAGCTGGCACCGGCGGCGGCAATCACCTGCTCTTCGGCGGCCCGAGCCTGGAGGAACATCCGTTCTTCACGCGGCCGGGGTGGGTCACTTCGATCCTCCGCTACTGGCAGCATCACCCGGCGCTCAGCTATCTTTTCACCGGGATTTACGTCGGCTCTTCGTCGCAAGCACCGCGGCCGGATGAATGTTCGACTTCGCTCTACGACCTCGAGATGGCGTATCAGTTTCTCGAGCAACTCGGGGAGGGCGATCACCGCTTTCTGATCAGCGAAACGATCCGCCATCTGCACACGGATAACTCCGGCAACACGCACCGCAGCGAGATCAGTTTCGACAAGTTTTGGAACGTCGCCTTTGACGGCGGCTGCCGCGGACTCCTGGAATTCCGCGCCGTGGAATCGCTGCCGCACGCGACGTGGATGTCGGCGACTGCGCTGCTCTGGCACGCGCTTGCGGCGCACTTGTTGCAGAACCCATTCCGTGAACCCTTGGTCGAGCATGGCCGGCGATTGCACGACTACTATTTCCTCCCCTCCGTCCTGTGGAGTGACTTCGAGAACATCCTCGCGGAGCTGGCAAAGAGCGGCTTTGCACTCCCGCGAGAGACGTTTCGCGCAATCTTCGACTGGCGTTTTCCCAAGATGCTGGCTTACGCAAAAGCTGGTTCCGAACTGACCGTCCGCCGGGCGCACGAAGGCTGGCCCTTGCTCTGCGAACAGCCGCTCGAAGGCGGCAGCACAAGCCGCTTCGTCGATACTTCGATCGAGCGGCTGGAGTTCGTGGCGAACCGCGCGTTTTGCAAGGAGTGCGAGATCCGCGTGCAAGGCCGCGTGCTTTCCATGGAACCGCTCGGCGGTGGCTTGCTCGGGGTCGGGCTGCGTTATCGGCGTTCGGCGCTTTATCCCTCACTGCATCCCGGGCTCCCGCCGCAAATGCCGCTCTGGCTGACGATCACACGAGGCGGGCGGAAAAGCGTGTTCAAGCTGGAAGAGAAGCGGCGGGCGTTTCAGCCGACGAAAGAGGCCGCGCCCGCACCTTTGCCGAATCCCTGCCGAAAGCTCAGCCCGACGCTGCTGACCTGCGATCTGCGGATTCCGTAAATGCCGGAAATTGGATCGACACCGGCCCGCTCTCTGTGGCCAGTGACGCGCACTTTCCTCCTCTATGAGCACCTCTCGAAATGGCATTCTCGCCGGCGGCAACTGGATCGTCGATGCGGTCAAGATCGTCGATACCTGGCCGCAACAGGACGCGTTGGCGAACATCCTTTCCACGACACGCGGCACCGGCGGCTCGCCGTTCAATGTGCTGGTTGATCTCGCGATCTTCGGCGCCCCTTTTCCGCTCGAGGCGGTTGGATTGATCGGGGAAGACGAAAACGGCCGCTGGATCGCGGAACGTTGCACCGAGCTCGGCATCGATGTGCGCGCTTTGCTCTCCACCGACGCAGCGCCCACGAGCTACACGGACGTCGTGACGGTGCAGGCAACCGGTCGGCGAACGTTCTTCCACGCGCGCGGAGCGAACGCGCTGCTGGAACCTTCGCACTTCGATTTCAGCCAGACGAACGCGAGGCTCTTCCACCTTGGTTACTTGCTGCTGCTCGACAAGCTCGATGGCCCCAGCTCGACCCACGGCACCATCGGCGCAGAAGTGCTCGCGGCGGCGCAAGCGGCTGGATTGAAGACATCCATCGACGTAGTGAGCGAGGACAGCGATCGCTTCGCGAAGGTCGTGCTCCCAGCGTTGCCGCACGTGGATCTCTGCGTCATGAATGAATTCGAAGCCGAGCGCGTGACCGGCGTGCGGGTGCGCACCGGCGATGTGCTGGATCGCGAGGCCCTCCGGCGAGCGATGGCAAAGCTCCTCGAAGCCGGCGTGCGCGAAAGCGTGGTGGTCCACTTTCCCGAAGGCGGCGCCGCGCTGGGCCACGACGGGGTGCTGCATGATCATGGCAGCGTCCGCCTTCCCGATGGCTACATCAAAGGCGCTGCCGGTGCTGGGGATGCGTTCACCGCGGGCGTGCTCCTGGGCTGGCATGAAAAGCAAACGATGGCTGACGCGCTGCGATACGGGGTCTGCGCTGCGGCCGCGAATCTCAGCGATGAGACCTGCACCGGTGGCTTGCGACCGCTGCCAGACTGTCTCGCGATCGGCGAGCGCTTCGGTTTTCGAGGCTGACTCGTTAATTGTTCTGAGCCGGGGGCGGCTGCGCACCGAAGCTGCTGCACAGACCTGAGTAATC
The DNA here is from genome assembly GCA_028293645.1 of Chthoniobacter sp. Taxonomy (GTDB): domain Bacteria; phylum Verrucomicrobiota; class Verrucomicrobiia; order Chthoniobacterales; family Chthoniobacteraceae; genus Chthoniobacter. The sequence goes on from JAQGOK010000038.1 coordinate 20,897, forward strand.
CGCAACTTCTATGGATTGCTCCGGTTGCCATAACATGGCATACACGAACACCCCGCTATGATCCCAGACTACTCGCCTAATACGTCGGCCAAATACTTCCGCGAACACACTCCTTCGCTGGACGACATCATCTTCTCGCGGCGGCAATTTCTGGCCCGGACGGGCATGGGTTTCGGAGCGCTGAGCCTGGCCACGATGTTCGGCATCAATCCCTTCGATGCAGACGCGGCGCCGACTCCGCTGAGCAAAGGACCGCTGGTGCCAAAAGCGTCGCACTTCAAAGCGAAGGCGAAGTCGGTCATTCACATTTTTGCGGAAGGCGGACCGTCGCACGTCGATACCTGGGATCCGAAGCCGGAACTCGGCAAATACAACAACAAGACGATCCCTGGCCACGATGGGTTGGCCTACGGATCGCCATTCAAGTTCAACAAGATGGGCAAGTCGGGCATCGAGGTGAGCGAGGTGTTCCCGAAGCTCGGCGAAATGGTGGACGACATGGCGATCATCCGCTCCATGTGGACCGATATCCCGGCGCATGACGTGGCGCAGCGGTTCATGAACACCGGCTCACTGCAGTTGCCGAAACCGTCAATGGGCTCGTGGGTTGTTTACGGACTCGGCACCGAGAATCAGAACATGCCCGGCTTCATCACCATCGGCGGCAAGCCGGAGTGGCGGCAGGCGTCGTTCCTCCCCGGCATCTTCCAGGGCTGCAACGTGAATTTCTCGAAGAACATGAAACTGGACGAGGTGTTGCTGAACATCTCGAACCAGTTCACGCCTCAGGATCGGCAGCGCCGGCAGCTCGATCTCGTGAAAGCCTTGAACCTGGAGTACCAGAAGACGCTCCAGAAGGATGCGCAACTCGAGGCGCGGATCGAGTCGTTCGAAATCGCCTTCAAGATGCAGACCGAAGCCACGGACGCGTTCGACATCTCGAAGGAGTCGCAGGAGACGAAGGATCTTTACGGGACGAGCGAAATGGGCGCGCGCTTGATGGTCGCGCGGCGGCTCGTCGAGCGCGGTGTGCGCTTTGTCCAAGTCAGCGCCGGCGGCTGGGATCACCACAACAAGCTCGACGAAAACCTCGCGAGCAAAGCCAAGGAGATCGACTCGCCTGCTGCGGCTTTACTCAAGGATCTAAAACAGCGTGGCTTGCTCGATTCGACGCTGGTCATCTGGGGCGGCGAGTTCGGACGCACCGTTACCAAGGATCGCAACGGCAACGAATTCCCAGGACGAGATCACAACGGTCGCGGGTTCTGCTCCTGGATGGCCGGCGGTGGAGTGAAGGGCGGAACGGTCTATGGTGCGACCGATGAATTCGGCGCCCGTGCGGCGGAGAACAAGGTGCACATCCACGATCTCCACGCGACGATCCTCAGCTTGCTCGGCTTCGATCATACCAAGCTGACCTATCGCTACAATGGCCGCGATTTCCGGCTGACCGATAACTTCGGCAACGTAGTTAAAGACATCATTGCTTAAGGGTCGGCAACCGTTCCCACCAATGCGCGCGCGCTATCTTACTCTCGCCGGAGTCTTGCACCTTGGTGCGCTCGCGAGCGCACTGGCCCTGCCAGCTACGGAGCTCACCAAGGAGCAACTGGCCTTCTTCGAAAGCAAGGTCCGCCCGGTCCTTGCGGAGAATTGCTACAAGTGTCATTCGCTGGAACAAGGCAAAGCCAAAGGGGGGCTAACGCTGGATACGCATGCGGGGGTCATGAAAGGCGGCGAAACCGGAGCGGTTGTTACACCGGGCGATCCGGCCAGGAGCCCCCTTATCACCGCGATCAAGTATCTCGATCCCGATCTTCAGATGCCGCCGAAGGGTGAGAAGTTGAAGGACGATCAGATCGCCGCGCTGACGGAGTGGGTGAAGATGGGCGCGCCAGACCCACGCAAGGGGGAAACGACGAGCAAGCTTAGCGGATTGACCGACAAGGCGCGTCAACACTGGGCCTTTCAGCCGATCAAGAAGCCCGCGGTTCCACTCAATAAGAATCAGATCTGGTGCAAGACCCCGGTGGATGCGTTCGTCCTGCAAAAGCTGGAGGCGAACAAGATGATGACGCCGCTGGATGCTTCCAAGGAGATGCTTATCCGGCGTGCAACTTATGACCTGACTGGTCTTCCGCCAACTCTGCAGGAGCTGAACGCCTACCTCGCGGATCCAGCCCCGCCGCCGGTGGCTTTTAGCAAGGTCGTCGAGCGGCTGCTCGCCTCGCCGCATTACGGCGAACGTTGGGGCCGCTTCTGGCTCGATACGGCACGCTACTCCGACACTGTGGGCGGCGATCGGGGGAATGGGATGCGCGACTACCGGTATCCCTACGCCTGGACTTACCGTGACTACGTCGTCAAGGCGCTGAATCAGGACAAGCCTTACGACCAGTTCATTGTTGAGCAACTCGCAGCGGACAAGCTTCCAGACATCGACAAAGACAAGACGCGACTGGCCGCACTCGGGTTCCTCACGGTCGGCCAGCGTTTCGACAACAATAACGATGTGATCAATGATCGGATCGATGTGGTGAGCAAAGGCTTCCTGGGACTGACGGTCGCGTGCGCTCGGTGCCACGATCACATGTTCGACCCGATCCCGACGAAGGATTACTACGCCTTGCACGGAGTCTTCGCCAGCATCACGGAGCCGGAAGCACCACTGATCAGTTCCCCCAAAGCGGAACTCCTCAAGGATTTCGAGACGAAGCTGGCGATGTTCGAGGAAGAAAATCGAAAGGAATTCTACAAGGTCGTCGAGGAGAAGAATCAGATTTTCCGCCAGAATCCCGGCGCTTACATCCTGGCTGGTCACAAAGGCCGCGAAGGCAACAGCGCGAAGGCGATGCTTCGCCGAGAGGAATTGATCAAAACCGAAAAGCTCGATCCCGTCCTCGTCAACTATGCGCATGGGAGGCTGCGCGGGAATGAGGCGATCTTCGGACCTTGGAACCGGTTCGGCGACATGCCGGACGGCGACTTCGACTTCCTCGGGGGCAGGGTTTCCGAGGAAATCGCTCAGAACAAAAAAGGTAAGTATAACCCGATCGTTGCTGCTGCATTTGCCGGCCAGCATCCGAAGCAGATGGAGGATCTAGTCGGCCTCTACGCGAAGGTTTTCAAACAGGTGGACGACAAGGCCCGGCAATATGTGGAGGCGATGCGCACCGCGACGACTCCGGAGGTTGGTGGACTGGATAACGCAACGCTCCAATTGCTCGCCTTTCCTTTCGTGATTGAGCCTGCACCGAAGCTGACCAGCGATCGAGTGCGCGACCTGGTGAACGGGTGGCCAAACCAATTCCGCGGGCTGGGTAAGTTCAAATTCGCCGCGATCAACGAGCTAAAGCTCACCCATGATGGTGCGCCCGCCCGGGCCATGGTGGTAGCGGATCGGCCGAACCCGCGGGACTCGGCGGTGTTCATCCGCGGTCAGGCAGAAACGAAAGGTGAAGTAGTTCCGCGACGGTTCCTGGAAGTGCTTTCCGGGCCTCAGCCGCAGCCGTTCAAGGAAGGCAGCGGCCGGTTGGAACTCGCGAAGGCCATTGCGAGTAAGTCCAATCCGCTTACGCCGCGCGTGATCGTCAACCGCGTCTGGATGCACCATTTCGGAGAGGGATTTGTCCGCACACCGGACGATCTCGGTACCCAAAGCGAAGCGCCTTCCCATCCGGAACTGGTGGACTATCTCGCTTCTTATCTCATGGAGCGAAATTGGTCCCTCAAGGACCTGCACCGGCTCATCATGAACTCGCGAGTATATCAGATGACCAGCCAGACGAAGCAGTATGCTGATGCAGATCCTGACAATCGTCTTCTCTGGCGGGCGAACCTTCGGCGGCTCGACTTCGAGTCGATGCGAGACTCACTCCTGGTCTTCAGCGGCAAACTGGACCGCGCGGTTGGCGGGCAGCCCGTTAATCTTACCGATGAGCCGTATAGCAATCGCAGGTCGGTGTATGGTTACATCGACCGCGGCAATCTTCCGGAATTGATGTCGCACTTCGACTTCAGCATGCCCGACATGCCGAACTCGAAGCGCGCCACGACGATCGTCCCGCAGCAAGCGCTCTACTTGATGAACAGTGCCATGGCTGTCGATGTGGCGCGGAAAGTCGCCGCGCAGGTAAACGCCGAGCGTGAGCCATTGAGAAAGGTGATCACGATTTACAAAATGCTCTTCCAGCGGCAACCCAAGCCTGAGGAGATCACGCTTGCGTATCAGTTCGTCGGACTGGATCAGAAGAATCAGCCCGCCTTGACCGAGGCCCAGACCAAGATCAACGAGCGTCTCGCCAAGAAAGCCGCCGAAGCATCCGGCGACATGATGATGATGGGCCGCGCGGATGGGTACCGGGCTATTCAGAACGACGGCGCTTATATCGAACGCAAACCGCTCACGCCTTGGGAGACGTATGCTCACGCATTGCTGCTCTCCAATGAAGCGGCTTACGTGAACTGACCAGGGCCGGTTTCGGTTCGGAACTGCGCCGGGTTCGTCACTGGCTCGTCTCCGCGCTTGTCCGAACCAGCGCAATAGCTTTCTGTTTGCGGCCCTATGCTCCGCATCAAAGCTTTCCGAGGACTTCGCCCAACGCCGGAACTCGTCGCCCAAGTCGCGTGTGTTCCGTATGACGTGGTAAATCGGGAGGAAGCCGCCGCGCTTGCAGCGGGGCAGCCGAACAGTCTGCTCCGTGTCGATCGTGCCGAAATTGATCTCGCCGCAGACACCGATCCTTATGCTGCTGAGGTTTACGCCAAAGCGCGCGAGAACTTCCTCCGGTTGCAGTCGGACGGCGTGTTGGTCCGCGAGTCAGAGCCGTGCGTTTACGTTTACCGGCTTCAGATGGGCGAGCACGCGCAAACTGGCGTCGCAGCGGTGTGCCACATCGAAGATTACGAAGCGGACGTGATCAAAAAGCATGAGAAGACGCGCCGAGATAAGGAAGACGATCGCACCCGCTTGATCGGGGAGCTTGGCGCCAATACGGGTCCGGTCTTTTTGACCTACCAGCAGAGCGCGTCGCTGGACGCGCAGATTGCGGACATCCAGCGTGGCGTTCCTTTTTACGACTTCACCGCGCCGGATGGAGTGCGACATACGGTGTGGCGAGTGGCTGGTGCGGAGACACTTTGCAGTGCCTTTGCCGAGGTTCCGTGCGCGTATGTGGCGGACGGTCATCATCGAACGGCGAGTGCAGTACGAGTTGGCCGTGAGCGGCGGGCGGCGAATCCGGAACACGACGGGAGCGAAGATTATAACTGGTTTCTCTCGGTGCTCTTCCCCGGCAACCAATTGCAAATTCTGCCCTACAACCGGGTTTCGAAGGATCTGAATGGTCACGGCAATGCGACCTTTCGCTCAGCGGTCGAAAAGACCTTTCGGGTGCAACCGACTACGTCACCGACACCGACCCAGCCGGGCGACGTCCGAATGTATCACGACGGCACCTGGCATCAGCTCACTTGGGAGACGGATTCCAACGCGGATCCCATCGCGCAGCTTGATGTTAGCGTCCTTCAGGATCGGTTGCTCGCGCCGATCCTCGGCATCGACGATCCGCGCAGCAGCAAGCGGATCGATTTCATCGGCGGCATCCGCGGGACGGATGAGTTGGTGCGTCTCGTGGACCGGGGAGATGCGGCCGTCGCGTTCTCGATGTTTCCGACAACTGTCGAGCAGTTGATGGCCATTGCAGACGCAGGTCAGATCATGCCGCCAAAGAGCACCTGGTTCGAACCGAAGCTACGCTCCGGTCTGTTCATTCACACCTTCTGACCGGTTCGGCGCGGAGCCAGCCGAGGATCCTGCGGCCCGCTTGGGCGCGCTCGTTTCACCAACGAGCTGCTTAGCGCCTTCTTCCGGTGAAGAAATTCTCCAGCTGACGGCCGCGTCTCTGGAAGTGCCGGCCGACGCGATCCACAAACTCCGGCAGCGTGGTTCCGACTTCTTCGTCGTCCCGGTACACTCGGCGCCGCTCACCATCGCGATCACGATCGCGATCCGGCTCACTTCCTTCCACAAAAGACCTGTCGTCCTCTTCCGGGTTCCTTCCGCTGCCGGTAAAGTTCTGTTGGATGATCTCGCCCGTATCCGCGCTGATCCGCATTGAACCGACTCGCCCGGTCCGTCCGTCGAAGAGCTCGATATCCCAAACCGGCGCACCGCCGGTGCCGCCGTGCAAAACATAATCGAGCCGATCGAAGGGCCGCGCGCGTTTTTGCGCCTCCTGATTCACCACCGTGAAGGCGCCGTCCGAATCAAGGTTGAGCTGATTGAAATTCATCGGTGCTCCGAGATTCCGACCAACCGGCGTCCGTTCACTGACGATCCGTCCGCGCTGAACTTCCAATTCCCTCACTCCGCCGCGCGCCTTCTGGTCCTCCACCATGAGTTTCCACGCACTCGGTTGCGGCGCACCGCTGCGTCCGCGCAATTCGATCACCCGGTAGAGTGCCTTCTCCCCTTCCCTTTTCCCAAACACCCGCAAAGCAGTGTAGGCCGTCTCATTCGCCGCCATCGCCACTTGCGCCATCAAAAGACAGCCGAGGGTAAAAAGAATTCTCATCGCGGAAAGGATGGAGCGCCCGGAGCGGTTTTTCCAGCGCGAATCCAGACGCCTTCCAACCGATCAGCTCCGGCGTTTGCGCTTTCTTCCCTGCGCGTGGTCGGGCAAGACTCCTGAAGATGCCCGCTGATCTCCCCGCGCTGGAGCGCCAACTGAAGCTGTACAAAGGCCTCGTTGAAGTCAGCGCCCTGATCAACGCGATCACGGATTCCAAGGAGCTGTTGCCCGCCATCCTGGAAGTCGCGCGACGCGTGATGGAGGTCGAAGCATCGTCTCTTTTCCTGGTGAATGCAGAGGGTGAACTGGAGTTGGCGAGCGCGAGTGGTGGCGCCGGGACACCACCGATTCCGACGCGCCGGATTATTGTGCCTCGCGGAATGGGCGTCTCCGGCTGGTCGCTGGAGAATCGCCGGTCGTTGCTCGTGCCCGATGCCTATGCAGACCCTCGCTTCTTTCGCGAGACCGATCGGCAGACCGGCTTTACCACGCGCTCGATTCTTTGCGTCCCGCTGGTGCGGGATCAAAAAGAAATCGGAGTGCTCCAGGTGCTCAATCCGATCGGTCGCGCGGCGTTCGATCAAACTGATCTGGAAGCCTTCGAGGCCTACGGCACCCTCGCCGCAACAGCGATTGAGAAACTCCGCAACATTGACCAGCAGCGGCAACGCGATCGGCTGGAGCAGGAGTTCGCTTTTGCCCAGGAAATCCAGAGCAGCTTTCTTCCGCAGGCTTTGCCGCACCATTCGCGCATTGATTTTGCTGCTGCATACCGGCCGGCTTTGAATGTCGGCGGAGACTTCTACGATGTGATGGAACCCGGACCCGACGAGCTTTACTTCGTGGTTGGGGACGTTTCGGGCAAAGGGATGCCGGCCGCGTTACTCATGGCTCAGGCGCTCAGCATTCTGCGCCTCATCATCCGTCCCGGAATCTCGCCGATTGCGGCGATGGCGCGGTGGAATGCCATGCTAAGCGGGCATACCATACGCGGCATGTTCATCACCGCTCTTCTCGGCCGCATCGAACCGAGCAGCCGCCATGTTGAGCTGGTCAGCGCGGGGCATTGCCACCCGTTTCGCGTGGCGTCGTCGGGCGAGGTGCTGGAGGTGAATGTCGCGGGGTCACCTCCGCTCGGACTGCTTCCCGAGCTGCCGGCGCGCTCGCAGACGGTCACGCTCGCGGAGCGCGAGTGGTTGGTCTCTTTCACCGATGGACTCGCCGAGAGCTTCAATCCCGACGGCGAGCCTCTCCAAACTTCCGGTGTCCGCCGCCTTCTGGAGCGGCAATATCAAAATCCCCGCGAAGTGGTGGACGCGCTCACCGATGGTGAACTGCGGCATCGTCGGAAAGCCGAGCCGCACGACGATCTCACGATGCTCGTTTTCGGCTTCCCATGAAACGCGAGATCGAGTTTGCGAGTCATCCCGCGAATCTGTCGCTCGTCCGGGACTTCGTGCGGCAGTTCTTGAAGCCGCTGGACTTCACTGAAGCCGAGAAGGATCTGCTCATCCTCGGGCTCGACGAAGCGTGCACGAACGTCATCCGCTACGCGTATCACCATCAGTCGGACCAACTGATCACCCTGCTCTGCGAGCAGCGCCGGGATCGTGTGGTCTTCCACCTGCGCGACTACGGAACGCAATGCGATCCGGGGCAGCTTCAAGGCCGGCCGTTGGATCTCGTGCAACCCGGCGGGCTTGGCATCCATCTCATCCGCCGCGCGTTCGACTCGGTCGATTACAACCTGAAGAAACGCGGGACCGAGCTCGTGCTGTGCAAAGAGTTCAGCCGTCGCCCGAGCACTTAGCCGCGGGCAGGAAAGTCCAGTGCTAGGGCTGGATGATCCGTTCCCGGATCGCGTAAAGAACCAGCTCCGCGACTGACGAGGCGCCGGTCTTGCGCATGATCCGGGCACGGTGCGTTTCCGCGGTTTTCAAGCGGATGCCAAGGCGTTCTCCGACCGCGCGGTTGCCAAGACCCTCGGCGACCAATTGCAGCACCTCACGTTCGCGAGGCGTCAGCCCTGAAGCCTTGGGCCTTCCGCGCTTGGGCTTGAGATCGACCGTTTCCGCGAAAACCTTCTTCGCCACGGCAGAGGTGAAAAATGGTTCATGCCGCGAAAGTGCTGAAACCGCCGCAACGAGATCGCGGCCGGCATCACTTTTCAGCACATAACCGCGCGCGCCGGCGCTGATTACTTCCCGGATGAGCTGCTCGCTTTCGTGCATGGAAAGGATGAGCACCTCGACGCCGCTCACCCGCCGCCGGATTTGGCGTGTCGCCTCGAAGCCATTCAAGCGCGGCATCCCGATATCCATGATCACCAGATCGGGTTGGTGTTCGACCGCACTCCGCACTGCCTCGCGCCCTTCCGCTGCCTCGCAGCACATCACCCATTCGGGTTGATGCTCAAGCAACGCCCGCACACCGCGGCGAACGACTTCGTGATCATCGACGAGCAGGATGCGGAGCGGGCGTTCCATTGGGGGGTGAGGTAGGCTTGGGGAGACGCGCGACGATCGCAGTCCCGGGATCGTTTGGCTCGATCAATAATACGCCGCCCAACTGCGAGAGCCGCTCCCTCATCCCAGCGATTCCCACCCCGAAAACTTCCCGGCGGGATGGGATAAATCCGCGACCGCGATCCCGCACTTCCAGCGTGATCCACTCACCGTCCTCATGCAGGCGAATGGTCGCAGTCTCGCTCCCGGAGTGACGCACCACGTTCATCAGGCTTTCCTGAAGCACGCGAAAAAACGTCGTCTCCATTTCCTGAGTCAGACGTTTGATCGTCGGTGAAAGATCGAGTTCCACTTTCAGATTGGAGCGGGTTGCCAGACCTTCGACGAACCACCGCAACGCCGCCGGCAGGCCGCTTTCATCGAGCAACGGCGGATGCAAAAGATAGGCGGTGCTGCGCAGTTCCTTGGTGGCCTGCTCCGCGAGTTCGAGGCTGTCGGCGATCAAGCGCCGGGCGCGATCGGTGGCGGACTCGTTGCGAGCCAATGCGGACAGATTCATGCACAAAGCCGCGAGGGTTTGCGCGGTCGCGTCGTGCAACTCACGCGCCAGGCGTCGCCGCTCCTGGTCCTGGAGAGTCAACAGCCGCCAGGAAAGTCGTCGCAGCCGCCGCTCTGCTGCTTTGCGACCGGTAATGTCCCGCACGATCGCGCATGTGCCGGTCGCTCTTCCCGCCCGATCTCGAAGCGTGAAAATGGAGAGCGACACGTCCACTTGATCACCGCTTTTGGTGCAACGCACCGTTTCGTGGTGATGAATGTCTTCGCCCGCGCGCACGCGTCGTTTCAGGATCGCCGCTGACGCACGCTTATCTTCCGGGGTGAAAACAAAGGTGCTCTGCCCGATTATCTCCGCGGCGGAATACCCGAACAACGTCTCGGCGCCGCGGTTCCAGGTGGCGATGTTGCCGGTGAGATCCGAGGTGATGATTGCGTCGTCGGACCCCTCGACCACTCGCGCCATGCGCTGCAATTCGGCGGTGCGGTCCTGGATGCGGACTTCCAGTTCGGCATGCGAGTGCTCGAGTTTGTCACGCATCGTGCGCAGTTCAGTAATCTCCGTGACGGTGCCGACATAGCCGGTCATCTCGCCACGGCCGTTGAGCTCACGCGCTCCTTGCCCAAGCACCCATACGACGCGGCCCGTTGGCTGCACAAAGCGGTACTCCGCCCGGAACGGCAGGCCACTTTGGATGGAGTCCTGCCAGGTGGTGAGAACCCGTTCCAGATCGTCCGGATGCAGAACGGCCTGCCATCGATCGCCGAGGACGCTTTCCAGGTCACGACCAGCCAGCTCACACCAGCGCTCGTTGACATAGAGGCATCGTCCCTTGTTATCGGTCCGGAAAATTCCGACCGGCGAGATATGCGCCAGGGTGCGAAGCCATTCGTTTTCCTGACGAAGCTGCTGGTTTTCGTATTCCTGCTGCCGTCGGCGCTTTGTCTCCTCCTGCAGGGCGGCGTCCATGCTCACTTCACCGGGCCGGCTGCGCGCAGTACCATGCGTAGGTTTTCTCCAGACCTTCCTGCAACGAGATCCGCGGCCGCCAGCCCAGCGCGTTGAGCTTGGCAACGTCCAGCAGCTTGCGGGGCGTGCCATCCGGTTTCGTGGCATCGAAGGCCAGACGGCCCTTGAAACCGACCACGGTGCAGATCTGCTCGGCAAGCTCTCGAATGGAAACATCCTCTCCGCAGCCCACATTGATGATTTCCGGCGAATCGTAGTTCTCCAGGAGGAAACGGCACGCACTCGCGAGATCATCCACGTGGAGAAACTCGCGGCGCGGCGTGCCGGTTCCCCAAACTCCGACCTCGGACGCGCCACTCGTTTTCGCCTCATGAACCTTGCGCAACAACGCCGGCAGAACGTGCGAGCTATTCAGATCAAAGTTATCGCCGGGGCCATACAGATTCGTTGGCATGGCGTTGATGAAGTTCCGGCCGTACTCGCGGGCATAAGCCTGGCAAAGCCGGATGCCGGTGATCTTGGCGAGCGCGTAGGCTTCATTCGTCGGCTCCAAAACACCAGTCAGCAGCGCGCTCTCCGGGATCGGTTGCGGCGCGAACTTTGGATAAATGCACGAGCTGCCGAGGAAGAGCAGCTTGGCGGTGTCGTGCTCGTAGGCCGATTCGATCAGGTTGTTTTGGATCGCGAGATTCTCGAGCAGAAACTCCACGGGAAAGTCGTTGTTCGCCTGAATGCCCCCGACCTTCGCCGCCGCGACCACGACGACCTCCGGCTTCACCTCGCCGAAGAAACGCTGCACCGCCGCCCGGTCCCGTAGATCGAGTTCCGCGCGGGTCCGCTTGATGACCCTGGTGTATCCCTGCCCCTCGAGTTCACGGACGATGGCGCTGCCCGCAAGGCCGCGATGTCCGGCCACATAGATTGTCTGGTTTTTCGTCACTGGGCGCGAAGGTAGCATGCACGTCGTTTCTGCAAACTCGGAAGCGCATTGAATGGAGCGTCAGGCGCGCTTACAAGCGGACGATGCCCAGTTCTGCACGACTGCCGGTCCTCAAAACGTATAAGCTTTTCATCGGCGGGAAGTTTCCCCGCGGAGAGAGTGGGCGGGTCGCGCCAGCCAGATCCAGGGATGGTGCGGCTCTGGGCAACTACTGCGTCGCGTCGCGCAAAGACTTTCGAGACGCGACCGTCGCAGCCCGCAAGGCGCAGCCCGGCTGGGCAAAGGCGAGTGCATATCTTCGCAGTCAGATCCTCTACCGAGCCGCCGAGCTGGCGGAGCTCCGCCGGGGCGAACTGGAAAACGAACTCGCGCGAGCCGGGGTGCGCCGTGCGGCGGACGAAGTCGCCGCGAGCATTGACCGCCTCGTTTATTACGCCGGCTGGACGGACAAGTTTCCGCAGCTCTTCGGCAGCGTGAACCCGGTCGCCAGCTCGCATTTCAATTTCACCACTCCGGAGCCAACCGGAGTGGTGGTGATCGTTTGCCCGGACTCGCCTGCTCTGCTCGGCCTTGTCTCGTTGCTGGCGCCGGCGATCCTCAGCGGGAATTCCGTGATCGTACTCGTGTCGGAAACGGCTCCCCTTCCCGCCGTTTCATTTTCGGAAATCCTCGCGACCAGCGACCTTCCGGGAGGCGTCGTCAACCTTCTCACCGGCAGCCGGTCCGAGCTTGCGCCGCATTTCGCCAGTCACATGGATGTGAACGCAATCGTGGATGGCTCCGGCGACTTTGCGACGGGCACCATTCTGCAAGGCGGCAGCGCGATGAATCTGAAGCGATACGCCCGGCGCGAGCTCACCGCCAGGGAGTGGATGACCGCCAAAGCGGAAGATCCCTACTGGATTCTCGACACCGTCGAGATGAAGACGGCCTGGCATCCAATCGGAATGTAAGCCGTGGAGATCGCCCTCGTCGTTTGCATCCTCGGCGGACTGGGCGTGCTCATCGCGGCCACGGTGTGGTTGATGCGCAATCGGGCCCAAGCGCGGGAGATCGGGCGTGAAGCCGAAGCACGCAATGTGATCACAGATGATACTCGGCGCGGATTTTGGCGTTCAAGCGCGAGCGACGCTGGAGACTCCGACGGCGGAGGTGGGGATGGCAGTTCGGACTAGATATGCGCGCGCTATTGCTGGTTCTCGACAGTGTCGGCTGCGGGCACGCACCAGATGCTGCCGCTTACGGTGATGAAGGCGCCGATACGCTCGGGCACATGTACGCGACGCTGCCGGAGTGGCGGCTCCCGACCCTCGAAACGCTGGGGCTAAACCAAATCCTCGGCCGTGCATCGGCGGACGCACCGAGAGCAAGCTGGGGACGCATGCGCGAGCGCTCGGCTGGCAAGGACACCACGACCGGCCACTGGGAAATCGCCGGCGTGGTGCTCGAAGAGCCGTTCGCGACGTTCACGCAATTCCCGCCGAAACTCCTCTCCGATATCGAGCGCGATGCCGGCGTGACCTTCATCGGCAACTATCCGCAGAGCGGCACGACGATCCTTGCGGAACTCGGGGAGGAGCATGTCCGCACGGGCTGCCCGATCGTTTACACCTCCGCTGATTCAGTGCTGCAAATCGCGGCCCATGAGGAGGTGATTCCGCGGTCGAAGCTTTACGAGATCTGCGAGATCTCACGCCGGCATTGTGACTCCTTTCGGATCGGCCGTGTGATCGCCCGGCCTTTCACCGGGAGGGCCGGAAACTTCACGCGAACGAGCGGGCGGCATGATTACTCGATGTTGCCTCCGCGCACCGTCCTCAACGCACTGGAAGAGGCCGGCGTGCGGGTGCATGGGGTCGGAAAGATCCGCGACATTTTCGCCGGCAGCGGCGTGACGCATTCGAAGAGCACAGCTTCAAACGCGGAAGGCATGCAGGTGATCGAGGAACTCTGGAGCGCAACGGACCACGGCCTTGTGTTCGCCAACCTGGTCGATTTCGACATGCTCTTTGGCCACCGCCGGGACGTGGCGGGCTACGCGCATGCCTTGTTGGAGTTCGACGCCTGGCTGTCCGGATTCCGGGAGCAAATCCGCGGCGACGATCTGCTGATTATCACCGCAGATCATGGCAACGATCCGACCTGGCGCGGCACCGATCACACCCGCGAAGAAGTGCCGCTTCTGATGTGTGGTGGCGGGCCGGCCCGTCCGCTGGGCGTGCGCGACTCGTTCGCAGATGTCGCCGCCACGGTCGCGGAGTTCTTCGGCGTGGATTTCTCCGTCTCGAACACGCGAAGCTTCCTTCATTCCGCGCCAGCGGACTCACTCCGCAGTTAGATCAATCCACCATGCACGTGCCATCGATGATCGAACGAAAACGGGACGGCGCAGAGCTGACGACCGCGGAGATTCAGGAGTTCGTCCAAGGGTTCACCAGCGGCGAGATTCCGGAATATCAGGCGAGTGCCTGGGCCATGGCGGTGTTCTTCCGCGGTCTCAACTCGCGGGAAACCGGCGACCTCACGGGTGCCATGATGCGGAGCGGACGAGTGCTTGCCTATCCCCCGCACTCTCCGCCGAAGGTCGATAAACACTCCACTGGCGGGATTGGCGACAAGACCTCGCTCATCCTCGCGCCGCTGCTCGCGTGCGATGAATTGTGGGTGCCGATGATTTCGGGTCGCGGGCTCGGCATCACCGGCGGCACGCTCGACAAACTCGAGAGCATCCCCGGCTTCAACGTGAACCTCAGCGAGCCCGAAGCGCTGGGGCAACTGGAGCGAATCGGTCTTTTCATGATCGGCCAGACCGCCGACATCTGCCCAGCCGACAAGAAGCTTTATGCCTTGCGCGACGTGACCGGCACCGTGCCTTCGCAGGCGCTGATCGCCGCGAGCATCATGAGCAAAAAGCTCGCGGAGTCGCTCGATCGGCTGGTCCTCGACGTGAAATTCGGCTCCGGCGCATTCATGCAAACGCGTTCCGATGCCGAGTCGCTTGCGGCGAGTCTCGTTGCGACTGGCAACGAAATGGGCGTGCAGATGAGTCACCTCCTCACGCCGATGGATCAACCGCTCGGGGCCGCGGCAGGAAACGCGCTCGAGGTCATCGAGGCGGTTGAATGCCTCCAAGGTCGCGGTCCGGCCGACACCGTAGCTTTGACTCTGGACCTCGCGGAATGCGTCGCCAACGTTCCCCGCTCCCAGCTCGAGCGTTGGTTGAACGATGGGACCGCCTGGCGGAAGTTCGTCGCGCTGATTGAAGCGCAGGGCGGCGACGCGGTGGCGGCCGAGCGGTTGGGTGAAGTTCACCGCGCGCCGGTCATCGAAGATCTACCTGCGCCTCACGCCGGCACGCTGATGAGCATCGACGCGGGCCGGATCGGCCGGGCATGTGTGCAGCTCGGTGCGGGTCGGGCTAAAGCGAGCGATGCCATCGACTTCGCAGTAGGTTGCAGTGCCATCCAAAAAGTTGGTGCAGCCGTGCAAAAGGGTGAGCCGTTGCTGCGCATCCACGCACGCACCCAGCCAAGTCTCGAGGCCGCACTGCCGCTTTTCCAAGAAGCCATTCGCGTTCAATGACTCGCGCTGCACACCGCTTCGTGGTCGCGATCATTGTTGCGGCGTCCGGGTTCTCCGCCCCGGCCGACGAGCAGGCCAATGCGGTCGGCAAACTGATCCCGTGGCTGCTCGATGAAGGCGCGGCTCTGAAAGGCATTCGCTTCGCCGATGTGATCTCCGCGACTTCCGGCCGGCGAGTGATTCCCATTGATCGCTCCGATCCCGTCGATCAACGGGTGCTCGCGCTCCTTGGATCAGCCCTTGATCAAGTCCTTGCAGAGCTGAACGCTCCCGAAAGCCCGACCCGGAAAGCGCGGCGCGTGAACGAAATGAGCAGCCACTTCGAGACCGCAATCCGGAAGCACTTGAAGGCGACCGCTGGACTGACCTGTGACTTTCCCAAAACCGCTGACGGCAAGCAGCAGCGTTCCGGTTATCCCGATCTCCGCATCGCTGATACCGCGAGCAAGCGCGTCTATTATCTCGATCCAAAGCTTTTCGCCGCCGGGAGTCGGAACAGCAGTTTCCGCACGTTCTATTTCGAGCCGAAGCGCGCCACCAACAAAGTCACCGAGGACGCGCGGCACCTCATCGCCGGCATTGAGCACGAACGCGCTGCGGATGGCGCCGTGCACTTCGCGCGTTGGGATCTCATCGATCTCAGCGAGTTTCGGGTGAAGCTGAAGGCGGAGTTCGAAGGCAGCAACGCGGACATGTATCGAGCCGGAGCCGTGGTTGGCTCCAGCCCGCGCTAGGCAGTGTTCACGAATGGTTGAGAATCAGGAAGGCAGCGACGAGATGGACTGCGGCACAGAAGGTCCGGGCGGTTTGTCTTAACGCGTAGCGATGCGCCGAAACTCTTTGAGAGCTCCTTGAAGAAGCGTTCGATGCGGTTGCTCCTCGATGGAGGTCTTTGTCGTAGGGCAGTTCTCGCTGTCGATTCCCGAACCCGGCGTGTTGTCGTGCCTGCTGACCGGCGTCGCAACGTTGCTCGGGTCGGTCCGGAATCGCCGGCGGCAACGCTGACGCGCCCCTCGCGACGTGCCGACGAGAGCCGGCAGGCGCTTGACCTTCTCGCCGCGATGGCACTTCGTTTCGGCGGTGACCACGCGAGACGAATCCCTTGGGCATCGCACCACCACCGCAGGCTTGCCGCACCCGATCGACTGCACCCTGCCATGAGGAGCACCCCTCGATGAAACGCTGGCTGATTGCCGCTCTCACGCTGGCCGTCATCGCGATCGCGACGTGGCGGTTTTTTCCGCGGACCGCTGCAGCGGCGCGGGACCTGACGGTGCTCTTCACCTGTGACGTTCGCGGCCGGTTGGTGCCATGCGGCTGCTTCACCGGACAACTCGGCGGCCTCACCCGCGTGGCGACCTTGATCGGCAAAGGCCCGCAACCCGGGACGCTGAAGGTCGATATCGGCGACGCCATCGAAGGAACGGACGACTTCCACCAGATCGAGTATCGCTACATTCAACAGGCCTTCGCGGCGATGGGGTATGAAGCGCTGAACGTCGGACACGCCGAAGCCCGGCTCAGCGCAGCCGAGTTGCGCAAGCTCAAGACGAGTTCTCCGGTGCCGATGCTCAGCGCGAATCTCATCGACCAAAGCACCGGCGCTCCGGTCTTCGACTCTCACCGGATCGTGCGGCGTGGCCCCTGGCGCATCGCGCTGGTCGGCGTGCTGGAGCCGCTCGGAACCGACGAGAGCCTCGGTGAAGGACTCATTGTCGAGAAGATGGAAGTGGTCCTCGGGAAGCTGCTGCCGAGCCTGAAAAGCCACGCGGATTTCATCGTGCTGCTCGCCTTTGCCGATGATGCCGGGCTGCGCAATCTCGCGAAGCAATTCTACGAACTCGACATCATCCTCGGCGGAAAGGTGAAGCAACCGTCGCAGGATCTCGTGCGTGAAAATCGGAGCCTGATCCTCGCCACCACGAATCAATCGCGCGCGCTCGGCACACTCGGCGTGACCCTCGCCGCTCCATCGCGAGTGACGCCGGTTCGAGGCGAAGTCGTCCTCGTGAGCGACCAGATTTCGCAGGACGACGAGATCGCCGCGCTGGCCGCGACCTATCGCGACGAAATCCGCAGGACCGCCCTGGCGATCGACGATCCGGCGACCTTGCAGCAGGACATGGTGCCGGGCGTCAAGGCGCGGGCGGCCTACGCCGGGAGCGCTTCGTGCGTGGCGTGTCATCCCAGCGCAGGCAAAGTGTGGCAGGACTCTTCCCACGGCCACGCCTGGCAGACGTTGGTCGCGCGGAAAGCCGACGCTGATCCAAATTGCATCGGCTGTCACAGTGTCGGCTTCGGCACGCCGTCCGGTTATCGCCGCGAATTCGGCGCTGCGAAGCTCACCAACGTCGGCTGCGAAAGCTGTCACGGTCCCGGCAGCCAGCACGTCGCCGAGCGCCAGGCAGGCGGCGCAATGACCACCCACTTTCGGCCGATCGGCGCGGGCGATTGCCAAAAGTGCCATCACGGCGAGTTCAGCCGACCGTTTGATTGGGACAGTTTCTGGCCGGCCGTTCGCCACGGAAAAGAGAACGCAGCACCCGCGATTCGCCCGGCGACGCAAGCGCCCGCGGCCGCGCCGGTCCGACCGGGAGCGTAAGCTCGACACGCCCCGCGCCCGCCACTACTTCGGTCACGCTCATGAATACCAAGCCTTTAAGCGGTCGCGGCATCCAGCCGCTTTCGACGATGATCTTCTGGAGCCGCTGGCTGCAGGCGCCGCTCTACCTTGGGCTGATCGTCGCGCAGGCCGTTTACGTTTACCGCTTCCTCATCGAGCTCTGGCACCTGATCAGCCATGTGACGACCACGACCGAAGAGCAGATCATGCTCACGGTCCTGGGCCTCATCGATGTGGTGATGATCGCGAACTTGCTCATCATGGTCATCGTGGGTGGCTACGAGACGTTCGTTTCGCGGCTGCGCCTCGAAGGACATCCGGATCAGCCCGAGTGGCTCTCGCACGTCAACGCTGGCATCCTCAAGGTGAAGCTCGCCACCGCGTTGATCGGCATCTCATCGATCCATCTGCTGAAGACCTTCATCGGTTTGCAGTTCAAGACCGACGCTCAGCAGGCGCACGTCGCCATGCAACTGACGCCCTTCCCGCAGCAATCGGTACTCTGGCAAGTGGTGATCCATCTTACGTTCATCATCTCCGCCCTTTGCCTGGCGTGGACCGATAAGATTTCGATGAGCGCAGCGGTCGTGGCGAAGCACGCCGAGGAGCACTGAGTTCCGCGCGCGCCACCCTTCGCGACGGGTGATTGCCACCATCGCGATCGGGTGCGTGCTGATTGGAAGGAGAACCGAACGCCCACCCTGCGACGGCTGCGGACCCGCGCAAACTCCTTCAAGTGAACGATGCTTCACGACGACCTGGCAGTCCGAACTCTCCGGTGGGTAAGTGGCAACGCAGCCGCGCGATCGAAGGTGGAGTGCGAGTTCCGCATTCTCGGTCAGCGCAAACAGCAGGCCAATTGCGAAGACAGAGCACCCGTATGAAAAAGATGCTCCCCCTCCGTCCTGGTTCCATGCTCCCCGCGCTTGTGGCTGTACTCGCGTGTCAGGCCGAATTCGCCCGTGGGCAAGCGCCTCAGCCCCGGATCGCGCCCGATCCCATCCTGGAGGCGCAGACTCCACGCAAGGTCGATGCGAAGCGGCCTGAACAGACACTGAGTGCGCACGACAAGTCCGACGTCTTCAAATCCGACGCGGCTCCGATGTCTTCGGACGTGCTCAAAACCCAGCCGGATGAAGGGATGGTGAAGGGCTTCGACTTTTTCCGCGATCCGCTGAACGCGAAACGGCCGATGCAAACGCCGGAGGAGATCACCGCGGAAGACAAGGCGATGAAGCCGAAGGTGATGGAGGCGCAACGGAAGTTGCTGGAGGAGCGCTACAACCTTACCCCGAAGCTCGATCCCGAGGTGAAGATGTCCCGTGGCAAACCCGTTCCCGTGGGACCGACGGCGAAGCTCAAGTCGCGCATGAGCTTCGAGGAGTTGGGCCGCACTGCGCCGGACGACATTCTCAAAAGCGGCAGCTTCCCCTACCCGCCGCTGCCGCATCCGAAGCACGCGACCGGCGGCCAGGTCTTTCCGCCCATGCAGCTGGAGATGTTCCCACGGCTGGCGCGGTTCGATGTGGACTTCGATCTGCCAGAAGCCTTCCTGCCGGAGTTTCCGCCGGCAATGTTCCTGCAAAACCGGCCGGAACTCGGCGACGTTTCCCGCGGCCAGGTGGTTTCGATCGCCAACTTCTACGAGTTGTTCAAAGACATTCTCACCCCGGTACAACTCAGTGGGTTGCAGTTCCTTTTAACCCCTTTTCCGCAGGAGGAGTTTAACCCCACCGACGACCGGAAGAGCGAACAGCCGAGCTTGGGCGTGACCTGTTTCGACTGTCACGTGAACGGGCACACGACCGGACAATTCCATCTGAATCCCGACGACCGGCCGCAGCAGCGGCGCTTCCGGCTCGATACCACAAGCCTGCGCGGCCTCTTCAATCAACAGATCCATAGCTCGAAGCGCAGCCTGCGTTCCGTCGAAGACTTCACTGAGTTCGAGCAGCGGACGGCCTACTTCAATGGCGATCCGGTGCATGCGATGAAGAAGGGCTTCGTTCAGCTCGACCGCGTGCGCGTCAGCCACATGGCGCAGCTCCAGAACATGCTCGATTTCCCGCCGGCGCCGAAGCTCAACGCACTCGGCATGCTCGATCGGACAAAGGCGACGGAGAGCGAAGTGCGCGGCGAGGATCTCTTCCGGGGCAAGGCGCAGTGCGCAACCTGCCACTCGGGGCCGGCGTTCATGGATCAGCAGATGCACGACTTGAAGGTCGAACGCTTCTCCGGCGAGCCGCCGCTCGGTCCGATGAAGACGTTCACCTTACGCGGCATCAAAGACAGCCCGCCTTATTTGCATGATGGCCGCTGCCTGACCCTTGAGGACACGGTTGAGTTCTTTAACATCGTCCTCCAACTGAACCTCTCGAAGCAGGATAAAACCGACCTCGTCGCCTACATGCGAGTGCTGTGATTTGCTTCGTGGGCACGGACGAGTGCTGAGCCTGAGTTAACAAGGCCCCTGCCGCTCGCCGGCAGGGGCTTACGTGTCCTCCTGAATCCTCCATACGGCAGCGGTGATCAGCGGGAAGGCTGCGCATTCCTCAACTCCGCTTCAGTGCAGCAACGGCAGTGGATTCGGTTCGCGGATGAGCTGCGCGTCGAGGTTGAGGAAATGGTCGAGGCGCTGGGCGGTCTCGGCTTCATCGATGTGCCGGGCCATGATCAGGTAGGTCGCGTAGTGGTTGCCTTCGCTCTCGACGAGGCTGGCGTAGAAATCAGCGAGGCCGGGATCGAGATCGCGCACGCCGCTGGCGAGGATCTGGAACTTCTCGCAACTGCGACCTTCGATCAGCGCGCAAACGACGAGGTGATCGATCGCCTGCTGTTTGCGGCCCTTGCGCAGCCCGTGCATCATGCCGCTGATCCAGGGGCTGCGTTGCGGCCCGGCGAACGGAATGCCGCGCTCGCGGAGCAAGCCGAGCACAAGCTCGAAGTGTTGCAGTTCTTCGATGGCGATCGCGTTCAGCTCGCTGAGGTGATCGTAAAGCTCGACGTATTTGCCCAGGTTCAGCGCGGCGTTGGCCGCCTTGCGTTCGAGATAGGCGTGATCGATGAGCACCGCCGGGAGATGCGCCCGCACCTTGGGCAGCCACGAGTCGGGAAGCTTTTCGCGCCAGAGGAGCATGCGGGAAAACGTTACGTGACGCGGGAAAGCAGGCCGGCGTCTGCGAGCGCGTCGCTGACGAGCACGGCACATTCGCGAAAAACGTCGTCCGCGGAACGGGCGGCGTCCACGCGGTGGACGCACGGCTGCGATAGAGCGAGAAAAATGGCGCGCACCTTGGCGAGATAACTCTCCGCCTCGAAGTCGTCCGGCACGTCGCCGCGCTGGCGGATGCGGCCCGTGCCGCCGAGCGGATCGATGTCGAGCAACAGCACGAGATCGGGCGCGGGTGCAAAGCGTTCGTTGCGCGCGATGATCTCGGCCGGATCACCGCCGCGTGCACCTTGATAAGCGGCGGTGGAGAAATAGTAGCGATCGAGAATCACGATTTCGCCACGGGCGAGCGCCGGACGAATCAACGTTTCCACGTGCTCGGCGCGGTCTTTTAGAAAAAGGTCGAGTTCCTCGTCCAGCCCGAGCCGGCCAGTCTTCGCGCTCCGCCGCAAGGCGGTGCCGTGGGGGCCGTCGGTCGGTTCACGGCTGATCACGGACGCGAGTCCGAGGGCGTCGCACTGACCTGCGATCTGGCGGGCGAGCGTGGACTTGCCGGCGCCGTCGATCCCCTCGAGCACGAGGAGGAAGCCTGGATCGTTGGGGCGCTGCACTGCGGTCGTTTAGGAGATGCCGGGTGGACC
>JAQGOK010000048.1 GCA_028293645.1 Chthoniobacter sp.
GCGAGCCGGCCGATGTGTGGCGTCTGGATGGGCGTCGCGCCGTAGCAGCTCAAGTCGCCGCAGCCGAGGTCGTCCGCGTAGATCAGGACAATGTTCGGCCTCTCCGCGGCTTGCGAAGCGCTACCGACGGCCAGGACTGCGAGCAGGATCAGCAGCAACCTGACACGTGCCGTTCGTACGTTCATTGAAGAGTTCGATGCGGTTGTCCTCATATGACTCCCCGACTGCGGTTTCACAGTTGGGCGCCGTTGCGGCGCTGCGCACCCGCGGTTGGATAAGGTTTCACCTGCGCGCGCGCCGCCCACGCTTCCCACTTTGCGGCGAGCTCCTTCGCTTTGTCCGGCTGCTCGGAAACGAGGTCGTGGAGCTCCGTCCGATCTTTGCTCAAGTCGTAGAGTTCCCACGCCGCATTGCGTCCAGCGCGCACGAGCTTCCAGTCGGCAACCCGCACCGCGGCGTTGCCTTCGTGTTCCCAAAACAACGCCTCACGTTCGATTGGCTGATCCGCGAACGATCCGAGGAGACTCCGGCCTTCCATCGGCAGCACCGCTGCCCCGTTCCGCTCCATTGGAAACTTTGCGCCGCCCACTTCCACGCACGTTGCCATGATGTCGATCACGTGCGCGGGCTGCTTGCGGAGTTCGTTCCCTGCTTTGATCCCAGCCGGCCAATGCGCGATCAGCGGAGTGGCGATCCCGCCTTCATGATTGAAGCGTTTGGACCGACGGAATGGCGTGTTCTGCAACATCGCCCATGAGCCGCCGCTGAAGACAGTGGACTTCGATGAACCGGGAACTTCTCCCTCCATTCTGCCGTTCGGTCCGCCCTCGGCAGTTCCGCCGTTATCGCTCATGAAGAGGATCAGCGTGTCGTCGAACACCCCGTGCTTTTTCAGGCCCTCCACCAACACGCCGATGCTGGTGTCGAGGTGCGCGACGACCGCCGCGTAAATGGCCATGAGCTGATCGAAATGCTCCTTCCGCTCGTCGCTCAAGCTTTCCCACGCGCTGACTTGATCGGGCCGCGGCGCGAGCGGCCATGCTTTATCGACGATGCCGAGCTCGAGCTGCTTCGCGTGACGCTGCTCGCGCAGCTTGTCCCAGCCCGCCTTGTAGCGTCCGCGGAATTTGGCGATCTCCTCCTGCGGCGCCTGCAACGGGAAGTGCGGCGCATTGTGCGCGAGATAAAGGAAGAACGGCTTCTTCGCCGCCACCGCTTCATCGACGAAGCGCAGTCCGAACTCGGTCCAAAGATCGCTGCTGTACCAATCCTTCGGCAGGGTCGGATCGTCTTTGGCGATTTGCTTTCCGTTGAGCCAAAGCTCTGCGTCTTTGCGAGGAGTATCCGAGGAGTAGAAGCCGCCCGCCGGCGCATTCAGACTTCGTTCAAATCCGCGATTCCACGGCGTCACCCCGTCCTTTTGGCCGACGTGCCATTTTCCCGCCATGGCGGTGAAATAGCCGCTATCCCGAAGCACTTCCGCGACCGTCACGCACTGCTCATTCAGCCGGCCGATGTAGCCCGGCGCATTTT
Source organism: Chthoniobacter sp. (assembly GCA_028293645.1). Lineage (GTDB taxonomy): Bacteria > Verrucomicrobiota > Verrucomicrobiia > Chthoniobacterales > Chthoniobacteraceae > Chthoniobacter. Next base: position 1,534 of record JAQGOK010000048.1, read on the forward strand.
GCTTCGCGAGCATATGACCGATTCCGGTTTGATGAGAATAGAGCCCGGTGAGCAGCGAAGCCCGGGTCGGGCAGCAACGGCCGGTGTTATAGAATTGGGTGAACCGCAATCCTTTCGCTGCCAGCGCATCGAGGTTCGGCGTTGGGATTTCGCTTCCGTAGCAGCCGATATCGGAGAAGCCCATGTCGTCCACGAGGATCACGACGATGTTCGGCTTCGCGTCTGCGGCGTCGGTCGCGAGTGGAACGAGAAGCAGGGACGCGAGGAGAAGAGAGAGAGCTTTCATGAAGAACGAGGTCGCCGGTGAGGATTGCTTGCAGCCAGTCCGCTACTGTTTCGCGCGGGCGCCTTTGATCGCAGCGTCGTCGCGTTTGCGGCGTTCCGCTTTGCCCGTGAGCGGCCAGTTCGGATCGTCGGTATGCGCGGCTTGCATCAATGCTTCCGCGTCCGCGATCAGCTTAGGATTGGCACTCGCGAGGTTCTCCTTCTCGCCCGGATCAGCGGCGAGGTCATAGAGTTCAAGCGCCGCCGCGGGCTTGCTGCGCACCGCTTTCCAATTCCGAAATCGAACCGCCTGTGTCGGCAAACCTTCGTGCAGCTCCCAATAGAAGAAGTCGCGCTGTGGCGCCTGGCCACCTTTGAGCATCGAGACGAGCGAGAGTCCGTCCGTCCTGCACTCCGCGGGAACTGGCGCTCCAGCCAACTCCGCCGCCGTCGGCAGGAAATCCCAAAACGCCCACGGCTCATCCGACACCCGTTCAGCCGGCACGACGCCTGGCCAGCGCGCTATCGCGGCCTGCCGGAGCGCGCCTTCGTACAGGCCTCGCTTGAAGCCGCGCAGGCCATTGCTCGCCTGCTCGAAAAGCTCGCCCATCCCGGACTTCGGTGGAAACGAAGAACCGTTGTCACCCGCGATGAGCACGAGCGTCTTCTCGTCGAGCTTCAGCTCCTTCAGCAAATCGAGCACACCGCCGACATCGGAATCGAGTCGTGTGACCTGCGCTGCATAAGCCTTTTGCGCCGGGGTCCAGGGTTGGTCCGCGTAGGCGCCGAAGTCGTCGATCTCATGACGCCCATGCGGAAGCGTGATGGCGTAGAAGAGGAAGAACGGCTGCTCCTGTTTCTCCCGCACCCACTTCAGGACATCTTCCTGGATAAGGTTTTGCGCATAAGTCTTGCCGACTCCTTTGCCATCGTTTCCCGGCAGCTCGAACTGTTGATCGTCGCGGTGAAGGTAGGCCGGAAAGTAAGAGTGCGCGTGGCGCTGGCAGTTGTAGCCGAAGAAATGATCGAACCCCTTTTTCAAAGGGTCGCCCGTGCTCCCAAACATCCCCATTCCCCATTTACCCATGCAAGCCGTCGCATAACCGGCGCCCTTCAGGATCTGCGCAACGGTGACGGTCTCCGCCGGGAGCGGCAGCTGCCCACCCGTCGGAATTTCCCAATTGCCACGCACGGGACAATGCCCGCTATGCAGCCCGGTGAGCAGCGATGCGCGGCTCGGCGCGCAGACGGTGGTGCCGCAATAAGCCTGCGTGAAGCGGGTGCCTTCCTTTGCCATGCGATCGAGCCGCGGCGTCTGGATCAGCTTCTGTCCGTATGAGCCGAGATCGCCCTGCGCGAGATCGTCGCTGAGGATGAAGATGATGTTCGGCTTCGCAGGAACGTCTGCGGCCCGTGCGAAGGAACTGGAGACGGCGAAAAGCAGCCCGGCAACGAGCACGGAAAACTTCATAAAGCTTGGGGGGGTGTTCGACGGATTGATCGTCGAGATGGAACATCCTGACGGACGCCGGAGCATTAGTCCTCACCACCTCAGCAAGGGAAAGCCGAGAATGAGGGTCACGCTGCGTTTTGCGCCGAAGAGTCGTCCCTTCGACGCTGAGCTTGAGTCGGTGGGAACGGTCAGCAGACTCCGTCCGACTGCCATGCATTCTCCTCCTGTCTTCCTCGTGGCGCTCGCGGGGCTCCTGAGTTTCTCGTTAAACCTCCATGCTGCCGACTCACCGGCAACCGCCGCTGCAAAGCCGCGCTAGGCCTGCCACTTACCCGCCGCTGCGCTGATCGAACGCGACCAGGTGATCGACGCGGAGGTGACCGCTACCGAACAAGAGCAATTGACCACCCGCTTCGCGGAGCGCGCCGTCGCATTCATCGACCGTCACAAGGACGCGCCGTTCTTTCTCTACCTGACGCCCAACCAACCGCATGTGCCGCTCTTCGTCAGCGACAAGTTCCGCGGCAAATCGGAGCGCGGACTGGCCGCTGCTCGCTGGCGCACCGGACGCGAAGAACCCCCACGAGAGCTACCTGTTCTACTACGCAAAGAACGAACTGCAGGCGCTCACCAGCGGGCAGTGGAAGCTCATCCTCCCGCATACTTATCCGAGCGCAGGGGCCAAACGCCTCCGGATGGCGGCAAACCGATCCCTTACCGAGAAGTGCGGATCACGGAGCCCGAGCTCTACGACCTCAGTTCGGATCGCGAGGAGAAGACGAACGTCGCGGCACGCAATCAGGACGTAGTTGCGCGCCTGCTAACGTTGGCAGAGAAGGCGCGGGCGGAACTCGGCGACTCGTTGACCGGGCGCACGGGATCTGCAGTTCGCGAACCGGGGCGGCTTGCTGCGGAGTGACCACGGCCTTTGAGCCGCCAGATCCGCCGGCAAGGGCCGCTTCAATCCACTGGCCGCAGCGCAATTCGGCGTAGGTCCATCACAGCCGCGCCGCGTTTCGACTTCGGCCTGACCGCGAGCGTCTGGTGACCCGCGGCCAACTCCACGGCGCCAAGGGTGCGCGCGATGAAGTGCTGAAAATGGCCGGTCTCCTCGACGGTGAAGGTGAGCGTTTGCCCCGCCAGCTCGAGGTGAACCTCCGAGCCGCCGTTGCCTTTGCCACAGCCTTGCAGCAGCTCGACTTCGTATTTGCCGGCGCTCGGAACTTCAAAACTCCAGCTCGCCCAATCTTCGACGCGCACCCAGAAACCGAGCGTGTCTTTCATCGGCTGCGGCTCGTACCGCAGCTTTTCGCCATGCACCTGTGCGGTGCTCGCATGGAGACGGATGTCGCCGCTCGCCGCGGTCACCCGCGGCTTGCGCCCTTGCACCGCCGCGTTCATCAGGGCGCGCCACGGCTTCCACTGCGCCGCAAGTTCCGGGGCCTTCGGCGTGGGAGCGATCTTGGAGGGATCGGCGTCCCCATAGAGCCGCTGATGCAACGCCGCGTCGAACTCCGGATTCGGCACACACTGCTGCGCGCCCACGCTCTTGCGCCAGGCGGCGAGCTTCGCGAGTAAGGCGGTGGTCCGATCGGGTTCCTGCTTCGCGAGGTTCTGCCTCTCACCCGGATCAGCCGCGAGATTGTAAAGCTCCGTGCTTCCATCCTCGTAGTTCTCCACCAGCTTCCATTCGCCTTCGCGCACGGCTCCAGCAGGCCGTCCGCCTTGGTTTGTGTAGTTTGGAAAATGCCAGAAGAGCGGGCGCGCGGCCATCTCCTGACCCCGGAGCAGCTTCACCAAGGTCACGCCATCCAGCGGGCCGGTGGCTTTTGCGAGATCGACGCCCGCCGCCTCGAGCAACGTCGGCATGAGATCGGTGAGCACGACCGGCGTGTCGCTCACGCTTCCCGGCTTGATCTGATCCGGCCAACGTACGATGAGCGGTACGCGCAAGCCGCCCTCATAAACGTAGCCTTTGCCGGCGCGAAACGGCGCGTTGTGTGTGGCTGGCGTGCGGGGTGATTCGAGGACGTGCAGCCCGCCATTTTCGCTCGCGAAGATCACCAGCGTTCGACTCGCGAGACCGAGCGTATCGAGCTTCGCCAGCAGCCGTCCGATGCTCTCGTCCATCGTCTCGATCACCGCCGCATAGACCGGGTTGAAAGCCTCCGCATGCTTTTCGACGAGTTCGGGTTTCGCGGTGAAAGGGATGTGCGGCGTGTTGTGCGCGACGTAGCAGAAGAAGGGGCGGCTCTGGTTTTCCTCAATGAACTGCTCCGCGGCCGCCGTGATCGCGTACTCGCCTTTGCCACCCTCGGTGACGCCGGCGGTTGTGTTTGCAGGCGGCGTCACCACCGTATCGAAGCCCTGCTCTTTCGCCGAGAAACCGCGGCCTCCGAGATGCCATTTGCCGATGCATCCCGTCGCGTAACCCGCATCGCGCAGCAGCTCCGCCAAGGTGACTTGCTCCAGCGGGAGTTGACCCTCGATGACCGGTTGCAGGAGTTTCTGCGAAGGAGCATCGGCGCGGCCGGGCAGGAAGTTGGTGAGGTGCAGTCGCGCCGGCGCCTTCCCGGTGATGAGCGCCGCCCGCGATGGGGAGCAGATTGGCTGCGCGCAATACGCGGAGGTGAAGCGCATCCCCTGCGCCGCGAGTTGATCAAGGTGCGGGGTCCGGTGGTCCTTGCGGCCGTAACACGCGAGATCATTGATGCCGAGATCGTCAGCGAGAATCAGGACGATATTCGGCCGATCCGCGGCCGAAACAGCCGTGACGACAAAGAGGAAAACCAGGCCCGCAAAGGCCCGCATCATTTCGCGAACGCGTCGTAAAGCGCCTGCGCGGACTTGCGGAACTCGGCGCGCTGCTCCTCGGTCGGCTTCGCGGTCACATCGGCTGCCAGTTCGGTGACGATCCGATATTTCACCGCGAGCTGCTCCTCCTTCGCGAGCGACTTGGTGAAGAAAAAGCCAAAGCGTCCGTAATCACGCCAGGAGAGCTGCTCCACCGGATTCGACGGAGCGTTCAAGTGCGTGGCGTGGTACCAGCGCGCGCCGATCGGGAAAGTAAGGCGCGCCCATTTCAATTCCTGGCTGACCACCTTGCCGCCTTTGCCGTCGAGGTCCGGCTCCCAGACATAAGTCGTCTCGCCTTTGCGCTCCTGGACGCTTTGCGAGGCGCGAAAGTGAACGCCTGCGTGTTGCAGATCGCCATCCAGCGTGAGATCGCGCGCCGGCTTCAGCTCAAACGTGGCATCGACCTGAACCGCTTTCGGCGCCCACTGGATGAGGCGCGTGCGCGGAACGACCGTGAAAGCGGGCGGCCGCGAGATGACAAGCGTCCGCGTCTCGGTCAGCAGCAGCTTGCTTCCGCTCGCGTCGGCCTTGCCTCCGTTCCATTCGATCGTGGCCACCAACGTGGCAGAATCCTTGCCACCCTCGAGCTTCTCCAGCTTGGTGACGACCATGGTCGCGCCCTTGGTCATGTGCCACAGATCGAACGTGCCGAGGTCGGATGCGATCTTGTTCCACCCGATGTAAATGCCCCGGTGATGCGGGAACTGCTGCTTCTCGTGCCACTCATTCAGGCCGTCACCTTGCTCACCATAAACGCGCAGATACGGCTTGATCTGGCCTTCGCCGTAGATGAAGCGCGCGACGAGTTGCCCGTCCTGCGCCACATCGACTTTGCGGCCCGGAAGCTCGGAGTTCGCATCGTCCTTGATTGTCCAATCGGCACGGACAGAGACGGCGGCAGCGAAGAGGGAGGCGAGAAGGAGAACGCGTTTCATTGGATGGGAGGCAAAGCGCGTAGCTTCCAAGGACCAGCCTGTTCGTCAAGATTCCCGCAGACGTTGCTGCACGCGGCGAGCTTTGCTCCTGATCGATCGGGAACTCAATTGACTCCCCGCCGCAGGCATTCACCCTCCGGCCATGAACCCCCCAGCAGTTCCGGCATGGACCGCATTCAAAGACCGGAAGACCGGTCTGGTCGTCTTCGGCTTCTTTACCGCGTTGCTCGGAGTATTTTGTGCGCTGTTCGTGCCGCTCCTCTTTTTCGGCCAGGCGATTTCGGCAAAGGGGGGTGCACCTGCTCAGAACGTGGGGATCTGGCCTGCCGCGCTTATATACGGAGTGATGGCCATCGTGCTCGTCTGGCTGGGGATCGGCTCAATGATGGCGCGCCGTTGGGCCGGCGCGCTTCTGCTGATCTTCTCCTGGAGCTGGCTGGTCATTGGAGTGACCTCCACGGCGGTAATGGGATTCGTGCTGCCGCAAATGATGGAGGCCATGAACTCCGCGATACCGCCCGGCGGGCCGCCACCGCCCACCGCGCTTCTGGTGTGGATCCCGATGCTAACGATCGGCTTCATCTACCTCGTCCTGCCCACGGCCTGGCTTCTCTTCTATCGAAGCCGACACGTCAAAGCGACTTGCGAGACTTATGATCCAATCGTGCGCTGGACAGATCGCGCGCCGCTTCCGGTGCTCGCCGCCAGTCTCTGGCTGGGACTTAGCGGGTTGATGATGCTGGTCATGGCCACCGCATTCAAAGGGGTGCTGCCCGCGTTCGGAGTATTCGTGACGGGTCCCTTGGGTTCCGCGATCTATGTGCTTTATGGCGTAGCTTTAGGATACTCCGCCTGGGCAATCTATCGGCTCGATGTCCGCGGCTGGTGGATCGTCGTGGTGAGTCTCTGCCTATGGACCGTCTCAGCGGCGGTTACTTACTCCCGCCACGACTTGAGCGAAGTTTACTCGTTGATGGGTTATCCGGAGCAACAGATTCAGGAAATGCGTAAGTTCACATTCGTAAGTGGGCAGGGTGTGGTCTGGACCACCGTCGCGGTGATGCTGCCGATGTTTGGCTACTTGCTCTACATCCGAAGATTTCTCACCGGTTCTCGGGAGCGAAAGCTTGAATCATGACACCTGCAACCAAGCGCCTTCTCGCCATCATCATCCGCTGGTTGTGGCACAATCGGCATCTGATCCCACAAGCGATCGAAGCAGCAACCCACGGCCATGCTGCATTGCAGAAATGGTGGGATGCGCGCCGGCCGAAAACGGCTCCTTCCGCAACCCCGCCTGCACCAACCAAAGCTCCAGCGAAGAAGGCAAGAGCCCCGCGCGCGAAAGCGCTTCAGCCGAAAGTGGCACGGGCCCGGGCGCCGCGGAAAAAGAAGGACGCGGGTTGATCGGCAAGGGATGGGCACTCCGCCGTGCTCAAGGCAGTGACACCTCGCCGCCGGTTGAAAGCGGTTCGACCCACTTTAGAAACCAGGCGCTCATGGTGGCGTAGAGCGGCATCGAGGTGGTGAGCACGCGGTCGTGGCTGCCGCCTTCCACATCGAGCCAGGTCTTTTCACGGGAGCCGATCGCGTCGAAGAGCCGGCGGCCGGTTGCGGAAGGAAAGAGCGGGTCGGCGGTGCCGTGAGCGAGCAACGTCGGGGTCGTGATCCGCTTCGCCCATTCGGCCGGGACAATCATCGACGGATCCACGCCGCTGCGCCGGCGGGCGAGAGCCTTGATCGGCGGCACAAACAGGGGAGCAAACGGGCCAAAGAAGTCGCGCGCTTTGGAGCCGATGACCGTCGGCAGCGAATCGAAGGTGCTCAGGAGCACGAGTGCGCGCCAATCGTCAGAATGCCGGCTCGCGGCACTGACCGCATACGCGCCGCCCATGGACATCCCAAACAATCCCGCTGGTTGTGGACTGAAGCCCTGTTGCCGGCCGGCATCGAGTAACACGGCGCGCGCGAGTTCGCCTTCATCGGCCGAGGCGCCGAAGGTCTGAAATCGGATCGGACTGTCCCCCTGCGCGGGCAGATCCGGGATGACGCACCGAAAACCCGCGGCGCAGAAACGTTCCGCGATCGCCAGCATCGCTTCTTTGCGGCCGGTGCGGCCGTGAAGCAGCACGAGCGTTCCGAGGACCTCGCCGAACGGACGGACGGTCATGCCCATCGCGGTGATTTGTTCACGCACGACGCGACCGCGTTGCCCCACGCCGGCCGCAGCATCGGGCTCCACGATCAGATAAGGCAATTCTCCACCGTGCGCCGAGTGGCGGCTCCATCCGATACCATGAGCCGCCGGCTGGAGCAGCCATTCCCCACTGTATTCGGTGAGCTGCCCGCGCGGCGGTTGCACGAGCTGCGCGGCGCCGAACCAGACCACCCAGCCAGTTCCCAAAAGCAGAATGATCGCCACCCCAATCGCAACCCTCAGCCCACGGCGGAATTGAACGGACATCTGGGGCGATGCAAGCGGGCGGACCAGGAGAACGGCGGTGCGCATGCTGCGCATTATCGGAGACCGACAGCATCTGCTTACGGCTTCCTTCTCGATTGGGTCCATGACAGGTCGTTGTGCGCGTTTTCAGTGGGCGGGGCCACGCTGAATCCTACCCGGTTGCACCCCCTTCTGCAGACGGGCCGTGACGCATCGCTGCGGATTTCGGAGGCATCTTGCCGCCGGGCCACGGTTTTGCTAGGAACGGACCGGTTTCTCCCCAGCCGTGAAAACGTTGGCTCTCACTTTGCTCGTTGCGATCATCGGGCCTGGATGTCTCTTCGCCGATGTGGCTCCGGAGGCGCTCAGGGAACTGACCTCCCGCATCGGCGAGAAGTTTTGGTCCACGCCGGAAAAGCGTCTCGTCCGTGCAACGATTTATAAAATGGGGAAAGGCGCGGATGATCCGGACTCCGCGAAAGGCCGGAGCGGCGAAAGGATTGGCCTGCGTCACGCCACGCCCAAGGAAGCGGGGACGCTCGCCGTGCCTGAGTGGCTGCCGCGCGGCAGTCTCGTGAAGATCCACACCGAGCGCGGCGTGCTGAGTTACATCGCTGCGGACGAAGGCCGGAGTGTGGAGTCGCGGGAAGCGGCGAAAACCTCCGGAAAAACGGCGGAACAGAAAGCGGCGCCCGTCCTGGATTTCTGTGCGGCCGAACAGTTGTGGCCGGACTTCATCATCGTCGAGATCTACTACTACGCGGGAAAGATCCCGTTCAGCGACCTCAGCGTGGACGAGCAAAAGACGCTCTTTGCCTATGCAATGGAATACGTCAGCAAGCGGGAATAAGCCCGCGACTCCCTCTACCTCTTTGCCCGGCGGCGACCGCCCAGAAACGCAAATCCCATCACGAGCAGCGCGGCAGCGCCGGGCTCGGGAACACTGGCAAGACCCACTACGTCAAATTCACCGTAGCCAGCATGCCCATTCTCCTGACCGCCGGGAAAGTCGAAGCGAATCGCATCCACAAACGACAGATCCGCGTCAAAGGTCGAGCGAGCGGCGGATACGCCGACTGGGCCGCTCGGGTCAAAATTGGCGCGGCCCATCAGGGTGAAACCGCTGTCACCAATCACCGAGTAATAAACGTCGAAGAGCTGACGGTCGCGACCGCCGTCGTTCCAGCCTCCATAGCCGATTACTTGCGAGATGTCGTAGCCCAACGGCGCTCCCGTGAGGTCGAGTGTATAGAGGACGCTCGTGCCGTTGGCGCCGGTCGCGAGTTCAGGGTTGTTATCGGTGATTCCCGTGATTGAAAACGCACCATTCGTGAGCACCGGGACACCGCCCGTTCCTTCCCTTGAGAAGTCGCCCGCGACGCCCGCGACCACAGTGGTGCTCGCTACTTTGGTCTGCAGCAGGTCGTTTGTGAGCGGGGTGTAGGGCGCGAACGGGCCAGGACCGCTCTGCGCGTCGTAAGTTGGAGTAACTAGAGTGAGTGGGCCGGCGGTTCCAGACGGACCCGCATTCGTCAGCGCGTAGTGATGGTAGGAGTCAGGATCGCTCCCTGCGTTAAACCCAAAGGTGATTTGCGGACCGGCGGCCGTGAAACTGTAGGTGAGCAGATGCCCGTTTGCGTTACCGTTTAGATTCTGATCGTAGGAGAAAGGCGTCCCAGTATCGCCCGGCGTGATCGTGATATTGCGCGGCGTAGTCCCGAAACCCACATTATACCAGGTGGTCACGTAGTTTTGACCGGGGACCAGGTTGCCGAGCGTCGCGTAGGCGTTTCCGCTGGCGTCACTATAGTAAAAATCCGAGGCAATCAGAGCGGATGTCCCGGTGAGGTTCGGGGTAAACGTTGGGCTAACGCCAAAGGTATTGGGAGCAATCAGCTGATACGAAGTTGCGGTGCCAACACGACCAGTGTCAGAGAACAAAACCCCGTTCACGTTGCGCGAGCCATCGCCGGCGAAGTCCGCCACGGCGGTGTAGTTTTTCAGCGGGCTGATTCCGGAATCCGCGTCCCCCGTCCATGGCAGAACGCTGAAGGTGCCCGCGAACGAAGGGGCCACAGCTAGCAAAAACGCAGCTGTAGCGGCCAAGGGGGAATGGATATTCATAGATCTGGTCGGCGAATGTGGCCTCCGGGTGACTTTTCCGTAACAGGGCCGCGGCATGAAACACTAGCACGTGAAAAAGTAAAACGAATTTACGGGGAAACTGGTCAATCCCCCACCCCGCAGCCGGACTTGAATGCAGTTTGATGCTTGGAAATCCAACGCGAATGACTGCTTGCGCCACGCGGGATGGCTCTGGAGATTCGGCGCCTTTCCATGCTCACGATTTCGCAGGTCAGTAAAAGTTTCGGTGGTCGCACTCTATTCGAAGACGCTTCGCTCCAGGTCAATCGCGGTGATCGGGTCGGTCTGGTCGGCCCCAACGGCGCGGGCAAAACCACGCTCTTTTCGCTGATCCTCGGCGAGGCGACTCCCGACGATGGCAAGGTTTCGATTGAGCGTTCGGCGCGGATGGGTTTTCTCCCACAGGAAAGCGCGCCGGCCGGGGCAGAGACGGTGCTGGAGTTGGCCTGCGCGGTGACACCGGAGCTGGCCAAGGCGCAGCAAACGATGAAGACGACGCCGGACGATTCGGAGGAGCATCACGAGGCGCTGCGGATCTTCGACGAGGAAGGCGGCTGGCAACTGGAGCCGAAAGCAAAGCGGATCCTTTCGGGCCTGGCGTTTCGCGAGAGCGATTTCAATCGCGAGGCGCGCACGATGAGCGGCGGCTGGGTGATGCGCGCGCATCTCGCACGGCTCCTGGTGATGGAGCCGGATCTACTCCTACTCGACGAGCCAACCAACCACCTCGATCTCGAATCGCTGGTCTGGTTTCAGAACTACCTCCGCGAGTATTCCGGCGCGATTTTGATGATCTCGCATGACCGCGAGTTCCTGAATCAGCTCGTGGATTCGATCGTGGAAATCGCCCATCGGCGGCTGAATCGCTACCGCGGCAATTGGGATAAGTACATGATCGAGAAAGCAGCGCGCGAGGATCAGCAGTTGTCTGCTTACAAAAACCAGCAGAAGGAAATCGCGTCGCTGCAGGAGTTCGCGGATCGCTTCCGGGCCAAGGCCAGCAAAGCTTCGCAAGCGCAGAGCAAGCTGAAGCAGATCGATCGCATGGAGAAGATCGAGGCGCCACTCTCCCGCGAGAAGACGGTGCACTTCAGCTTCCCGCAGCCGCAACGGAGCGGCTCGCGCGTGATTTCATTGAAGGCGGTGGATCACGCCTACGGTGATCTCGTGGTTTATCGCGGGTTGGATTTCGAAGCGGAGCGCGGCCAGCGGACGGTGCTGGTGGGTCCAAACGGCGCCGGCAAATCAACGCTGCTGAAACTGCTCGGGGGTTCGTTGCCTCTGCAGAGCGGTGCGCGCGAGGTCGGCTACAACGTGAAGGTCGGCTACTTTTCGCAGCATCGCATGGAGAGCCTGAACGCGAAGCACACGGTGCTCGAAGCCGTGCAGGACATGCCACGCCCCGCGGGCGAGCAAATCTGCCGGACGGTGCTCGGCTCGTTTCTCTTTCGCGGAGACGACGTCTTCAAACCCGTCGGCGTCTTGAGCGGCGGTGAAAAGACCCGGCTCGCCCTGGTCAAGCTGTTGCTCGATCCGCCCAATCTTTTGCTCATGGACGAGCCGACGACACATCTGGATATCGGCTCGATCGACGCGCTGATCGGTGCACTAAAGCAATACGAGGGCACGCTGATCTTCATCAGCCACGACGTGCATTTCATCCGGTCGATGGCGCGGACGGTCCTGCACATCAGCGCCGGCAAACTCACGCCCTATGCGGGCGATTACGACTACTACCTGGATAAGAGCCGCGCCACGTCTGCCCGCGCCGGCACGACTGCCGGCGAGAAATTGCAGAACGCTCAGCCGACCCAGGCGGCGACGGCCGCGGCTCCGACTGGCTTGGGAATGCGGGAGCAGCGCGAACTGAAGCGTGCTGCGGCCGATCAACGCAAAGCGGAGGCGAAGGTGAAGCGGGATCACGAGAAACGGATCACCGATCTGGAGATGCAAATCGCCGCGTTGGAAACGCAGCAACAGCACCTCACGGCCGAACTCGAGAAGCCCGAGATCTATGAAGCCGGCGGGCGCGCCGTGACGCTCAACCGCGAGCTGATGGGCGTCGCCAAGGATCTCGCGCGCGCCACGAAAGAGTGGGAGACGCTCAGCAATCAGCTCCCGGCGGACTCTTCCCTCTAAGCCCGCCGCGGATCAGTGCGCTCCCGCGATTGCTGACTTGATCATCGTCTCGCGTTCGCGATGGACCGCATCGTCCAGCACCCGCACAGTCGCGCTTTCCGCCGGCAGATCCGGCAATTGCACCCACGACCGGCAGCCGCCGAAACGCGGTGAGTCGGGAAAGACGAACGGCTCTGAAAGTCGGGAGACGCGCACAAATGCGAGGCTGACGCCGGGCTGATCGTCCTGGCGGAAGCGCTTTTCGACTTCACTCTCCTGCCAGAGGTGGAAAGGCGCGAGCCGCTGCACGGCCGACCAATCCGCGAGATCGTGCGTCCATTCCACCGTGACGCCGAAATTCACCTCGACCTGGCCGTCCGCGCGAACCGTCGGTAACGCAGTCGAGCCTGGCAACTTCAGCTTCGAGACCTGTTCGTGGAAAAGCGTCGGAAACAGGAGGAACTCGTCATGTTGAAATCGGAACCCAGCGCGGCCTTCGGCGATGCCGCCTTTGCGCAGGATAATGCTCTGCTCGCCAGTGCCGAGCGCGTCGCAGATCAAGGTCCATTCTTTGAAGCCAATGCTCATCCGCGGAAGATGCAGCAAGGTGAACTCGCGTGGCAAGTGATGCAGCCGTGCAACTTGCATCGCGCGGGGCGCATCGCGCATCTTTGGCCATGCCCTTCAACATCGACCTGCATTGCCACTCGTGGTTTTCAGGCGATGGCGTGAGCAGTCCAGAGTCGTTAATCGCCGCCGCACGGAAGAAAGGTCTGCACGGTTTCGCGCTTACCGATCATAACACCAGCGATGGCTGCCGTTACCTGCTCGACAAGGGTTTGGTGCGGGAAGACGGCGCGCCCGTGGACGATTTCCTCGTCCTCCCGGCGGTCGAGGTGACAACCGCCGAGGGTCATCTGCTTTGCCTCGGTGTGATTCTCCCGTTTCTCAAAGGCACTCCCGCAGCCGAGGTTTGCGACCTCGTCCACGAAATGGGCGGCATCGTCATTCCACCGCATCCTTATGATCTCTTCCGGGCCGGCATTCGGCAGTCCGTGCTCGATGAGCTGAAGCTCGATGCGTTGGAAGTCTTCAACGCAGCAACCACGCTCAAACGCTACAACCGGATGGCGTTTGAATACGCGACAAAGCGCGGCTTGCCGATGACGGCGGGAAGCGACGCGCACCACGAAGCGGCGATCGGTACTGCATATACGATTCTCCACACCGAGGATTTTTCGGTCCGCGGGATCATCGAGCAGATCAGGCGCGGCACGGAGCTGAACCAGTGCTACATCTCGCGACGCGACGCCTTGCGGAAGACTTGGAACAACTGGCTGCGCTTACGCAAAAAGCGTGTGCATGAATCCGA
>JAQGOK010000218.1 GCA_028293645.1 Chthoniobacter sp.
TTGTCTCAAACATTCTCGCCCCGAGACGCCAAAATTGTCTTCAGATTTCTTGGGTTCAGTCAGATAGCCGAGTTCGCTGCGATAAGCAGGTTAGTTATTTAGATGAGAAGGTTATTGGCGTTAAAGAAGTAAGCTAGCGTACTTTGCTACTTTCTTCGCAATGAAAGAAAGTAGGACTTGGTTCTGGGTCTCCAGAACATGTATCACCTTTAAATAAACAATTAATCCATAAAAGCAGAACGCCCGCTCCCGAAGGAGCGGATGCTCTACTTCAGGAACGGGAAATGACACCTGGCGTTACGCTTACGACATCACCACCAGTACTTACGAAGCTACCCAAGGATCGTGAACGCGACCGACCCTTTGCGTCACTCTCCCAGTTGATTTCAACTTCACAAGGAAGCGGCATATCCATACAGAATTGGAGTGGAACGAAGATGTCGATCGAACCGTTATCGATCGAACCGTAACCATCGAGTGCTGTAATCGATGAGTTCTTGGCGATCAAATTTTCGACCTGTCGCTTGTCGCCTGGCAGCCAGCTTGATTTTGCATACACCCAGCGTCGAGTGCAGCGCTGCATGACAGGTAGCAACTTGATACCACGCCCGCGTACCGAGCTGACCACCAAGATGTCGCCGAGACTCACCTGACTGATGTCGATGCTCATTCCTCGAAAGGTGCGGACCGTAAGTGTCATCACCATACCTCGTTTCTATAGGGGAGGTGACCGTCTTATTTTTGCGCACTGAGCGTGCATAAACTAGTCAAGATATTTTGACTAGAGCAGACTTACCGGATCGAGTTCGTATTGCCAGTGTTGCGGCGGAATATGCGCGATAAGGCCAGCGAGCTCACTGCGGCTCTTTCCTTTGATGATCAGCTGCCAACGGTAGCTGTCACGGACTCGTTCGTAAAATGCTGGAGCGGGGCCGAGTAACTCCATGTCACTGCCGAGGTGGGGACGGAGGGTGCTTGCCAGCGCCCGGGAAGCTCGGATGCTGGCGGATTCTGACTTATAGGTACATGTCATCTTTAGGAGATATGAATACGGTGGAAAATTTGCGCGTTTGCGCTCGGCGATTGAGAAGTCGTAGAAACTGTTATAATCACGGGCGATTCCAAATTTAACCGCGGGGTGGTCGGGTTGGTAACTCTGGATGACAACATTGCTAGCGTGTTCGTTGCGTCCGACACGTCCGCTAACTTGTGCGAGTAGTTGGAATACTCGCTCAGAGGACTGATAGTCGGGAAGCGCAAGACCGCTGTCGGCTTGAACGACACCGACAAAACGAAGTTTTGGGAGGTCGAGACCTTTTGCGATGACTTGGGTGCCGACAATTATATCGATATCGCCGTCGTAGAGCGCCTGGTACTGGCTATCGACAGTTTCTTCGTTTGTATTATCACCATCAAACCTCGCAATTCGTGCATCAGGAAATAGTTTGGCGAGTTCTTCTGCTATTCGTTTGGTACCTATGCCTTTATGGATGATGTTTGCTCCGTGACATTCCGGGCAGCTCGTTGGAACACGCTCGTGATAGTTACAGAGATGACATCGCAGTTGATATTGGTCGGCATGCAGCGTCAGCGGGACAAAACATCTCGGACAGGCCGCGCTCCACCCACAGTTTTCACATAGTGTAATCGGCGCGCTTCCACGGCGATTATGAAATATCAGAGCCTGGCTACCGGCTGTTATTGTCTCAGATAACTGCGTGATCAGGGTATCGGACAAGAATTGGCTTCGCTTAAAGTTATGACGCTTCGTCATGTCGACGATTGATACTTCGGGCATGACGGCTCCGGGTCTTGCTAGCGCGTCGAGTCGGACGATACTGTCTGGTGCAGTTTTAGTTGCAAGGAAATAGTCAGACACACTCGGAGTTGCACTACCGAGTATCAGTCTAGCGCCATGTTCACGAGCTAATATACTAGCGGCGCGGAGCGCTGAGTATCGAGGCGACTTTTCTTGCTTATAGCTCGGCTCGTGGCATTCATCGATGACGATCAATCCGACGTTCGGAAGCGGGGTAAATAGTGCCGATCTCGGTCCGATAACCACGCGAGGTTCCTCGGACGATAGAGCTTCGAGCCATGTCTTATGACGAACAGACTCAGTCATCGTTGAGTGTGTAACCAGTAGGTTATTGATGTGGGATTCAAAATCGGCGATGATCTGGGATGTCAGCGCAATTTCCGGGACAAGTATGATGACTGATTTTCCTTCACTAAGTGAGCGCTTTGCGAGTTCTACGTAAAGCGCAGTCTTACCTGAGCCAGTGATTCCGTGCAAGAGGCTCGTACCTGACGGACGCTGCAGAAGCTGGTCAAATGCTTGTTGTTGAGAACTATTGAGTAAAAAATGTGTTCTATCTCTAAGGTGTTGAGTGCGAGTATTTAATGAAGTACGTCGTTTTTTTAACAAACCGCTAGGGAGCATTGTTTGCCAAACCGCGACGGCATGAGAGACATAGTAGTCTGACATCCACGAGTGGAGCTTCAGCAATGGCTGCGGTAATGGCACTGTCGTGATCTCAGCGTCGATTGGCTTCGTCTCAAACCCTGGTT
>JAQGOK010000090.1 GCA_028293645.1 Chthoniobacter sp.
TTCGTGCTTCTTCCGGCAACGTCGGCGGCACCATCGAATTCCGGCTCGGCGCGCCGGATGGCGCCCTCCTCGGATCCGTCGAGATGCCAAATACCGGCGGTTGGGATAAGTGGATTGAAAAGACTGCGGTGGGAATCAATCTACCAGCCGCGTCGGCTGACGTTTATTCCGTCTTCGTGAACGCTGGTAAAGGTGGGCTGATGAACCTGGACTGGGTGCAGTTCAATCCGCGTTGAGTCGGCCAGCTTCCCTCCAACGGACGCGCACGGTCCTGACGATACGAAACTCCCCGTCGCCGGGGAAGCTCCTGGAATCAGCCTGCGCGTCCCTGAGAATCGCGCGTCGGAGTGTCGCCGTAATGAAACCCCGCCTCATCCTCATGCCCGTAGGGGATGTCCCGAAGTTTGCTGATCATAAAACCGAGCAGCAGCAAAAGGAGGATGCAAAGGAGGAGCACCATGGGCGTAACATTGGTTCGTGCGCACGGCCGTTTCGACCGGGTGTTTGTGGGTCATTCAGCTGAAGAACCGGAATGAGAGTGTGACAGCTGACCGTCCGGCGCCTTCGTCGCGGGAGGACGCGGCTTCCTTAAACCGAGCACCATCAGGATCACACCGGGGATGTAAACGGCCAGGAACAGGCTGGCGCAGATCACGATCGAAGTTTGCATGCGGGAATTCGCCGCAATGCGAAAGCAGGTGCAGCGCCAACGCGCCAATTTGCATCCAGCCGAGTGCTGAAACCCTTTGTTTCCATCACCGTCGCGAAGAAATGGCTGGAGCCGGAATCGAACCGGCGCCTGGGGCGGCAAGTCGTCGGGGATCCGAAGGACGCGCCCGGTGCCCGCCGTAAAGTTAAGCAAATGGTCGCTGCGCAGACCGTGCTGGAGCAGCAGTTTGACGACGGTGCGAACGCCCACCGATTTGAGGCGTGGGTTCCAAAGATTCCTCGCAGACCGTTACCCCAACGCCAAGACGGTCACGCGCTACCTCAATGCGTGGTCGGCTCTCGCAACCTTCCTGGAGCACCGGAAGATTATCTCGCCCGGACAAGTCACCTACCAACTCTGCATCGACTACCCTCAGTTCCGCACCAACGCGCCGAAAGAATTGATGCGCTCGCGCTCCTGGGAATACGGCACTCACCGAGCTGAAAGTCTTCTCGGCCATTCTGCAGGAAGCCGTCCGCCGCAGCTACATCACTGCGAACCCTTGCGTCCGCCTTGGTCTGAAACGCACTCCCGCTAAACGGAACGGCGACATCAAGCCGGACGAAGTGTCGAAGATCGAGGAAGCGCTTAAGATGCAGGACGCGTGGATGCGCGATTCGTGGCTTGTGGCGATGCGCCAGGGATGCCGAATTTCGGAAAAACTGCCGTGTCGCTTCGGAATATCGACTTGGAAGGCAAGTCGATCTCCTTCGAGCGAAAGGCGGCCGGATTCATACCGCGCCCTTGCACGAAGATCTGCTTCCCCTCATCGCGGAAGCAAAGAAGGCGAAGCGCAAACGACTGGTGGACCTGCCGCCCTGCCGGGATTCCTCGCGCCTATAGGCCCTCTCACAATGAAGACACCACATGTAAGCGCACCCATCCGGACCAAATGCCTCCTCTCGGGCTAGCGGAATCGCAGACACTTCCAGCGAGTGCTGGAACTACTGACGCTTGTCAATCATTGCGAAGCCAACGAATGAACGAACGGTAGAGATCAACGACACGCGACGGCTGGAGCGACCGCTGCGTGGTGGGACGGGAGTAATCGCCCGAACTGCGGATAACCCGAAGAATCGCCGAGCAATTATGGTCTGCCTCCGGTGGGACGCTGCACGAGGACGAATGGGAACTCGGATGAGAAGGAGAGCGACGAACCCGGGTTCAGGGCGAGAAGAACCATGCAACCGCCGACAACGATCATCACCGCGCCGACCATGATGGAAAGCATCCGTCCCTGCAGATAGTCCCACATATCGTCCGCAATGGCGTTGCGGGTGTCGTGGATGTAGTCGCGCACGCAGGCGCAAACTACAAGCACGCCTAGAACTAAGATGCCGATGGCAAGGAGGAGTCGCATCGATTCTACGCATGGTTCGGCGACTTCAACGGGCCACCTCCAAGCGCGCGATGTCATCGCCGACATAATGAATGCGAACCGCAAGCCCCTCGCGCATTGGACCACCTTTGTAGGTGCTGTGCTTGAAGCCCGGACTCACGACAAAGTCTGAATACTCGAATCGCTTGCCGCTAACGATGAAAGACTCACTGCCTTTGCCGATTGTCGGCATCGGCTGGAATTCGGTGACGATACCCTCGACGACCTCACACCGGCCCTCGCGCAAAGCTGCCGACAGATGCGAATGGCCTGCTGCGGTGACCACGAGGGCGAAGACTGTCCAAAGAATCGAGAATCCCAGAAACAAGTAAGGCAAGAATTCTGGGGTGCGGTGTCCAAGCTGATGACGAAATCGGAAGAGAACGCTGCCGATTACGACGAAGATCAACCCGACCGAGGGGAACCACCAATGGCGGTATCCGCTTTCGCTCACGTCAAAGATCACAGTGTATTCCACGGGAGGCCTGCGAAGTCACCGAACGGCAGAAGGTGAGCGATGGCAGTGAGTGGCGCGACGGCTACAGGGGCGTAGGCAGTCGAGCAGCCGGCGTGACACGAACGGACGTTCGCTCGACCGACCGAGTTAGGCTTTTGGACGGATTGCTCATAGCGCGTCGCAGAGTCTCGCGTATCCGGCAACGGAAAGACGCTGAAGAACGTATGGATCGGTCCCGCAGTAGCGAATCGCCTCAACGCAGGAACGGCGCGCCGCCTCGATAATCCTATCAAGCTCTTCCCGAGTCTCGGGTTGCTTGTAAACGTAGCAATAGTGAGGGCAATCTCCGCAATTGGCTGTGAAATGGAATCGAATGCTGCTCGGCGCCGTCTCGGGTGGAAGGTCGCAGATGATACACTGATCTGATACGACATAAAATGGACCCGCAACGGCCTCTGGCGATCGCTGCTCTCGCGGAGACACCATCTGTGCGTTGACGGCCGGAAGAATCGGCTCTGGAAGGTCCGCAACAGTCGGAGTCCGGCGTAATAGGTTAAGCAGCCGCATAGCTAAGTTTTCGGAGCCGCTCTCAGGGATCCGGCCGAAGTTCAAGTTGGTGAATTCGCTACCTTGGAAAGCGCTGACAACCGCAAAGGGCGTTGAAAATATTTGCGCTGCATGCCCGCTCGCTCTTCGAGCTCGGTCCTCGGCTGCAAT
>JAQGOK010000102.1 GCA_028293645.1 Chthoniobacter sp.
CCACGGATGTGCGCGATTGCTTCCACTTCGAGCAAGCCTGCCTGCATCAGCGGTTCGTAAGGGCGCGCCAGCTTTCCTCCGGGCGTGCCGTGGCCATTCTCGATGTGCGGCCCCGAAGCTTTTCGCGCGCTCTGCTTTTTGCTGTCGAATTTCTCCGGCTTCCGCGGGACCGCGAGCAAATGCTCCAGCGCGTCGTAGGCGGGTTGCAGCCAGGGCTGCATCTTCTCTTCCACCCGGCCGGGCAGAAAACCGATGTCGCGACCGGTCGGCATGATCACCCGCGTGATCAGCATCTTGCCGTAGTCGTTGCTCTGCACCTGCTCGAGCGCCGCGCCGACGCTGAGCAGCGTTTTGCCCGTGCCCGCTTTGCCATAGACGGTGACCAACGTGATCGCCGGATCGAAAAGCGCATCGAGCAGGAAGCGCTGACCGAGATTCAGCGCGGTTAAACTGCGGCCGCCGCGGATCGTGATGCGATCGTGGCGCAAGGTGTGAAACTCGCCATTGCGCACGTGCCGCGCCGGCACACCGGGGCTGGGCTCTTCCTCATTGCGCAGCAGCCCGTACTGGTTGGCTGCCAGCTTCGCGTGCTCGGGCAAAGTGATCCGCTCCTGGCTCGCGAAAGCCTGGAGCGTGTGCCCGGCGATATCGACCGTCTCGTATTCCTCCTGCGGCCCGCGGCCCTGCGTGCGCGGGATGTCGTTATCCTCGACGCGGTCGGTGCGGTAATCCTGCGCCTCCATCCCGAGCGCGCGCGCCTTGAGCTGCATGTTCAGATCCTTGGTGACCAGGATGCCGCGCGATTGCGTGTCCGCGACGAACGCGGCGCTGATCAGGATGCGGTTGTCGGCCGATTCGAGATCGGGAAAGAGCCGTCGCACGATCTCACTGCGAGACGTCGGGCTGAGTCCTTTCGCGCCAGTCCCGTTGCCCGAAAAAGCCGGGTGAATGCAGACCTGCAGCCGCCCGCCATTCTCGAGCGTCACGCCTTCCTTCATCTGCTGCATGTTTTGAAAACGCGCGCCGAGACGCCGATGCACCTCGCGTGCATTGGCACCGCGCGTGGTGCTTTCGGATTTGAAGCGGTCGAGCTCCTCCAGCACTTCAATCGGAATCCAGACCACGTTCTCCTCGAACGAAAACATCGACTGCGGATCGTGAATGAGGACGTTGGTATCGAGGATGAAGTTCTTCACCGAGTTCAGTTCGCGCTTCTTCAGGGCCATGGCAGGGAGGGTCAGATTAGTTCAGTAGAGTGGGACCGCGCCAACGGACCGCGAGCACGGAGATGTCATCGGATTGTTCCCGATCGGCGCAGAAAGCTCGCACGTCCTGGATCACCCCGCGCGTGACCTTTTCCACCGGCAGTGTCGCGAGATCTCTGAGCACGATTTGCAGCCGGGCAGCACCGTAAAACGCGCCTTCGCGGCTCAGCGCTTCAGTCACTCCATCGGTAAAAAGGAACAGCGCATCGCCGGGTGCGAGCTGTCCGGTGCTCACCTTGTATTCCAGGTTGGTCGAAGCGCCCAGTGCCACGTTGCTGTGCGTCTCCATCGCTTCGACGGTGCCATTCGCATGCAGGCAAATGGGCGAATAATGCCCCGCGTTCCCGATCTCCAGCGCGCCGGTGCGGAGATCGAGCAGCGCATAACAAAGGGTGACGAACATGCCTCCGTCGGTTTGCGCGCACAGCTCGTTGTTCACTTTGGAAAGCATCTCAGCGCCCGCGCCGGGCCGCGACGAGCTTGCTTTGAGCAACGTTTTGGTGACGGCCATGAAAAGCGCCGCAGGCACGCCTTTGCCCGAGACATCGCCAACGAAAAAGCAGAGCCAGTCGTCCTCCAACAGATAGAAGTCGTAGAAGTCGCCGCCGACTTCCCGCACCGGGCGCACCATGGCGTGAATGTCGAATTCACGCCGTTCCGGGAAGGGCGGGAACCGTTTTGGCAACAGGCTCATCTGGATCTGCCGCGCGGCATTCAGCTCACCTTCATATCGCTCCTTCACCGTCGTGGTGTAGCGCAGTTCCTGCATCCGCATCTGCAGGTCGCGGGTCATCTTGTTGAAGGCGTAGGTCAGGTGCCGCACTTCCTCGAGCGGTGCATCGATCTCCAGCCGGTGATCGAGGTTTCCCTTCGCCACCTGTTGCGCCGCTGCGGCGAGCTGCGTGATCGGCCGGCTGATCGATCGCGCGCCAAAATACAAAGCACCGAGCAGCACCAGGATGCCGATCGCCGCGATCGCCCGCTGCTCGAATTGAAACTCCGCCGCCTGTGCCAACACTTCGCGGCGCGGGTAAACGAGCGCGAGCGAAAAGCCGCCGCTTTGCACCGGCGCAAAAGCGATCCACGCCTCCTCGCCGCGCCATGGCTCGCGCGTTTTGCGGAAGCCGTCCTCGCCCGACATCATGCGCCGCGCGAGCTCCGGATTCGAATCCGTGAGGCTGCCTTTCATGATCTGTGCGCGATCGGGAAAGGCGACGTAGCGCCCCTTCGCGCTGACGATGAACGCGTAGCCCGTGTTCGCCACTTCAATGGCGGCCGCATCTTTGGTCAATTGCGTGAGCGCAATGTCGATCGTCGCGACGCCCCAGAAGGCGCCGTTCCGGTGGAACGGCACCGAGCGGGTGGTCATCACCGCATTGCCACCGCCGTCATCGAAGTAAGGCTCGGTCCAGATTCGTCGATCGGTTTGTTTCGGCCGCTCGTACCACTCCCAATTGAAGTAGTTGTATTCCGGATTGCCGAGCTGCACGAACTCCGGCCGGCCTTCGTGGAGGTAAAAGTAAGGCGCGTAAAAATGTTTGCCCGGCGTGAACGCGCCCGGCTCAAACGCGATGCAGCTTCCGAAGATCTCCGGGTTCCCCGCCACCACGTGCCGCAAATACGCCTCAATCTCGGACTCGCTCTCGAAGCGCAGGCTTTCCACTTCCAGCGCGATCATTTCCGGCACTTTGCTGACCTTGCTCAGCTCGGCATCGAGCCGCGCGGCATAATAGCGCGCGGTGACTTTCGACTGCTCTTCGGTCCCCGCGATCACGCGCTGCACCGCCCGTTGCGAGGAAAACCACAGCACCCCGACAAAGAGCAAAGTCGCGGGCAATGCCACGCTCAGAATCAGCCGCGTGGAGAGCTTAACCTTCATGCGCCCGGCTGCGATGTCTCCGCGCCACCAAACGCCGCCGCCAGGCGCGGTCGAGGCAGCGTTCGGCGCGAGCCTTTCAAAGCGCGGACGCCATCAACCGATCACGCCTCGGCGCGCTGTTCGCGGAACATGCGCAGCCCTTCGTCGCGCGACGCGGCGATGTTCATGATCCGGGTGAAGCCGATCATTTCAAAAACCATCAGCACACTCGGCGAGAGCGCGCAAAGGACGAGCTGCCCGTCCAGCGTTTCGAGCTTCTTCGCCGCCAGGAGGAACACTTTCAGACCCGCGCTGTTCACGTATTCCAGCGGCCCGCAATCCACCATGACCTTGCGTTCCCCGCGGTCGATCACCTCCATCAGAACGCTCTCGAAAGGAGTCGCGGACGAGGTGTCGAGATGCCCCGTGATGGTGAGGACCGTGACGTCGCCGAGTGATTCTTCCTGAGTTTGCATGAGAGAAGCCGGTGCCGAAACCGGCGCTTCGGCGGGAGCCTAGCGGATTCGTTTACTCATCGTGAGCACATTTTTCGGATGCTCGCGCCGGTAGGTCACTTCATCCATCAAAGCGCGCATAAGGTGGATGCCGAGGCCACCAAGTTCACGCTCGCGCAGTGGAGCCTGGATATCCGGCGACGGCACTTGCATCGGGTCGAATTCGCGTCCGCCGTCCACAATCTCGCAACGCAATTCCGGAGGGTGGACCTCGATGCGGACCACGATTTCCTCCCCCTTGGTCTCCTCCCCCTTCGTTTCGGCGAATCCGTAGAGGATCACGTTTGTCACCATTTCATCCAGCGCGAGATTCACCGCGTAGAGC
This sequence comes from Chthoniobacter sp., assembly GCA_028293645.1. GTDB lineage: Bacteria > Verrucomicrobiota > Verrucomicrobiia > Chthoniobacterales > Chthoniobacteraceae > Chthoniobacter. The sequence continues at coordinate 3,964 of JAQGOK010000102.1, forward strand.
GTCCGACCGGGGAGTTCATGGAGTTCACCGAACTGCCGGACAATCCGGTTGAGCCGCTCGATCTCGGCGACATCTGCGGAGAGCCGAATCGTGATGCTGCCTTCATGCATGGTGTCTTTCTTTCAGCCGCCCGGGGGTCGGGCAAGTCTCGGGAGTTGGTGAACGGCGGATGCAATCTCCGGCGCGGAAGTGCCACGGAGTCTTTTACCAACGAGTCACTGACTGCGTCCTTCGCTGAACCGCTGTCCTGCATTGGCCGCTCCACTCGTGACACGCTGCGCACTTGCCGCGCGCAGTGACCGCGCTTTTACTCCCCGTCCCTATGGAAAAGATGATCATCGTCGGCACCGGTTGCGCCGGGCTGACGGCCGCCATTTACGCTGCTCGCGCCAACTTCGCGCCGCTCGTGCTGGAGGGCCACGAACCCGGCGGCCAGCTTTCCACGACGACGCTCGTCGAGAATTTTCCCGGCTTCCCCGAAGGCATCAACGGTCCCGAGCTGATCATGAACATGAAGAGCCAGGCGGAACGTTTCGGCGCGCGCTTCAGCTACGCGAGCGTGGAGGATTTCGAGCCCGCGGATGGTCACGTGCGACTGAAGCTCGACGGCGAATGGCACGAGACGCAGACGCTGATTGTCGCGAGCGGCGCCTCCGCGAAGTGGCTGGGTCTGCCCAATGAGAAGGCGCTGATCGGCCATGGCCTGACGTCGTGCGCGACGTGCGATGGAGCCTTTTACCGCAACGTGCCAGTCTGCGTCGTCGGTGGCGGCGACAGCGCTTGCGAAGAGGCGACCTTCCTCACGCGCTTTGCTTCCAAAGTGTTCCTCATCCATCGCCGGGATAAACTCCGCGCCTCTCCGATCATGGCCGAGCGCGCGCTCGCGAATCCGAAGATCGAGCCGATCTGGAATAGCACGCCCGTCGAGTATCTGACCGACGCCGAAGGAGAAATGCGCGCCGTGCGCCTGAAGAATTTGCTCACCGGCGAGGAAACGGAACTCGAGTCCAGGTGCGTGTTCGTGGCGATCGGCCACACGCCGAACACCGCGCCGCTCCGCGGCAAGCTCGACATGGACGCCGACGGTTACCTGCTCCAGCGCGAAGGCACGCGCACGAACATTCCCGGCGTTTTCGCCGCGGGTGACGTCGCGGACCACGTCTATCGCCAGGCCATCACCGCCGCCGGCCAGGGCTGCGCCGCGGCGCTCGACGCGGAGAAATACCTCGCAGGCCTGGAGGGCTGACCTCGCCTAAGCGAACGATTCGTCTGCCACCGCGTAGCGGGCGATGTGCTCGACGTCTGCGGCTTCGGGCCCGCCGTCGGTGATCAAAGGCATCGCCGGGTTGCGGAAATCGACGCCGGTGAGCGCGGTGTAATGCACGAACACGTCCGTGTTCTCGATCATTCCACCAAAGCGTTCGGAGCCTGGTCCGATTGCCAGGATCGGCACGTAATCCGAGGTGTGCGTGTTGCCGGTCCAGCCGATGCCGAGCCGGTTGGCCATCAGCTGACCGAGCTGCGTGATCACGGAATTCATCTGGTCGTAAAGGGCGTGCTGTTCGCCAGCGAGCACGTTCGCGAAGAGCTGCGCGCGCCGGGCGGACATCACATAACCGGTGGCGTCGGCGATCACATCGATCACCGCCTTCGGCTCGATCCGCAGCGCTGAAGTCATTTCAACAGCAGCCGTGAGCTTCGGCTCGTTGTCCTCATTCTTCTCCTCCTCGTCGGTGGGCGCGGGCTTCGGGATAGCCGCGAGAGGATCGGGCAGTCGATCCTCGGGATCGTTCGGGACGGCGGGCACTTTGATCTTCTCGCCGATCTTTTGCAGTCGCTTGAGGATCTCGGGATAGGAAATCTTGATGCCCTCGAGCGCCGCGAACCGCTGCGAGCTGTTGCGATATCCGCTGCCCATCCCGTTGAGACCGAGATTGGAATTCGCGTGGTCAGTCGTGACGACGAGGAGCGTGTCGGGGTTGCGCTGTTGAAACTCCAGGCAGACGTCGAGTGCTTCATCGAGCGCGATCTGATCGCGAATCGCGGCCGCCGCATCCGAATTGTGCGCCGCGTGATCGATGCGCGCGCCTTCAACCTGCAGGATGAACTGCTCCCGATTCTCGAGGCGGGCGAGCGCGGCTTTGGTCATGTGCGCAAGGGTCGGCACCCGGGCCTGCAGCTTCGGATCGCCGAGCTGATCGAGCGTGTAGGGCAGATGACTATCCGCAAAAGTGCCGAGCAATGGCGTGCCGAGCGGCGCGGCGTCGAGCCCCTTCAGATCCTGCACCACGGTGTAGCCGGCGGCAGTGTACTCGGCGCGGAGGTCGCGTTTGTCTTTGCGCTTCGCCGGGTCGAAGAACGGCCGCCCGCCGCCGAGCAGGACATCCACGCGGCGCTCGAGATACTGCGAAGCGATCTCGGCCGCATTGTCGCGCTTCTTCGTATGCACCGCGAAGCCGGCCGGCGTCGCGTGCGTGATTTCCGCCGTGGTCACCAGACCGCGCGCCCAGCCTTTGTCGGCGAGCAGCGTGTAAAGCGGCGTGAGTTCGCGTCCACCGGGCAACACGTTGAGGGCTCCATTCACCACGCGCGAACCGCTTCCCCAAGCCGAGGAAGCCGCGGACGAATCGGTGACCAGCGAGCTCAGTGAACGCGTGTTCATCATGCCGTGCCGGACCGCCGGATTGTGGTAGAGCTTCATCCACGAAAGCGGCCGCTTGCGTGAGATCTGCGAGAAAGCGTCGGCGCAAGTGAGCGTGCCGATGCTCATGCCATCGCTGACGAGGTGGATGATCCGCTTCGGGCGCTGGCCAGGATTGGCGAGAAGCGCCTCAGCGGATCGCGCAATGTGCGGGGCTCCGGCGATGGCGGCAGTCGCCGCGGTCAGGCCGGTACGGGAGAGGAAGCTGCGGCGGGAGAACATCGGATCGGATTAAACCCCTGAGCTCCCGCTAACGCAAACGGAACGTCGGCGCCGCGCGGTTCAGCGCGGCGTGACCACCGTCAGGCCCATCCCCTCGGCTTCGTTGAGCTGCCCTTCGAGGATTCGAAATCGCTCACGGACGAACGCCAGCACCGCGGGGCGTTGCTCCAGGCCGGCGCGTGTATCGAGACCCGTGGCGTCGCTCTTCACGTAGTCGAAAAGGAGCAACCCACCGGGCGCGAGCAAACCCGCAAGATGTTCGATCGTGGCGAGCGGCTCCTGCAGGTGCTCGAGGACCGTCATGCAGAAGATCGCGTCGAACTTCTCCGTGATCGGCAGCCGAAAATCCGCCTCCGCTCGCAACGGCATCGGATGAACATTCGGGAAGGCGGCCAGCTTGTGCGCGGCGTAATGGAACGGCACCGTCTCGATGTCGCTGATCCAAAAGTGTGCGCCGCTGCGAGCGGGCTGGAATTCGCAAAGCGTGGTGGTGATCGGGGCGGAGCCGCAGCCAAACTCCAGCAAGGTCCGCGGCGTTCGTGAGCTGTATTGCTGAAGCCTCCGGACCACGCCCAACTCGTTTTGGAGCGATTCTTTGTAAGCCGAATGGAACAGGTGCGAGAGCACTTCGGGCCGCTGCCATGCTTCCAGATGCCGCGCGTGTTCCTGCGTGTCGGGCACCGTCGCGCTTTGAAAACGCATGCGGTAGATGTTGCGCAGGAAGTAAAAGTCTTCGACGCCCCACAGCGGCCGACCGCCGAGCACGCGTCCCCAATAGCGGCGGAAGCGCTCGAACCAGGTGAGATCGAGTCGCACGCGTCGCAGCACCTGCCAGGCGAGGTTGCGCGTGGCGAGCGGCAGGAACGGGCTGGCGTAGAGCCGCTCCAGCGGGCTCTTCCAATCGAGCCCCAGCTCTGCCGGACGATCGACCGGCCATTTCCGGTGCAACTCCGCCACGTCCACCACCAGGTTGTCGAAGCCGTTTGACGCTTGAGCTGAGGAGAGAAAATCCACGATTCGCGAGTTGCTAGCGCCGCGCGGATGCGAACGCAATGCGCTCCGCTTCAGCCGGCGAACGGCCCCTCGGTGGACGCTGGTTGCGCAACGCGAAGGCTCCGGTGCACCGCGCGTGTTCCTGCCATCGCGATGCGGTGCAGGAGCGCGAGACGTTGCGCTTCGTCGGCTTCGCAGAGCAGCGGACGGATGGCGAGTTCGAGCGTCTGCCCATTCGCAATCAAAACGCCCCAGCCGAAGGGCAGTTCGTGTGGGCGGAACAAGCCTGGCGAGGTCACGACGTAATGCAGGTTCGCCGCCTTCCAACTCACGAGCTGCTCGAACTTCGTGTTGAGGTGCAGCCGCGCATTGAGCCGGCGAATCTCCCCGATCAGCCGCTGATACGGCTCATAGCCAGGCCGCTCAAATTCGAACGTTTCGTATTCCGGGAAGAGCGTGTCTCCGTTGCGAATCGAGGGGTAATACAGCTTGAGCACTTCCTCATACTGCACCCTCCGCGCGGCGAGTCGCTCCAACCGCTCCGCCGTCGCGGTGAGCGAGCGCGAGTCGCGGAGGTAGTCGGCGCGCGAAGCTTTGCACTCGAAAACCGCCGTGGCGCCGAGCGCCGGCACCCAGCGCCGCCGCCGTGGCTGGCCCGCTCCATCGAAGCTTTGCGTGAGCACTTTCCCCGGCCGATACGCCGCCACGTCGATCCGGCAGCGCAAATCGGGCAGCGTCACCTCCGCCGCTGCGATCGGATAGCCGCTGGCCTGCGCCCATTGCAGCGCGAGCGCTTTCAGGCGCAGATGTTCGGCGGATTCGCAGGCGGCCTTCGACACGCCGATGTTCTACCACGAAAGCGATCGGCGTCAGCAGCTTCTACGGGAACGTGCTCGCATGTTCCCGCACGAGCCGGCTCACCTCCGCGGCACACGTGTAATGCACGCAGTGCGAGTGGCCGCGGATCGTGACGACTCGGCCGCTGGGGACAAGGCGCGCCGCTTCCGCGCCCCACCGCTCCGGCATCGTCGGGTCGTGTTCGCCGCGGATAATCAGCGTCGGCGCGGTGATCTGTGGAAGCTGACGCTCGATATAATCCGCAAACATCCGTCGCGTCGTTTTGAGCGTGCGCCACAAACCCGCGCGCACGAAATCCACGACCCAGTTCATCCACAGGCGCATCGGCTCGCGCCACGCATCGCAGACCAGTTCCCACGCCTGGCGCACCACGCTGTGCGCCGCGGGATCGATCGTGGCGCCGATCAACGTCAACGTTTGCACCCGCTCTGGCGCTCGCACTGCGACGTGCGCCGCGATCTGGCAGCCGAGCGAATTCGCTACGAGGTGGCACCGCTCGATCCCGCGCACTTCCAGCCATTCGATCAACACACTGGCGAGTTCCGGAATATCCAGCGTCTCGGGCGCCGGTTTGGTGCGGCCAAAGCCTGGCAAATCCACAGCGATGACTGACCCATGTTCCGCGAGGCTTTCCGCGAGCGGGATCATGTAAAGGCTTGAGATCACCAGGCCATGGACCAGCACAAACGGAACGCCAGCGGGCCCGGTCGATTCCCGGCTGTGCATGTTGTAGGGACCGATCCTGGTCCGGTTGCTCACGAGCTGGGTCGTGGCTTTGAAGCCGAAATCTCGCAGGAACTCCGGCTTTGCGAACACGGATGGTCGCGGGCCGCAACGAGGTTCCGCGAGTGGCATCGACCAGATGAACGGCTGCGACCGCCCGGACGGGTGTAAAGAACTCCCGCGGCAGCCGTGACATTTCGCACAGCGCTCCTACAAACGGCGGGCGTTACCCCATGGATTCCTCCCCTGCCCCTGATCCCGTGCCGCCGGCCGATCTCGTCGAAGTCGCACCACCGCCGCGTGGTCCCTGGAGCTTTTGGGCGACGCTTGGTTTTGGGCTGCTGGCCATGGGCGTGATGGTCGCCGCTCAGGCGATCGTGGGGATCGTTTTTGCCGTGACGACGATGGCGCAGCAGTACGGGCGACACGGCCGCAACGCGATCGATCCGGACCGGATCGCCCAGGAGCTCGCGTCGAATCCGCTGATGCTGGCGATCGCGATGTTTGTCTCGTTGCCGGCGGTGGGACTGGCGCTTTGGTTGATGATCCACCTGCGGCGTGGCCCGGGCTTGCTCGACTACCTCGGGCTGCGCGGCTTCCGTGTTTCGCAGTTCATTTTCTGGGCAGTGGTGCTTACCGGAGTCGTTTACGGTGGCGAATGGTTTCTGAAACGCGCCGGCGATCGCAGTGGGCAGCAGTTCATGGCGGATCTGCTGGCGCAAGGCAGCCACTTGCCGATGCTCATCACCGCCGTGGTTCTGGGTGCGCCGTTGCTCGAAGAGTTCCTCTTTCGCGGGTTCATGTATCGCGGGATGGCCGTCCGTCGGCATTCCGTCTGGCTCGCGATCCTCATCCCGAATCTCCTCTGGACGCTCCTGCACGTGCAATATCAGCCCGCCACCATGGCCGTGCTTTTTTGCATGGGCCTCGTGTTTGGCTGCGCGCGCCATTTCTCCGGTTCGACCATGCTCGCCGTGCTGCTGCACGCACTGAGCAACGCACTCGGCACGATTTCGACCATGGTCGAGTTGCAGGAAAAAGTGGCTGCACCGTAACACTCGAAGTTCCGCTTCGCACGATCCCGGCCGCTCACTAGCATCCTACCCATGCTCACGCCCCGTTTCGTTCGGTTTGTCTTTTGCGCGATGGTTCTGCTGGGTGCATTCCCGGCATGTTCGATCGTCGAACCCGGAGCGCCATCCGCGGCGATCACGGTCCGCGGGCGTTCGAGCTTTGAAGTTCAAGACGTGGTCGAGCGCGTCTTCACCGCGCGCGGTTACGTCGTGGCCGGCCGCAGCATGGATAGCCTCACCTTCGAGCGGGACGCCGGCAAAACAGACCGCGTGATCTACGGGAACTGGGTCTCGGGCGAAGTGTCCGAGCGCGCCAAGGTGGTCATCGCCAGCCGAGGAGGCGGCAAGTATCGCGTGCGCTGCCTCCCTTCGGTCGTCCGCAATGCGAGCGACATTTCCTTCCAGGACGACAACCGCCGCTGGCAGCTCTTCTCCTTCCACTTCTCCGGCATTCTGCGCGAAGTGCGCCGCGAACTGCGCTGATGACTCTGAAATGAGGAGCAAGCACCGTTGGGTTCCCAAGGCTGGCCGGTTCCCTGGCACGGTCCGGGCGCGTCGGGGGAACCTGGCAGGTCCCCCTACAGCGGGAGCTTAAGCCAGCAACGGCTGGATCACATTGCCGGCGACGTCAGTCAGCCGGTAGTTGCGGCCTTCATGGCGGAAGGTCATCCGTTTGTGATCAACGCCGAGTTGATGCAGCAGGGTGGCGTGCAGGTCATGCACATGCACCGGATCGCGCACGATGTTGTAACCAAAGTCGTCCGTCTCGCCGTGGACATAGCCGCGTTTGATGCCGCCGCCGGCCATCCACATCGTGAAGCAACGGGGATGATGATCGCGCCCGAAACTCTCCGGCTTGATCTCGCCCTGGCTGTACGCCGTTCGTCCAAATTCGCCGCCCCAAATGACCAGCGTGTCGTCGAGCAAACCGCGCTCTTTCAGATCCGTCACCAAGGCTGCGCTCGCCTGATCGGTCTCCTGGCACTTGGTCTTCAAGCCCGCGGGCAATCCGCCGTGGTGATCCCAGTCGCGATGACAGAGCTGAATGAACCGCACGTCACGCTCCGCGAGCCGGCGCGCGAGCAAACAGTTATTCGCGAAGGATGGTTTGCCCGGCGTGGCGCCGTAACGCTCGAGGACTTCCTTCGGTTCCTTCGAAATGTCGGTCAGCTCCGGCACGCTCGTCTGCATGCGGAAAGCGAGCTCGTAGTTCTCGATCTGCGCCGTGATCGCCGGATCGCCCAGCGTGCCGAGCGCCATCCGGTTCAACTCGTTCGTCGAGTCGAGCAACTGCCGCCGAGTCGCTGCGCTGATGCCGTCCGGATTGGAAACAAAAAGCACCGGATCGCCCGCGTTGCGGAACTGGACGCCGCCATATTGCGCCGGCAAAAAGCCGCTGCCCCAGTAGCGCGTCTGCAAGGTCTGCCCGCCGCCGCCGCTGGTCAGGACCACGAAAGACGGCAGATCGCGATTGTCGCTGCCGAGTCCGTAGGCGAGCCACGCGCCCATCGTCGGGCGGCCGGGTTGCTGATTGCCGGTCGCGAAGAACGTGACCGCCGGATCGTGATTGATCGGATCGGTGAAAACCGAGCGCACAAAGGTGCAATCGTCCACGACCTTGGAGAGGTTTGGCAGCAGTTCGGAGAGGTCCATCCCGGCCGTCCCATGCTTCGCGAATTTGAACGGCGACCCGACGCAAAACAGGTTCTTCTGTCCGCTGGTCATCGTGGTGATCCGCTGCCCCTTGCGCACGCTGTCGGGCAGATCCTTGCCGGTCATCTCGGTCAGCTTCGGCTTCGGATCGAACAGGTCGAGATGCGATGGCGCGCCCGACATGAAGAGGTAAATGATTCGCTTCGCCTTCGGCGCAAAATGCAGATTCCCGAGCGCCCCAGGCACCGCCGGTCCGGCACCCGCTTCGCCGGCAAAGAGCTGCGGATTGAACAGCGAAGTCAGCGCGAGCGCGCCGAGTCCCGTGGTGCTCTTCTGCAGAAACGCGCGGCGCGTCAGCGCGTGCTGGATGTGATTCGAGAGGTCCATGTCGGTTATGGAAGCGGAGTGAGAGGAACGTAGATGGACATTTCTGCCTTGCGCTGCGGCCCTCTGGATAGCTCCGCGTCCTCTGCGGTACTACCCGATTTCCAACGCATGGCGACATGAGGGTTCGATACGTGCGCGGTCACTTGGTCGGAGAGTGCTTTTCCCTCGTTCCCAAACTCTGTTTGGGAACGCACTTGTCGCGGCAACTCTGTTGCCCGGCGCGTGTCCTTTGTTGCGCGCTCCGCGTGCTCGCAAAACGGAGTTTCGCTTGCAATGGCGTTCCCAAACGGAGTTTGGGAACGAGGGGGTGAGGTTTTCAGAACGGCGCGATGTGCTTCGATCACACTTAGTTCGAGATGGTTTCATTCAAGTTGAGCAGCACGTTCGCCACTGCGGTCCACGCGGCGACGTCGCTGTCGTCGAGCTCGGCGGGCTTGGCCAGGTCGCCGATTTTCACCAACGAAGCCGCCGCGGCTTTGTCCTGGCGATACGTTGCGAGCTGGGCTTCCAGGGTTTTGCTGAGGACCGCCATTTCATTCTCCGCCGGTTGCCGCGCGAGCGCGGTGCGCCAGGCGAACCGCAGCCGGGCAGCGTCGTCGGCTCCGCCTTCCTTGAGAATGCGTTGCGCGAATGCGCGCGCCGCTTCCACGAACACCGGATCGTTCATCAACACCAACGATTGCAGCGGCGTGCTGGTGCGCGCCCGCTGTGCGGAACAAAACTCACGCGTCGGTGCGTCGAGGGTGATGAAGGACGGATAGACCGTCGATCGCCGCCAATAGACATACAGTCCCCGGCGATACAGATCCGCGCCCTTTGATTTCTCGTAGGTGTAGCCGCTCATCTCGTTGATCTCCCAAGTGCCCGCGGGTTGTGCGGGCTTGATGCTTTTGCCACCGAGCGTCGGGTTCAAAATCCCGCCGATGGCCAGCGCGTTGTCGCGCAGCAACTCCGCATCGAGCCGCGCGCGGGCACCGCGAGCGAGCAGCCGATTCTCCGCATCTTTCGCGAGCAGCGTGGGGTTCACCGCGGATGCCTGCCGATAGGTCTGGCTCATCACCATCTGCTTCAGCGCGCGCTTGATGTTCCAGTCCCGCGCGAAGTCCGCGGCGAGCCAGTCGAGCAATTCGGGATGGCTCGGCCATTCGCCCTGCGCGCCGAAGTCGTTCACCGTCTTCACCAGACCGGTGCCGAACAGCATCGCCCACCAGCGATTCACCGCGACGCGTGCGGTCAGCGGATGTTGTGGCGAGGTCAGCCATTTCGCAAAATCCAGACGCGTCGGCCTCGCTTCGGTGGTGGCGAGCGCAGGGAGAAATGCCGGCGCGGCGGGCGCCACCTTGTCGCCGTTCTGATCGTAGTTGCCGCGGACCTTGATGAACGTCTCCCGCGGCTTCTCCATCTCCGACATCACCATCGTGTTCGGGATCTGTTTCTCGAATTCCGTTCGCGCCTTCTTCGCCGTTTCGACCTTCTGCTGCGCCGCCAGGAAATCGAGCGCCTGCGTCTCGCGATACAACTTCTTGAGCTTCTCCTTTTGCTCGGGAGTGCGCTTCTCCGCCGGGATCGCCGCGATCGCGAGATCCGGCCCGCCGCCGAGTTGCGCGAGTTCGTTCACCTTCAATGCGCGCGGATAAACGCGCAGGTCATCCACCCGGCCGGTGTAATTCACCCCACCGCGCATCGCGATGCGGAACGGCGCGGTGGTCTTCATCGTGCCGGTCAGCTTGTCCTTGTCGGTCTTCGTCGGGATCGCTTTCCCGTTGACGAAGATCTTCACCCCGGCGGCTTTGCCGGAGCCGTCATAGGAAAATGCGATGTGCTGGAACGTGTCGAATGGCAGGGCGTCTTTGGCGCTTACCGTGATCGCCTCCTCCGGCCACTTGTGGATCAGATGCACCGTCGGTTTGCCGCCCTGGATCTCCAGGTCCCAGCCTCGATACTCCGGCGCCACATCCATTTTCCCGAAGGGCGAGCCGCCTTTCGGCTTCAGCCGCAGCCACGCGCCGGCGGTGAATGCCTGGTCTTTCTCAAACCCGAAGATCTCCCCCGCATCGATGTGTCCCCGGTCCTCGACCCGGAACGATTTGCCGACCGCGCCCTCCACGAACGTCGCTTCGCCGTTCAGTTTGGCGGCAACGGGCAGGCCCTTGTCATCTCGCCCTTCGGCATTTCCATCGAGCGGGAAAACGGTAAACGGTCCGGCTGGTTCGGCGGACACACCCGTCGCGGCGAATTGCTTTTCCCATTCCACCTGCTGCGCATCGAGCTTGCCGGCGAGTTCTTTCACCTGCGCTTCGGCGGCGGCCAGTTCCGTGCTTTTGCGCACCAGTTCCGTTTGTTGTTCCGCCGAGGGAACCATCAGAAACGGCTTGGGATTGCGGTCGCGCACGCCGTCCTTGCCGGTCTCCGGGACATTCGCGAAAAAGCTGTAGAGCTGGTAATACTCACGCTGGGTCAGCGGATCGTATTTGTGATCGTGACACTGCGCGCACCCGACGGTGAGCCCCAGCCAGGCGATGCCGGTCGTGTTCACGCGATCGACGATGTAGAGGTTCAGGTATTCCTCCTCGATCAACCCGCCCTCGTCGCTGGTCATGACGTTGCGATGGAAACCGGTCGCGATTTTCTGGTCGATGGTCGCGTTCGGCAACAGATCGCCGGCGAGTTGTTCGATCGTGAACTGATCGAACGGCATGTTCGCGTTGAACGCTTTGATCACCCACTCGCGCCACAGCCACATGTCCCGCAGCGAGTCGTTGTGATACCCGCTCGTGTCGCCGTAACGCGCCAGATCGAGCCAGGGCAGCGCCAGCCGTTCGCCGAAATGCGGCGAGGCGAGCAGCCGATCGACCGCGTGCTCGATTGCCGATTGGCGATTGGCGGTTGCCGATTGGCAGAAGGCGTCCACCTCGGCGATCGATGGCGGCAATCCGGTCAGGTCGAGCGAGAGCCGCCGGATCAGACGCGCGGGATCTTCTTCGGTCGAAGGCTGCAATCCTTCCTTCTCGAGCTTCTCCGCCACGAAGCCGTCGATCGGGTTGAGCGACCAATCGCCACGGCCATCCTTCGCATTCCACGCACGCCTCCCCCAATCGGCACTCTGCAATTGGCGATCGGCAATCTTCTCGAATGCCCAGTGCCCCGTCCACGGCGCTCCTTCCTGAATCCACGCGCGCAAGGTCGCGACCTGCTCCGGCTTGAGCTGCTTGTGCTCCTTCGCGGGCGGCATCATCTCGTCCTTGTCGGTGGACGCGACTCTTCGCAGAAGTTCACTTTTGTCCGGCTGGCCTGGAACGATCGCGATGTCGCCCGATTCGCCGGCTTTCCCGAGCGCCGTCTCCTTCAGATCCAGCCGAAGCTCGGCCTTGCGCACCCCTGCATCCGGCCCGTGACAGGCAAAACAATGCTCCGAAAGGATCGGTCGCACGTCCCGGGCAAAATCGACGGCTCCCCGCGCCGACAGAGCCGCGTGGAAAACTAGGATGAGGGCGGGGAGACAACGCATCAGGCGGGGACCATAGTCCTGAAGCCAGCGCACGGCGCGAAATTAGGAGAAAACGCTTACTTTACGCCGCAAGTGTCCGGGTCGGCGGGTTGAGCCTCCAAGGCCTGTCGCTGGTGCCGGGCCAGCCGGGAACATGGGTAATGTCACCTATTGGAGACGAGCTGGCGGGAAGATACATGAAGGGCTCACGCGCGCGTCGTCCGCTCGTCCCCTTTAATGAAAACTGACCGCGTTGAGATCGACGAAGAAGGTGGGTTTGGGGACGGGGTTGGAAGCTGAGGGGGCTTATGGCAGACGATCTCTTCCTCGAACCACCGGCGCCCACCGAGCCGTTTGACCCCCTTGTTCTCGATAAGGCGGTCATTGCGATTCCGCTCCTTCGCGAACTCAAAGCGGAAAAGGAAATCGAGGCGAAGGCGCTGAAGGCGGCGAAGACGGCATTGAAGCCCCGAGCTGACGAGTTGGCCGCGGCAATCGAGCTGAATCCGAGCTTCGAAGGTGGGATTGGCGGGGCGCGTGATACGGCGGAAGCAATCTTTGCGCGTGCGGGCTGTGTGGTGAAGCGGCCGGGTAAGACGAGCCCGTTCAATCAACGTTACCTTTTCGCCAAAGCGCCCGCTCAGCTCGACGCAGAGTTACGGAACGCGAACCGGGACGCCACGCAGAACGGGCAGCGGCCCATTCTCTACGCATGGCCGTTCCATCCGAAAGTTTACGCGGTGATCATCGACCTGAACCTCGAGGCAAGCGGAGGGCGGGAAGAGACCCGGGAATGGGTGACGGACAACGCTGCCAAAATCGTCGGCACGTCGGCAGCCGAGGGACTCGGAGTTTCGCCAAGCAAGAACGATCCGGACAGCCAGTACGTATTTGCCCGACTGACGCGGGATCAGATCGAGCAGCTGGTGAACGCCGACTCCTCCGATCCTGGCCGCAAGTGGCGTTGCATCTTCCGCATTTGGCCGGACTTCCCCGTAAAGGCTTTCATCACCCGATCGCTGGCGACGGTGAAAGCCGACGCCGCGCACCATTCCTTCTCGGCCCTCGGCGAGGGAATCACCTGGGCGGTGATGGATTCCGGGGTGAACAAGGATCACGAGCACTTCCAGCAGCACCGCAACTTTGAGGGTTTGCCGGAGCGGTTTCATCGCGATTTCACGGACACGACGGCAACCGAGATGCCGTTTAGCGACGACGACGGGCACGGCACGCATGTCGCCGGGATCATTGCGGGGGCTCCACCCGAACGCCCGAAGGACAACCCTTACCTGGCGGTTTCGCGCTTCTTCAACGAGCAAGGGAACGAGGAGTATCGCAGCGAGCCGATCACCACGCCGATCAGCGGCGTGGCGCCGAAGTGCAAGCTCGTGAGCTTGAAGGTCCTGGATGGCAACGGCAACGGCGCGGTGAGCAATCTGATCGCAGCGATCCATCACATTCAGAAGATGAACGGTTTCGGGCGGCGGATCTTGATTCACGGAGTCAACATCAGCCTCGGATACTCATTCGAACCGGAGTGGTTCGCGTGTGGACAGAGCCCGATCTGCGTGGAAGTGGATCGTCTCGTGAAAAGCGGCGTTGTGGTCGTCGTCGCGGCCGGGAACACCGGCTACGGCACCGTTAAAACGGAGTTCCTGGGGGTCAAGCCAGCGGGCCTCGACGTAACCATCAACGATCCCGGCAACGCGGAACTCGCCGTGACCGTAGGCTCCACGCACCGCGATATGCCGCACATTTACGGCGTCTCGTATTTCTCCTCCAAAGGCCCGACCGGCGATGGCCGCGCCAAACCGGACCTCGTCGCGCCAGGCGAGAAGATCGTGTCGTGCGCTTGGGGGAAGCTGAAGGAAAAGGGCGCCGGTGGGCAGCCGTGCGACTACGTGGAGACAAGCGGGACGAGCATGGCCGCGCCTCACGTGAGCGGTGCGATCGCCGCGTTTCTCTCCGTGCGCCGAGAGTTCATCGGGCAGGCGGAGCGGGTGAAACAGATCTTCGTTACCAACGCGACCGATCTCCGGCGCGACAAGTATTTCCAAGGCGCCGGACTGTTGGACCTGATGCGCGCCATCCAGTCCGTCTGAAGCGCAACATTACCCCACTCAAATCGCACCACCCCACCAAGCTCCACGAAGCATCACCGCCATGTCTGACATCGCAGGAATCCCATACGTCGAAGTCGATTTCGACAAAAACGGCAAACAGCTCAACCCTGTCGCAGTGCCAGCCGGCACCACGGACGTCTTCGTCATCTCCCACGGCTGGAATAACGACAAAGCCGAAGCGCGTGCGCTCTATAAAGAACTGTTCGGGAACGTCGCCGCGCAAGCGGCAGGGTTCGATGTGGCCGCGAAGAAGTTCGCCATCGTCGGCATCTTTTGGCCGTCGAAGAAGTTCGATTTCAAAATCGCTGCTCAGGGCTCAAGTGGCGGCGGTCCCACCGCCGCAGCGACCGGCGGCGGCGCGGATGCCGCTTCGGAAACCGCCGTGCTCGAGCAACTCGCCGAACTGCAGCGCTACCTGAACACTGACACGCTGCCGGAGACGGCCGGCAATGGGCAAACCTCCGACGCAGCGATTGAGGCCGAGGTTCAGGCCGCCCGGGCGTTGGTGCCGAAGCTCGACACGCAGACCACCGCGCGCGACGAGTTCGTCGCGCACGTCAGGGCGCTGGTCAGCGACGAAGCCGCGCATGACGAGGATGGTTCGAGCATCTTTTTCCAAACCCAAAAAGGAGACGAAATCATGCGGAAACTCCTCATCGATGAAGACGATCTCGCCGAGGACATCATCAATCCTGGAGGTGCGACGTCGATCTCTGGCGGCGGCCGTCCAGCTCAAGGATCAGGCGGCGCGGCGAGCATCGTCGGCTTCTTTAAGGGCTTCACCGGATCGGCCCTGAACGTCCTCAACTACACGACCTACTACGAAATGA